>NZ_JBHWEN010000016.1:0-178180 GCF_042734215.1 Kitasatospora sp. NPDC059673 | reverse complement strand
GCCCGGTTACATTCCGAACCCGGAAGCTAAGCCTCACAGCGCCGATGGTACTGCAGGGGGGACCCTGTGGGAGAGTAGGACGCCGCCGAACAATTCTTCTGGAGAAGCCCCCTGACGGGAAGTCAGGGGGCTTCTTCGCGTTTCCGGGGAATTTTGGTCCGAGCTGCCGGGGGCGAAATGGGTTCGGGGCGGGGTTACCGGGCGGGCGGCTGATTTTGGCGGTCGGGACCAGGGCTTCGACGTCGGTGACGGCGTCGGTGGTCTCAGACCCGCCGCATCCGGTAGACGCAGGTCCGGTAGGGCATGTCAACGCTGTCGCGGTCGGCCAGGGCCGGGTCGGTCGCGGCCAACTCGCCGATCTTCCGGTCCAAGCGGGCCTGCTCGGCGGCGTCGGCGGTCAGGTAGGAGGAGCGGGACCGCACCAGGTCGATCAGCCGGTTCGTTGGGACGGTCACGGTGTGTTCGATGAAGCCGCGTTCGGGTTCGGTGAACCAGGGCGTCACCGGGCCGTACTGCCAGGCGTTTTCCAGGCCGTATCCCTCGTTGCCGACGATGGCGGAAAGCGCGGCCACCCACGGGGTCCGATCGTCGCGAATGTTCCACATCGCAGCGAAGACGCCGTCCTTGCGCAGCACCCGGTGGATCTGCGGCAGGGCGTCCTGCGGAGTGAACCAGTGGTATGCCTGCCCGACTACGACGGCGTCGACGGATTCGTCCGGCAACGGGATGTTCTCGGCGCTGCCGGCCAGGACCGGCGTGCCCGGGTGGCGTTCGGCGGCCACGGCGCGCATCTGCTCGTCGGGTTCGACTGCGATCACCTCGTGGCCGACGGCGCGCAACACACCGGTCAGTAGCCCGGTGCCCGCCCCCAGATCCAGGACGCGCAGCGGCTCGGAGCCGATGGCCCAGGCGGCCGCCCGCACCGGGTAGGTGGGCCGGATCGAGTCGTACAGGCGGGCAGCGGCACCAAAGGACAGCGCGGAGGTGGACATGCTGGTGAGCGTAGCCAGATCCGGGTCGTCAGTGCGGGCGAGGCGGCAGCCCAGGCACGCACCGGTGGCGGGGGCGGCCGGGGGAGTTGGCGGGGCCGGCGGTGGGAGTGGTGCCCCAGCTGGGCCGGCGGCGTGGTGGGGCGGGTTGTCGGACCGGGGTCGTAGGCTCGCGCACGGAAGAACTGTGATGCTGGGAAAGGGTGTTGACATGTTCCTTGGTCTTCGGACGGTGATCTACCCCGCGCCGGATCTCGCTGCCGCGAAGGCGTGGTGGACCTCGGTGCTGGGCATCGAGCCGTACTTCGACCAGCCGTTCTACGTCGGCTTCAACGTCGGGGGCTACGAGTTGGCGCTCGACCCGAACGGTGATCCGGCGGCCGGTCCGGTGACGTACTGGGGGGTCAGGGACGTCGAGGTGGCGCTGAAGTCGGTGGTGGCCGCGGGGGCGACGGTGCGGGATGCGGTGCAGGAGGTCGGCGGGGGGATCAGGGTGGTGTCGGTGGTCGAGCCGAGTGGGGCGGTGGTCGGCCTGATCGAGAACCCGCAGTTCGTGCTGCCCGAGGCGCTGCCGGGTGAGGGCGAGGGCCCGGGGCGCTGAATGGAAGGGGCGGGAGGGGTCCTGGCCGTGGTGGCCGGGGCCCCTTTGGTGTGTCAGGGAGGGTGGTGGGCATGGGCTTTCACGGGTACTGGGTGCTCGGGGTGGTTCCTGACGAGGTGGCGGCGCGGGTCGACCACTGGGCGCGGCGGCCGGAGACGGCGGCCGGGGAGCTGGTGTGGTGGCGGGAACGGCTCGCGGCGCGAACTGAGTGGTTGCGGAGGCTGCGGGGCGGCGGGGCGTGGCGTGGGGACGATGCGCTGACGCTGGCGGGGGTGTTCGACGGCTGGCGGGGCGGGAGCGCGGAGGGCGCGGACGAGCTGCGGTGGACGCTGCTGGGTCTCCTGGAGGGATGCACGGAGGAGGAGCGCTGCTCGATCGGCGCGGCGAGGGCGTACCCGTTCGACGCGTTGGCGTTCGCGCTGGGGCCGGAGGGGGTGGAGCGGATGCCGGGCTGGGGTGGGGAGTTCGCGCTCGACGCGGCCGGGGTGCGGGAGCAACGGCCGGTGGTGGAGCGGCTGTTGGCGGGAGCGGATGCCGGGCGGGCCGACGCGTGGCTGTCGGTGATGGGGAACGAGGACGGCGGCGGGACGGTCGCGGAGCTGTTCGCCGGGCCGGTGCGGGTGCTGCGGGCCGCCGAGCGATTGGGGGCCGGGGCGGTCGGGGTGGTGCTGGAGTTCTGAGGGGCGGGCGGGCCGGGCCAGCAGTGGTAGGCGCGGAAGAGTGGGACGCCGCGGCCGGTGGTGTCGGTGAACTCGTGGCCGACGTAACGGTCGGGGAGGCTCCCGCGAAGGGCGGCGGGGGTGGCCGGCTGGGGGTCGGAGCCTCTGCGGTGCCGATGGACGTCGCGGGCCGGGGCCGAGACGTGTGCGTGCGGGGCATGGGGCGATGGTGGCGGGGCGGGGCGGGACGGGCGGGGCCGGTGGGTTTTTCGGCGTGAGTGCGTGCTCGTCCAGGAGGGGTGGGGCAGATGGGCCGGCCGGTCATCTGCCCCGGACGTTCGAACCGTCAGTAGGCGGCATTGGCGTGGTCGTTGAACCAGTCGGGCAGCTTCGGCCACCACTCGCCCGCGCCTGCGGTGAAGGTCATGCCGTCGCCCGACAGGTTCACCTGCTGGCCGGAGTAGGAGGCCCAGCTCCTGAGCGAGGAGACCTTGTGGTTGACCAGGACGGGGAAGACCGTCCAGGTGCCGATCTGGAACTCCCAGCAGTCGCCCGAGTAGTTGTAGTCGGTGAAGACCTGCCCGTACCCCGGCTGCCCGTAGTGGGTGCAGTTGCCCGCCGCGTGGGCGCTGGGCGTGGCGGCGGCGCTCAGGGCTGCCGCGGTCGTGAGGGCGAGGAGGCCGGCCTTGAGGCGGGGCTTTCGGAACGTCAGGGGCATGTCGATCACCTTTCGGGTCGTGGGGTCCGATGAAAGTGATGATGTACCGTCACGGCGTTGACGGCCAGGGGTGTCCAGCCAGTGGGCCGATGGGCGGGCGGAGTTGGCCCGGTGCGGTCGGCGTCCGGCAATCAGGGGCGGCCGTCGGCGTCGGTGAACTCGCGGGCCAAGTGACGGGTGTGGCGGGGGAGTCCGGCCGGGGGGTCAGTGGCCGTTCGGCGGTTCCGCGCACCCGTTCAGGAGGGCGGCGAAGGCGGTGCCGGCGGGGTCGGTGGGGTCGTCGGGGTCGAAAGGGGCGTCGGTGTAGGCCGGGAAGGTGTGCAGGACGGTGGCCCGGTCGGGGGAGGCGATCGCGTAGTACTCGGCGAGGTGGGAGAGGTGTCGCCCTCCGTCCAGGAGGTGGGCGCGCAGGAGGAGTTGGCCGCAGGCGGTGCAGGTGATCCAGGGCACCAGGACGGGTTTGGCGGGGTTGTCGTCGCCGGGTTCGTAGGGCGGGTCGGTCAGGGCGACCGGGGCGGGGCGGCCGTCTCCGGGGCAGCGAAGGAGGTCGGGGCTGAGGGCCTCGCGTTCGCCCCAGATTTCGGCGAGGACGGAGAGCTGGGCCCGGACGGTTTCACTGATCGGCACCTGGTGGGTGAGGAGGCCGGAGACGAGGACGCGGAGGCCGGCTTCCTGTTCTCCGATCTGCCAGCAGTCGGCGACGTCTTCGGCGTCCGGCTCGGGGAGGAGGGCGGCGAAGCGGTTCCAGGTGTCGATGTCGTTGTTCATCCGGCTGACGGTAGCGCGCCGTCAAGGGGTGGTGGCGGCGTGGTCGTTGTGGACGAGGAGGCGGGCGAGGTGGGCGGCGGTGGTGGTGATGGGAAGCCAGGTGGGGGACCGGAGGTGGTCGGTGGGGGTGGGGTCGGGCGGGAGCGCGGCGAGGTGGTGGCGGAGGGCGGTGCCGAGGTCGGCGGTGAGGGCGGCTTCTTCGGAGGTGCGCAGGGTGTGGCCGAGCCAGGGGACGGGGGCGGTGGCGTCGCAGGCGTCGGTGAGGAGGGCGGCCAGGTGCGGGGCGGGGTCGAAGTCGGCGTCCTGGAGGCCGGGGGCGGCCAGGGTGAGGACCGCGGTCACCAGTTGGTGCCGTAGTGCGGGGAGGGTGAGGCCGCGGTCGGTCACCGGGGGAGCGTACCGGCTGAGGTGGAGCGGTCAGGCGTGGGCGGCGAGTTGGGGGTCGATGGGGGCGTCGGTGAGGCGGTTGGCGAAGGTGGAGAGCGTGTAGGCGCCGATGCCGAGGACGATCTCCAGGGCGTTGCGCCGGGTGAAGCCGTGGGCGAGGAAGGCGGCGAGCTCGGGTTCGGGGACGGCGCCGGTGTGGTCGAGGGCGGAGTGCACGAAGCGTCGGACGGCTTCCAGGCGGGGGTCCGGGAGGGGCTGCTGGGCGCGGAGGGCGGCGATCAGGGCGGGGTCGGCGTCGAGGTGGGTGAGCTTGGCGGTGTGCATGGCGACGCAGAGGTGGCAGCCGTTGCGGGTGGCGATGGTCAGGACGACGGTTTCGCGGACCAGCGGATCGAGCTCGGTGGCGTCGAAGAGCGCGGTCAACTTGAGGAAGCCGTCGAGGAGTTGGGGGGAGTGGGCGAGGCGGGCGGCGGCGCTGGGGAGGTACCCGAGCTTGCGGGTGATCTGTTCCAGGGGGCGGCGGGCGGCCGGCGGGGCGGTCTCGGGGGTGAGGTCGGGGAAGTGCTGGGCGGTGCTGGGCATGGCGGTCCCTTTCGGGCGGCGGGAGGCGTGCCGGGGTGGCCGGGGGCGTGCCTCGGCTGCGCGTCCTAGAATGGACAACGTGGTTGACCAAAACGTAAACCAGGTTGTCGATCAGCGCAACGGCTTCGAGCTTCCGCTGCTGCTGTTCGCCGGATTCCGCACGATCATCGACGAGTTGCACGCCGAACTCGCCCGCCAGGGCCACCCCGAGGCGCGGCCCGTGCACGGTTTCGCGTTGCAGGCGATCGGGTTGGAGGGGGCGTCGGCGAGCGAGGTCGGGCGTCGGCTGGGGGTGTCGAAGCAGGCCGCCGGGAAGACGGTGGACCGGCTGGAGGTGCTCGGCTATGCGGAGCGGGCGGAGGATCCGGGCGACGCGCGGCGCAAGGTGGTGCGGCTGACCCCGCGCGGGCTGGACATGCTGGCCCGGTCGGCGGAGGTGTTCGAGCAGATCCGCGGGCGCTGGGCGGCGGCGCTCGGCGAGCAGCGGCTGCGCGAACTGGAGGACGGCCTGGCCCGGTTGGCCGGCCCGTCCGGCTTCCGGCTGGACGCGGCGGGCTGGTTCGGCGGCTGACGGGGCGTCGCGGGAGGCGCGGCTGACGGGGCGCGGCGGGAGTGCGGTGCGGCCCGTGCACGGTTTCGCGTTGCAGGCGATCGGGTTGGAGGGGGCGACGGCGAGCGAGGTCGGGCGTCGGCTGGGGGTGTCGAAGCAGGCCGCCGGGAAGACGGTGGACCGGCTGGAGGCGCTCGACTGTGCGGAGCGGGCGGAGGATCCGGGCGACGCGCGGCGCAAGGTGGTGCGGCTGACCCCGCGCGGGCTGGACATGCTGGCCCGGCGGAGGTGTTCGAACAGAGCAGATCTGCGGGCGGTGGGCGGCAGCTCGGCGAGCAGCGCCGCAGGGGCACGTTGCGGCCTGCGGGAACACCTCCAGTGTTCCAGTGGGAGGGGCGGCCTGTCGCCGGTCTTCGGAATGATCTTCGGGCCGATCCGCCCGCCCAGAATGGTGGTGGTCGGCGCCACCGAGGGCGCCGGGGAGCGAGGGAGAGTGGAATGACCCCCGAAGTGGCCGCGCTGGCAGCCGAGTTGACCGTGATGGGGGCCGCCGACCGGGCGGCCGCACCGCTGGCGAACAGTGCGGACCCGGCCGAGCGGTTGGCGTGGCGGCGCTCGACCGCGCGGCACGCGGACCGGCTGGCCGAGCTGCTGGACGCGCACGGCTGGCCGGTCGCGGCGGAGGTCGGCGCGGAGGCGGCGCAGGCCGCATGGCTGATCGCCCAGCACGCCGACCGGCAACTGGACGTGCAGCGGCGGGCGTTGCTGCTGATGGAGCAGGCGGTGGCCGAAGGTGCGGCGGAGGTGCGGGAGTTGGCGTTCCTGCGGGACCGGGTGCTGGTGAACGAGGGGCGGGAGCAGGTCTACGGCACCCAGATCGCCGGGGTGCGCGACGGGGCGCCGGTGCCGTGGCCGTGCGAGGACCCGGCGCGGCTGGACGAGCGGCGGGCCGAGGTCGGCATCCCGCCGTTCGACGAGTACGTCGCGCAGTTCGCCTGAGCGGTGAGCCCCAACGCCCAACGCCCCACCGCCCACGCCGCCCGATCGCCCGTTGGACCGGGCAGCGGGCAGCGGGCGGTGGGGCGGGACGGGTCAGCGGGCGGTGCGGGCGGCGCGGCGTTCGGCCTCCGCCTCGTCCTCGGCCTCGGCCTGCTCGGGGGTGGGGGCGGTGCCGCCGAGGTGGGCGGGCATCCACCACGCGTCGTCGGGGCCGGTGGGCTTGACCGGGTAGTCGCGCTGGGCGCGGTCGAGCATCTCCGACATGGCGGCGCGCAGACGCCGGGTGACCATGACGGGCCGGTCGGCCTCGGTGAGGTGGATCGGCTCGCCGATCATGATGGTGACGGGGACGTGGCGCTTGGTCAGGGTCTTCGGGCGGCCCTTGGTCCACAGCTGCTGGGTGCCCCAGAGGATGACGGGCAGCAGGGGGGTGCCGGAGTCGGCGGCCATCCGGGCGGCGCCGGTCTTGAACTTCTTCAGCATGAACGAGCGGCTGATGGTGGCCTCGGGGAAGACGCCGACCACCTCGCCCTCGCGCAGCGCCTTGACCGCGGCCTCGTACGCCGGCTGACCGTCGGTGCGGTCCACGGGGATGTGCTTCATGCCGCGCATCAGCGGGCCGGAGATCTTGTGCCGGAACACGTCGTCCTTGGCCATGAATCGGGTCTTGCGCCGGGCCACCCGGTAGGCGCCGAAGCCGGCGAAGATGAAGTCCAGGTAGCTGATGTGGTTGCTGACCAGGACGGCGCCGCCGGTGGCGGGTACGTGCTCGGCGCCGACGATGTTGATCCGCAGGTCCAGCGCCTTGAATGCGGTGAGCGCGGCGCGGATCACCGGCGGGTACACGAACTCTGCCACGGTCAGTCCTACTTCCCCGGGGCCTGTTGCCCGGTGCGGTGGATCCCGGGGCGTGGCAGGGCCGACGGGTCGCGGCACGCCGCGGCGGCCACGGGTGTTTCTCCCCGATGATCCCCCGAACGGGCACGGTCTGTCACGCCCGCGCACCGCATGGCCCGGACCTGCGGGTGCGGGCACGGTGCGGCCGGGGTGGAACGCCCAGTCGGGAGCCGGAGTTCGGGGTGGTGGCGGTCGGGCGGCGGCCCGTGCCCGGCAGGCAAATCCGGGCGAACCGGGGCAGCCGGGCGACCCCGGACCGGCGTGCGCGCCGGGGTGGAGCGGCAGGTGGACGTCGAACCCCCGCACGGAGCGTGCCCGACGCCGGGACGAGGCCGGGACGAGGGCGGTGACCTGGGCGGACTGTCCGGGCCCCGGGCGGCGTTTGTCACACTGGAGCGGTGATCGGACCGGTCGGTGCCCGCGGGCGCGGGCAGCGGTCGGCGAGGTGCGGGACGGGAGGCGGCGGATGCGCGGCGAGGGCGGTGCGGTGCGGTTGACCGGGGCGGAGCTCGGTGCCGCGCTGGGCGAGCGGGCGACGCTGGTGCAGTTCTCCACTTCTTTCTGTCAGCCCTGCCGGGCCACCCGCCGCACGCTCGCCGAGGTGGCGGGGATGGTCGAGGGGGTGGCGCACGTGGAGGTGGACGCCGAGTCGCAGCTGGAGCTGGTGCGCCGGCTGGAGATCCTGCGCACCCCGACCGTGCTGGTGCTGGACGCGGAGGGCCGGGTGGTGCGCCGGGCGGCAGGCCAGCCGCGCCGGGTGGACGTGATCGCGGCACTCGGTGAGGCCGTCTAGCGTTCAATCTCACAGGCGATCTGGTGCCAGGTCAGGTGGCAGCCGGGCCGCCCTGCGGCAGGATGGGCCAAGGCGGTGGCAGGGGTGCCCGCCGGACCTGCGGCAGCGTAAGCTACTGGCGAGTAGTGACGGTTGGGCTACTCATGAGTATGCTGCCGGGGAGTTCCGGAGGGGCACCGGCGCGCGCCGCCCGGACCGCGGGCCCCGCGCGTGTGCCGAGACCGCTCGACATGCACGGATGCAGCCGCAGCCGCCGGATCGGACCAGTAACAGGAGAGCAGGCCGTGAGCTTGAGGATCGTTGTCTGTGTGAAGTACGTGCCCGACGCGACCGGTGATCGTCGCTTCGCGGACGATGCGACCACCGATCGGGAGGGCGTGGACGGCCTCCTGTCGGAGCTGGACGAGTACGGCGTCGAGCAGGCGCTGCGGATCGCGGAGGCGAACGACGGTGCCGAGGTGACGGTGCTGACGGTGGGCCCGGACGACGCGAAGGACGCGCTGCGCAAGGCGCTGTCGATGGGCGCGGACAAGGCCGTGCACGTCAATGACGACGACATCCACGGCACCGATGTGATGGGTACGTCCGCGATCCTCGCGGCGGCGCTGGAGAAGACCGGCTACGACCTGGTGGTGTGCGGCATGGCCTCCACCGACGGCACGATGGGCGTGCTGCCCGCCCTCCTCGCCGAGCGCCTCGGTGTTCCGCAGGCCACCCTGCTGTCCGAGGTCTCGGTCTCCGGCGGCGTGGTGACCGGCCGCCGCGACGGCGACGCCGCGACCGAGACGGTTCAGGCCGCGCTGCCGGCGGTGGTCTCGGTGACCGACCAGTCCGGCGAGGCCCGCTACCCCTCGTTCAAGGGCATCATGGCCGCGAAGAAGAAGCCGGTCACCTCCCTCGACCTGGACGACCTGGGCATCGACGCCGACACGGTGGGCCTGGCCGGCGCGTGGACGAAGGTCGCCGACATCACCGCCCGCCCCGCGCGCAGCAAGGGCGTGATCGTGACCGACGACGGTGAGGGCGGCAAGGCGCTGGCCTCCTACCTCGCCGAGCAGAAGTTCATCTGACGGGCCGCCGGGAATCATCGAAGGGTTGTGGAGTAGTCATGAGTGAGATCCTGGTCCTGGTCGACCACGCCGAGGGCGCGGTGCGCAAGCCCGCCCTGGAGCTGCTGACCCTCGCCCGCCGGCTGGGCACCCCCGCCGCCGTCGTCCTGGGCGCCGGTGACGGTGCCGCCGCGATCGCCGCGAAGGCCGCCGAGTTCGGCGCGCAGAAGGTGTACGTCGCCGACGGCGAGGCCTTCACCACCCAGCTCGTCGTCCCCAAGGTCGACGCCCTCACCCAGATCGCCAAGGCCTCCGGCGCCGCCGCCGTGCTGGTCACCTCCAGCGGCGAGGGCAAGGAGATCGCCGCCCGCACCGCGCTGCGCCTGGGTTCGGGCATCATCACCGACGCGGTGGACCTGGAGGCCGGTGCGGGCGGTCCGGTGGCGACGCAGTCGGTGTTCGCCGCGTCGTTCCAGGTGAAGTCGACTGTCACGACGGGTGCGCCGGTGATCACGGTGAAGCCGAACAGCACGGCCCCCGAGGCCGCGCCGGCCGCCGGCACCGTGGAGAGCGTGAGCGTGGAGTTCGGCGGGAACGCGGCGACGGTGACCTCCCGCACCCCGCGGGTGTCCACCGGGCGCCCGGAGCTGACCGAGGCCGCGATCGTGGTCTCCGGCGGCCGCGGTGTCGGCGCGGCCGAGGGCTTCGGTGTCGTCGAGGAGCTCGCGGACGCGCTCGGCGCGGCCGTCGGCGCCTCCCGCGCCGCGGTCGACGCGGGCTGGTACCCGCACACCAACCAGGTCGGCCAGACCGGCAAGCAGGTCTCCCCGCAGCTGTACATCGCGGCGGGCATCTCCGGCGCGATCCAGCACCGCGCGGGCATGCAGACCTCGAAGACCATCGTCGCGGTCAACAAGGACCCCGAGGCCCCGATCTTCGAACTCGTCGACTACGGCGTCGTCGGCGACCTCTTCACCGTCCTCCCCCAGCTCACCGACGAGGTCAAGGCCCGCAAGGGCTGACCTGTCGAGGCTGAACTGCGGCGCGGCCCCCGGGAGTTGTCCCGGGGGCCGCGCCCTTTTCGCGCCGTGGCGATCAGCGTCCCGCGAGGGTGCGCACGAAGCGGTTGGCGTCGATGGTGCCGAGGCCGGACGCCAGGTCGTAGCCCTTGACGGCCTTGTACCCGGTCACGCCGTTCCAGGAGTTGTCGCTCTCGGTGACGTCCGTGATGCCGCTCCACTGCGGGGGCAGCGCGGCCATCGCGTACAGGCGCGGGTTGAGCTGGCCGAGGCGGTGCCCGGCGAGCTGGTTCGCGAGCGCCACGATTCCCGAGAAGATCGGGGTGGCCTCACTGGTGCCGCCGGTCAGGTGCCAGCCGACCCGGGTCGGGTCGTAGGACTCGTACGTCCAGGCGGCGCCGTCCACGGCCGCGCTCATCGAGATGTCCGGGGTGCCGCGGTGGTTGCCGGTCACGTTCGCCACGCCCGCCTGGTACCAGGGGCGGTCGAAGACGCCGGAGACGCCGCCGCCCGCCGCGCCGTAGTCGTCGTGCCAGACCTTGTCCGGGGCGGTGCGGTTGCCGTTGTTGTCCAGGGTCAGCTGGGTGCCGCCGATCGAGGTGACCAGCGGGTCCGCCGACGGCCAGGAGTTGACCCGGTACGGGTACAGGTCGGTGCCGTTCTCCATCGCGTCGGTGGCGCCGTTGTCGCCGGACGCGGCGAGCACCGTGACATCCTTGGCGGCGGCGAACCTGAAGGCGTACCGCAGGCTCTCGATGGACTTGAAGTCGCCCTTGTCGAAGCCCGGGAAGGTGTTCTCGGTGGCGCCGAAGCTCTGCGAGATCACGTCCACGTCGCGGTGCTGCATCAACGCCTTCTCGGCGTCCATCATCTCCGGCAGACCGGTGACGCCCTCGGTCTCCGCGACGCCGGTCTCCACCAGCACGATGTGCGCGTCCGGGGCGACGGCGTGCGCGTACTCCACGTCCAGGGTGGTCTCACCGGCCCAGCCGGTGTGGTCCGGGTTGCTCGGGTCGAACACCGGGACGTCGCCCCACTTGACCACCTCGACCTGGGTGTCCGGGATGCCCCACTGCTTGTCGAACACCTCCAGGTCGTGCTGGATGGTCGGCGAACCGAAGGAGTCGACGATCACGATGGTGCGGCCCTTGCCCGTGATGCCCTGCTGGTACAGCGGGTTCAGGTTGTAGGCCTGGCGGTACTGCAGCGGCGAGTAGCAGTGGATGCCGATCTGCGAGACGCAGTCCGAGGTCGATATCGGCGCGACCCGGCCGAGCGCGTCGATGTGCCCGGCCGAGGCGGGGCGCAGCTGGAAGGCGGCCGGCAGGTGCAGGTCGGCCGCCGTCCGGGCGGTCGCGGTGGCGCCGGTCAGGGCGGTGGCCCCGACAGCGAGCAGCGCGGCGGCCCGCAGCGCGGTGGAGCGTCGGGGACCCGCGGTAGCGGGGTGCATGCCCAAGGGGACTCCTCGAGGAGACGGTGCCCGGCCGGACCGGTCGGGGCGGACCCCTATCCCACCGGGACCGGCGGGGCCGGGCCATAGTCCGAGACGGGCGGTGGGGATGGTTCCGGTCGGCCACCGGAATCGGTAAAGGAAAGGGAGGGATCCGGTAACGCCCCAGCTCAGCACGGGCGGTGACGCGCCGCCAGACGAAGGGCGCCGCAGGTGTACTCCGGCGGGTCCGGCTCGTAGAGTCGGGCGGCATGGGACTGCTGAGGCGACTGGACGGCGGGTACGAGGTGACGGCATGGGGCTGCTGACGGCGTTGGACGGTGTGTTCGGGGATCGTGCGGACGGGGTGGTGACGGCATGGGGTTGCTGAGGGCGTTGGACGGTGTGTTCGGGGACGGCCCGGACGCGGTGGTGGTGGACGGGCGGGCGCTGTCCCGGGAGGAGTTGCTGGGCGCCGCCGGTGCGGTCGCCGAGCGGGTCGCCGGGGCACCCGCGCTGGCCGTGCTGGCCCGGCCCGAGCCGGAGACGGTGGTGGCCGTGGTCGGCGGACTGCTGGCCGGCGTTCCCGTGGTGCCGCTGCCGCCCGACTCCGGGCCGCTGGAGCGCGCCCACATCCTGCGCGACAGCTGCGCGACCCTGCTGGCGGGCACCCGGCTGCCCGAGGACACCGGAGGGCTGACGGCCCTTCCGGTCCGGCTCGGCGACCGGCCGAGCGGCCAGTGGCGGCCCGCCGCCGACGATCCCGACCGGACCGCGTTCGTGCTGTACACGTCCGGCACCACCGGCGCCCCCAAGGGCGCGCTGATCCCGCACCGCGCCGTCGCCGCCGGACTCGACGGCCTCGCCGACGCCTGGCAGTGGAACGCCGAGGACACCCTCGTCCACGGCCTGCCGCTGTTCCACGTGCACGGCCTGGTGCTCGGCGTGCTCGGCGCGCTGCGCACCGGCAGCCGGCTGGTGCACACCGGCCGGCCCACCCCCGCCGGGTACGCCGCCGCCCGTGGCAGCCTGTACTTCGGCGTCCCCACCGTGTGGTCGCGGATCGCCGCCGACACCGAGGCCGCCCGCGAGTTGGCCGCCGCCCGACTGCTGGTGTCCGGCAGCGCCCCGCTGCCCGTCCCCGTCTTCGAACAGCTGCGCCGGCTCACCGGCCAGGCCCCCGCCGAGCGGTACGGCATGACCGAGACGCTGATCACCGTCGCCACCCGGGCCGACGGCGAACGGCGGCCCGGCGCGGTCGGCGTGCCGCTGCCCGGCGTGCGCACCCGCCTGATCGGCGAGCACGGGCAGCCCGTGCCGCACGACGGCGAGAGCGTCGGGGACCTCCAGATCCAGGGCCCCACCCTGTTCGACGGCTACCTCGGACGGCCCGACGCCACAGTCGAGTCCTGGACCTCCGACGGCTGGTTCCGCACCGGCGACGTCGCCGTGATCGGACCAGACGGCTTCCACCGGATCGTCGGCCGCGCCTCCGTCGACCTGATCAAGAGCGGCGGCTACCGGATCGGCGCGGGCGAGGTCGAGGCTGCGCTGCGCGACCATCCCGGGGTCGCGGACGCTGCCGTGGTGGGCGTCCCCGACGACGACCTCGGGCAGCTGGTGGTCGCGTACGTGGTCGCCTCGCGGGCCGACTTGGCGCAGGACCAGCTCGTCGACTTCGTGGCGAAACGGCTGTCCGTGCACAAGCGCCCCCGGCGGGTCGTGCTGGTCGACGACCTGCCGCGCAACGCGATGGGCAAGGTGCTCAAGAAGCGGCTGCTCGACCCGGACGCGTGAGCCGGAACTCCCGGACGCGGACCGGTCCTCGCGGGGACTCCTTTCAGGGCCCCGGGGAGTGGGTACCACTGGGATGGCGCGGGGCCAGGGCCTCGCGCTGCCCGGCGGACCGGCCGGGCCGGCACGGAGGGGCAGGGGTGCTGTGATCGTCTGGGTCAATGGGGCATTCGGAGCGGGCAAGACGAGCGCCTGCCGGGAGCTGACCGGGCTGCTGCCCGGAAGCGTGCTGTTCGAACCGGACACCGTCGGGACGCTGCTGCGCGCCACCCTGCCGCCGGGCCGCCTCGCCGAGGTGGCGGACCCGCAGGAACTGCCCGCATGGCGGCGACTGGTCGCCGAGACCGCCGCCGCGCTGGCCGGGGAGGCGACCGGCCCCGTGCTCGTCCCGATGACGCTGCTGAGCCAGCAGCACCGCGACGAGATCTTCGGCTCGCTGGCCGGGCGCGGTCTCCCCGTGCACCACGTGGTCCTCGACCCTGTCGAAACGATTCTGCGGGCCCGGATCGCCACCCGGCAGGACGTCCTCGGCGACGCCGGCTCCCGGCAGCGCAGTCGGGAGGCACTGCCCGCGTACCTGGTCGCGCGGGGCTGGCTGGCCGGTGACGCGCGGATGATCGACAACGGAGTGCTGACGCCGCGCCAGACGGCTGAGCGGATCGCCGAGGTGGTGCGCAGCGGCGCCGCGCGCTGTCCGATCGTGCGGACCGAGGGCGGGGACGGCGACACCGTGGCCGCCGCGGTGCTGCTGTTCGACGACCGGGACCGGGTGCTGCTGGTCGACCCCGCGTACAAACCGCACTGGGAGTTCCCCGGCGGCGTCGTCGAACGCGGCGAAGCACCGACCGCCGCCGCCGTCCGGGAGGCCGCCGAGGAACTCGGCCTGCGCCTGCGCCCCGAGGAGCTGCGCCTGCTCGCCGTCGACTGGGAATCCGGCGCGGGCGGCGGTGGTGGGCGTGGCGGCCTGCGCCTGGTCTACGACGGCGGCCGGCTCGGCCCCTCCGAGGTCCTGCGGCTGCGCCTGCCCACCGGGGAACTCCGCGACTGGCACTTCGCCACCCTCCGGGAAGCCGCGCAGATGCTGCCCGCGACACGGCTGCGCCGGCTGGTCGCCGCGCTGGAGGCCCGCACGGAGGGAGAGTTGAGGTACTTGGAGGGCGGGCGGCGGGCGGCGACGGGGGCTGCGTCGGCGCGGTGAGAGGGCCTCGTGGGGCGGCGGGGCTGCGGGCGCGGGGTGGGGCGGCTGCCGGGCGTTGACCAGGCGTATGCGTGGCGGGTGAGTGGTGTGATCAGAGGGCGGGCGGCGACGGGGGCTGCGTCGGCGCGGTGAGAGGGCCTCGCGGGGCTGCGGGCGCGGGGTGGGGCGGCTGCCGGGCGTTGACCAGGCGCATGGGTGGCGGGGTGAGTGGTGTGGTGCGTCGCGGGGCTGCGCGTTGGCCGGTGGACGGGGGGTCGGGGCTGGGAGGATGGCGGGTATGCCGTTCACATTGAGTCATGTTGCGGCCGTGCTGCCGGGGTTGCGGGGGGCCCGTCGGAAGGGGGCGGTGGTGGCGGCCGGGCTGGTGGCCGGGGCGATGGCGCCCGATGTGCCGTTCTTCGCCGAGTCGGTGGTGCCCGGGGTGTACCGGCACGGAGATCTGACGCACCGCTGGTGGGCCGCCGGGACGGTCGATGTGGTGATCGGGGCCGGGCTGGTCGCCGCCTGGTACGGGGTGTGGCGGGGCCCGATCGCCGAGGCCGTCCCCGGGGCGTGGACGGAGCCCGTGCCCGAGGGCCGGCCGGCCGCAGGCGAGTTGGCGCTGGCAGCCGGGGCGGTGGCGGTCGGTGCGGTCAGCCATCTGACCTGGGACGCGTTCACCCATCACGGCCGGGCCGGAGTCCGGGCGCTGCCCGTGCTGGAGCGGCGGGTCGGGCGCGTCCCGCTGTACACCGCCCTGCAGTACGGCACTTCGCTGCTCGGCCTCGCCCTGCTGGCCAGGCACGCCGGGCCCTGGCGGTCCGCAGACCGTCGCACCGCCGCGCTGCTCGCCGCCGCGACGCTGCTGGGCGCGGTCGAGCGGGTGCGACGCGGCGAGCGCGGCGTCGTGGACGAGGCGTGCTTCGGCGCCGGCGCGGGGCTGGCGGTCGGGGCGGCGCTGCTGGGTGCGGCGCGGGGCTGACGGGGTGGGCCCGCGGGCGTTGTCGCTGCGCCGCGAACCAGGGAGGGCACGGGGGACCGGTGGCGAGTAGCGTGACTTCGCATGACTGAAGCCGAGATCGAGGTGAGCGAGGGTCTGGTCCGCGCGTTGTTGCGGGACCAGCATCCGGATCTGGCCGGGCTGCCGATCTGTGAGGTGGCGGGCGGCTGGGGCAATCAGATGTGGCGGCTCGGGGGTGAGTTGGCGGTTCGGGTGCAGCGGATGGACAGCGGCCCGGACTCGCAGCTCAAGGAGCGGCGGTGGCTGCCGGCTCTCGCCCCGCGGCTGCCGCTGCCGATTCCGGTGCCGGTGCGGGACGGGGTGCCGTCCGGGCGGTTTCCGAAGATCTGGACCGTCATGACGTGGGTCGAGGGCACGCCGCTGGACCACGGTTCGATCACCCGGGGCGATCACGCGGCGGACGTGCTGGCGGACTTCCTGAAGGCGCTGCACGTGGCGGCGCCCGCCGAAGCGCCGGGCTCCGCGGACCGCGGTGGTCACCCCGGGGAGTGCACGGAGGGGTTCGAGTACTTTCTGCGGGCCGTGGACGACCTCGGTGGGCTCGCCGCGACGGACGTCCGGGCGGTGTGGGACGACGCGGTGGCGGCTGCGGGGTGGGAGGGGCCGCGGGTGTGGGTGCACGGTGACCTGCATCCCGCGAACGTGGTTGTCGCGGACGGGACGCTGGCGGGCGTGGTCGACTTCGGCGATGTGTTCGCGGGGGACCCGGCCTGGGATCTCGCGGCGGCCTGGCTGCTGCTTCCGGCGGGTGGGGCCGCGCGGTTCTTCGACCGTTACGGGGTGGTCGACGAGGCGGCGGTCCGGCGGGCGCGGGGGCTGGCGGCGATGAAGAGTCTGTTCCTGATGCTGATGGGGCAGAACGGGGACCGCGGTCTGCCCGGCGGGAAGCCGAACTGGGGGCCGGTCGGGCGGTCGGCGCTCGGTCGCGTCCTGAAGGGCCTCTGACGCCGGTTCTGTTCGACCGGGCAATGCCCGGCACTTGTCGCCGAACCGGGTTGGTTCCTGGGCGAGTTGTGAGGTGGGGCCGCCGCCCGGGCGGGGTGTCCGGGCGGCGGGGGAGGGGCCGGGTTACTCGCCGGGCTGGGGGAGGTAGCCGTGGTCGGAGAGGTGGGCGCCGATCATGCGGTAGACCTCGGGGTCGTCGGGGGTGAGGGCGGCGAGGCCGTCGACGTAGCGGTTGTACATGCAGAACGCGGAGGCGATCAGCACGGTGTCGTGGATGGCCGCGTCGTCCGCGCCGACGGCCCGCGCGGCGGCGATGTCCTCCTCGGTGACGGACAGTCCGCTCTCGGCGACCTTGCCGGCGAGCCGGAGCAGGGCCCGCATCAGGTCGGAGACGGGCGCGGTGTCCAGGTCGCGCTGGACGGCGGCGACCAGGTCGAAGTCGCCGTCCAGGCGGTGCGCGGCGGTGGCGCCGTGGGCGGCCGCGCAGTAGCGGGTGCAGTTGAGGGAGGAGACGTAGGCGGCGATCAGTTCGCGTTCACCGACGGACAGCGGGGATTCGCCGCGCAGGAGTTGCTCGGCGAGTTCGCTCAGGCGAAGGCCGGACGCGGGGTTGAAGGCGAGCAGGCCCCGGATTCCGGGGTGGGGGGCGGGGAGCGCGATATGCGGCATGGGCTTACTGAACCGGTTCGGGATGCTCTTGGCAAGGCCTTGACCTGCGGTTGTGCCGTCACAGCGGGTAGGCGGCAGGCCGGTTGGGCGCGCGGCCTCCGGCTGCCGTTCGGCAAGGGCGGGTCCTGGCCGGAGACCGGTGCGGGCAGATTAGGATGGGCGACCGTGACTGACACCGGTAGCACCCAGGACCTGGACCCCGTCGAGCCGGTCGCGGCCCTTGCCGACGACGCCGGTGACGAGGCGTTGGACGTTGCGTCGGACGAGCCGTCGGACAAGCCGTCGGACGCCGCGTCGGAGGAGAGCGTGAGCACGGACGCGGAGGCGGATGCCGAGCGGGCGGCGCTGCTTGACGGGGTGTGGGACGTGGTGGTGGTCGGCGCCGGACCGGCCGGATCGTCGGCGGCGTACGCGGCCGCGGCCCGGGGCCGGCGGGTGCTGCTCCTCGACAAGGCCGAGCACCCCCGGTACAAGACCTGCGGCGGCGGCATCATCGGCCCGTCCCGCGACTCGCTGCCGCCGGACTTCAAGCTCCCGTTGCAGGACCGGATCTCGGCCGTCACCTTCGCGCTGAACGGCAAGTGGACCCGCACCCGGCGTTCGAAGCGGATGCTGTTCGGCGTGGTCAACCGCGACGAGTTCGACCTGCGTCTGGTGCAGGCCGCCGAGCAGGCCGGCGCGGTGCTGGTCACCGGCGTCACCGCGACCGGTGTCGAGCAGCAGGGCGGCGACAGCCGCACCGTGTTCGTGACGCTGGCCGGCGGCGGGCGGGTGGAGGCCCGGGCGGTGGTCGGCGCGGACGGCTCCGCCAGCCGGATCGGCCGTCATGTCGGCGTCAGCTTCGACCAGATCGACCTGGGCCTGGAGGCGGAGATCCCCGTCCCCGAGGCGGTCTCGCGCGAGTGGGCCGGCCGGATCCACCTCGACTGGGGCCCGCTGCCCGGCTCGTACGGGTGGGTGTTCCCGAAGACCGACTCCGGGACGCTGACGGTCGGTGTGATCTCGGCGCGCGGGCAGGGCGAGCAGACCAAGCAGTACCTGGCGGACTACATCCGGCGGCTCGGCCTGGCCGGGTTCAAGCCGCTGGTGGAGTCCGGGCACCTGACGCGCTGCCGGGCCGAGGACTCGCCGCTGTCGCGCGGCCGGGTGCTGGTGGCCGGCGACGCGGCCGGCCTGCTGGAGCCGTGGACCCGCGAGGGCATCTCGTACGCGCTGCGCTCGGGCCGGCTGGCCGGCGAGTGGGCCGTGCAGGTCGCCGAGGCGAACGGGGCGGCGGACGTGCGGCGTCAGGCGCTGAACTACTCGTTCGCGATCAAGGCGGGCCTGGGCGTGGAGATGCGGGCCGGCAAGATCATGCTGGCCTCGTTCGAGAAGCGCCCGCACCTGTTCCACGCGGCCGTCTCGCTGGTCACCCCGGCGTGGCGGGCGTTCGCCCGGACCACCCAGGGGCACACGACGTTCGCGCAGATCATGCGGGACCACCGGGCGGCGCGGAAGCTGGCGTCGGTCGCGGGGCGGTAGCTTCGATGCGGTCATGGATCCGCCCGGGGAGGGGAGTTCCCTTCTCGGGCGGATCCGTCTGCGTTGCGGGTCGCGGGGCCGATCGACTGGGGCCGTGATCTGCGGATTGTCGGTGCCGGCTGGCAGCATCCTCGGCATGGGACTCGATGTGGTGGTGGGGGCGCTGATCGGCGCCGAGGAGGATGTGGCGGACTGGTTCCGCGCGGAGTGCGTGACGATCCGCACCGTGCTGGAGCACGAGGGCCTGCCCGGCTGGCAGGAGCCGGTTGACGGGCCCCGGTTCAGCGACCGCGTGTGGGGGTACTCGGGGCTGCACACGCTGCGCCGCGTGGCCGCGCACCTGGCCGCGAACGGGCAGCTGCCCGAGCCGCTGGCAGAGGGCGAACGGGCCTCCGAGGACCCGGAGTTGAGGGAGGCGTACTTCGACATACCGGACGACCCGGCCGGCCCGTTCGACCACCTGATCCACCACTCGGACTGCGAGGGCTACTACGTCCCCGTGGACTTCGGGCCGGTGCTGACCGACGAGGAGCTGTCGGGCGGGATGCTCGGGTCCTCGGTGCGGCTGCTGGCGGAGCTGACGGTGGTGGCCGAGGCGCTGGGCCTGCCCGAGGGCCTCGACCCGTACGGGGACGAGGTCACCGCGGTGCTCGACGGCGAGGTCGCGGACCCCGAGGGCTGGCGGCGCTACGGCACCGAGTCGTTCATCTGCCTGCTGCTGATGCGGGCGGCCCGGCACTCGGTGGAGACCGGAGCGGTCATGGCCTTCTGCTGACGCCCGGTCACGGTCCGATCAGCTGCTCGGCGAGCGGGCTGCGCGCGTACAGCACCAGGCGGCCGTGCCGGGCGCGGGTGACCAGGTGGGTGGCGTGCAGGACGGAGAGATGCTGGCTGACCGCGCCCGGGGTGACGCCCAGGCGGCGGGCCAACTCGGTGGTGGCGGTGGGCTCCTGGAGCAGCGCCAGCAGGCGGGCCTTGGGCATGCCGAGCAGCTGCTCCAGGGCCTGCGGTGCGGGCGGCGGGTCGGCCGGGCCGGTCAGGTTGCCCTGGCCGCGCGCCACGTAGCTGATCGACGGGGTCAGGCCGGGGCCGATCGCGGTGATCGCGCCGCGCGCGAAGCAGGTCGGCAGCAGGGCCAGGCCGCGCCGGTCCACCACGATCTCCAGGTCGCCGCAGCCCCAGTTCCGGTCGATGGTCAGCACCCCGTCCGTCCAGCGCAGCCGGTGGTCGAGGTCGGCGAACAGGCCGGCCGCGCCGCGTTCGGCCAGCACCCGGGCGCGGTGCACGATGTCGGCGTGCAGCACCGAGCGGGCGCGCGGCCACCAGCCGGGCTCCAGCACCCGCGTCCAGTACTGCTCCAGGGCGTCCGCGATCAGCTGGATCAGCTCCGCCGGACGGTCGTCGAAGGCGGCGAGCAGCGGCGGGATCTCCCGGTCGTGCGGCAGGAAGGTGATGGCCAACTCGCTCCGCAGCCGGGCCGGTTCGAAGGCGCGGACGACGGCCAGCTCGGCCGCGAAGTCCGGGAACGGGACGCTCGGGCGGGGCGTCAGGAAGTCCGGCACGTACTTGTTGCTCGCCACCAGGGCGCGCAGCAGCGGCGCGGCCGGCAGCGCCTCGAAGGCCGGGCGCATCGCCTCGAACGCCGCCCCGTGCGGGTACATGCCCGGGTGCGTCCACATCCGCAGACTGAGCACCGCCTCCTGGAGCGGCGAGCAGGCGAAATAGGTGGCGGCCAGATCGGCCAGGCCCAGCCGGAACCGCAGCGTCATGGTGCTCCCCCCGTGCGGGCCGAGGATTCAGGCCCGGGCTAAATCAATACCACGAGCGCTCCGTACCCGGTCTGATCGGATCATGACCGCCACTGAACTCGCGGCCGACGAGGCCGCGTTGCCCAGCCATGCCCCCAGCCAGGACCTCGGCCGGCTCGCCCGGCTGCTGCCCCAGGACCCGGTGCTGCGCCGGCTGTCCGTGATCACCCTGATCAACACGGCGGGCAACGGCCTGTCGATGACCCTGTCGGTGCTGTTCTTCACTCGCATCCTGGGGTTCGGGGTCGCGCAGGTCGGCGTGGTGCTGACCGTCGCCGGGGCGGTCGGGCTGGCGGCGGGCGTGCCGGCGGGCTGGCTGTCCGACCGGTTCGGGCCCAAGCCGGTGCTGGTGGTGCTGCTGGTGGCCCAGGGCGTGTGCTCGGTCGGGTACGTGCTGGTGCACGACCTGACGGTGTTCGCGGTGCTGGCCTGCCTGTTGGCCGCCGCCGACCGGGGCGGCATGGCGGTGCGCGGCGCGCTGTTCGCCGAGGTGCTGCCCCAGGACGGCCGGGTGGCGGGCCGGGCCTACCTGCGTTCGGTCACCAACATCGGCATCGGGCTGGGCACGGTCGCCGCCGCTGCGGTGCTCCAACTCGACAGCCGGGGCGCATACCTGACGGCGCTGCTGTTCGACGGCGTGACGTACGGCGTGATCGCGGTGATGTACCTGCTGATGGTGCACGTCCCGCCGCGCACCGCCGAGCAGGCCGCGAAGGCGAGGGCCGAGGGCGGGGTGCTGGCGGTGCTGCGGGACGGGCGCTACCTGGCGGCGACCGGCCTGAACGCGGTGATCACGCTGCAGTTCGTGATGATCGAGGTCGGCGTGCCGCTGTGGGTGGTGCGGGAGACCGACGCGCCGCGCTGGATGGCGGCCGGCGCGCTGCTGGTCAACACCGGGCTGGTGATCGCCCTTCAGGTGCGGGCCACCCGGGGCACCGAGGAGATCGGCGCGGCCGCCCGGGTCTTCCGGCGCGGCGCGCTGCTGGTGGCCGGCTCGTGCGCGGTGCTGGCGCTGGCCGCGGGCCTGCCCGGCTGGGCCGCTGCGCTGGTGATCGCCGCCGGTGTCGGGCTCCAGGCGCTCGGCGAGGTGTACAGCCAGGCGGGCGCCTGGGCGCTGGGCTACGACCTGGCGAAGGAGCACGCGCAGGGCGCCTATCAGGGCGTGTTCAACACCGGTATGTCGGGCGCGATGATGTTCGGTCCGGTGCTGATCACCTCGGTGGTGATCGCCAACGGGACGGCCGGCTGGCTGCTGCTGGCCGCGATGTTCGCCGCCGCGGGCGCCGGGATGACGCTGCTGGTGCGGCGGGGCTGAGCGTGTTCCGGCGGCGGGGCTGAGCGTGCTCTGACGGCACGGCTGAGCGGGTGCTGACGCGGCGCTGGGCGTGTTCCGACGGCGGCGCTGAGCGTGTGCTGATGCGGCGCTGTGCGTGTGCTGACGGCGGCGCGGGTGACGGTTCGTGGAGGACCGCCGCCCGCGCCGCTGTCGTCCTAGCAGGTCAGGTTGGAGCCGGTGGGGACGCCGAGGATGGCGGCGAAGCCGGTGTAGGCGTTGACCCGGCTCTGCACCTGGGCCGGGTTGCCGCCGTTGCACTCCAGCGCGCCGTTGATCGAGCGGATGGTCTCGCCGAAGCCTTTACCGTTGACCATGGCGTTGTGCGCGGTCATGGTGCCCGGGCCGTTCTGCGTCATCCAGTACCAGATGCCGGTCTTCCAGGCGACGGCCGCGTCGGTCTGCACCAGGTTCGGGTTGTGCAGCAGGTCGATGCCGAGCGCGTCGCCCGCCGCCTTGTAGTTGAAGTTCCAGCTCAGCTGGATCGGGCCGCGCCCGTAGTAGGCGGCCTGGCCGGCCGGGCAGCCGTAGGGCTGGGTGGTGTCGCAGTAGTGCGGGTAGTTGGCGGTGTTCTGCTCGACGACGTACACCAGCCCGCCGGTCTCGTGGCTGATGTTGGCGAGGAAGGCTGCCGCCTCCTGCTTCTTCACGGTGTCGGAGCCGGTGCCCGCGAACGCCGGGTAGGCGCTCAGGGCCGCGACCAGTCCGCTGTACGTGTAGAACGGGTTCCGGCTCGGGAACATCTGGTTGAACTGGGCCTCGGAGACCACGAATCCGCCCGGATTGGGGGTGGCACTCGTGCTGGTGCTGGGGCTGGGGGACGGCTGGTCGACGGCGCAGTCGGACGGGCTCCAGTACCAGGTGGAGATGGTCGGGTCGTAGCCCGGGTTGTCGTGGGTGGCGACGTAGAACTGGCCGTTGGGCGGGTACTTGACCACCGTGCCGGTGGTGTACTGGGTGCCCGCGACCCAGATCTGGAAGGCGCAGACCGTGCCGGTGGGGTTCGGGCTCGGCGTGTTGCCGCCGCCGGTGCCGCAGGCGCCCTGGTCGGCCCAGACGCCGCTGCCGGCGGTGCTCGGGGTCTCGCCCTGGGTCCACCACTTGGCGTTCCAGTTGTGGCCGTTGTACGAGGCGGTCATGCCACCGGTGTACACCTGCGAGGCCGAGTAGGGGCTCGCGCAGGCGGTGGCCGCGGTGGAGGGGGCCGGCACCAGGACGGCCAGTCCGGTGGCGGCCAGCGCGCCGGTCAGCAGGGCGGCGACCTTGCCGCGGCGGGAGTGCGAGCGGTGCGGGGAGAGTGTGCGGGTGGGAAACATCGGTCACTCCTTGTGGGGGGAACGAGCGGTGTGCCGAGCACTCAACCCAGGGTGACCGTTAACAGTCAATAGGTCTATACCTTAAGAGAACTGAGGGTGCGTACCCGGCGGGTACTGGCCAGTGGGGCCGCTGTCGTGCCAGGGTGCAGGCGGACACCGACCGACCCACCCTCAGCCGGAAGGCAGACCAGCCCAGATGACCAGCGAAGCGCCCCTCCTGCGCCGCAGCACCGCCGACGCCGTCGCCATCCTCGAACTCGACTCCCCGCACAACCGCAACGCGCTCTCCACCCGGCTGATGGCCGAACTCACCCAGGGCCTCGCCGACGCCGCCGCCGACCCCGAGGTCCGCGCGGTCGTCCTCGGCCACACCGGCCGGGTGTTCTGCGCGGGCGCCGACCTCTCCGAGGCCACCGGCGACGACCCCACCGTCGGACCGCGCGGCCTGGTCGCCCTGCAGCGCGCCATCGTCGACTGCCCCAAGCCCGTCATCGCCCGCCTCGACGGCCACGTCCGGGCCGGCGGACTCGGCCTGGTCGGCGCCTGCGACCTCGCCGTCGCCGGACCCGACTGCACCTTCGCCTTCACCGAGGCCCGCCTCGGCCTCGCCCCCGCCGTCATCTCGCTGCCGCTGCGCCCCAAGCTGGAGCCGCGCGCCGCCGCCCGCTACTACCTCACCGGCGAGACCTTCGACGCCGCCGAGGCCGCCAGGATCGGCCTGGTCACCGAGGCCGCCGACGACACCGGCGCCGCGCTGAAGACGATCCTGGACGCGCTGCGGCTGTGCTCGCCGCAGGGCCTCGCGGAGTCCAAGTACCTTGCCAACGCCGCCGTCCGGGAGTCCTTCGAACGGCACACCGAGGAACTGGTCGCCCAGTCCGCGCGGCTGTTCGGCTCCGAGGAGGCGCAGGAGGGCATGCGGGCGTTCCTGGAGAAGCGGCCCGCGCGCTGGGTGCGCTGAGTCGGCTGCGCCGGCCGGGCGCGTTGACCTCGCCGTTCGACGGAAGTTACCGGCCGGTGTGAGTTTGGTCCCGTTGTCCGTCGCGGGCCGCCACCGGCCGATACGGTGAGCGCATGTCGATCGTCCGCGCGCTGCTGGGGTCCGTCCGTGAGAGGTCGCGCCGGGCGGCCGGGCGCGCGGTGCACCGAGGCTGGCGCTGGGTGCAGGACGCCGGCGCCGTCAGCAACCGCAACCCCGGGCCGTACCGGTTCGGGGAGCTCGGCGACGGCACCAAGCTGGCGTTCCCGCTCGGCACCGTCTTCAACGAACAGTGGATCACCATCGGCCCGTTCTCCATCATCGGCGAACGCGTCACCATCTCGGCCGGCTTCCTGCCCGGGCTCGACCTCGGCCCCGAGCCGATCGTCCGGATCGGCGGCGGCTGCGTGATCGGCCGGGGCAGCCACATCGTCGGCCACCAGCAGATCGTGCTCGGCGACGACGTGTGGACCGGCCCGAACGTCTACATCACCGACCAGGCCCACGAGTACCGCGACACCGAACTGCCCATCGGCAAGCAGTGGCCGCGCAACGAGCCCGTCTCGATCGGCGCCGGCTCCTGGATCGGCACCGGCGCGGTGATCCTGCCCGGCGCCCGGCTCGGCCGCAACGTGGTGGTCGCCGCCAACTCCGTGGTCTCCGGCGAGGTTCCCGACTTCACGGTGGTGGCCGGCGCCCCCGCCCGCCAGGTCCGCACCTGGGACCCGGAAGCCGGCTGGCAGCCCCCCATCCGCCACGAGGCCCCCCGCCCCGTCCCCGAGGGCGTCACCGCCGAACAGCTCCGCGCCCTGGTCGGCTGGGACCTGCGCCTGCCCGGCGAGAGCGCCCCCGAGGCGTAACTGTCGTACGGCGCTGGGACGATGACGCCATGAACGAACAGCTGGGCAGCGACGGCGCCGGTCTTGAGCAGGCGGCGCGGCAGATCTTCGTGCGGTTGGCGAGCACCGCGCCCGCGCAGTGGACGGCCCTGCGCCTGGACTTCCGTGGTGGGCCGGTCCATCGGTGGGTGGACGGCCACTGGACGCTGGCCGACGGCACCCGCCGCCACACCGTCCCCGACACGGCGGACCTCTACGCGCTCGCCACCGCGATCGGCGCGCTGCGCGGCTGGCCCCGGACCCGGCTCGAACTGCACCACCTGGCCGACGGCCCGTTCACGCTCACCGCGACCCGCGACACCTCCCTCACCCGGCCCGCCGGGGGCGGCCACGGGGCCGTCCTCGACCCGGACCTGGCGATGGCTGCCCCCGGCGAGGACCGCCCCGACTCCACCGCGCCACCGGCCGGCGACCCCGAACGGGCCGCCGACCTGCTCCGGGCGTCGATCGACCGTCGGGCCGAACTCCTCGGCCACCGCGCCGAGTTGCCCCCGCCCGCCACGCCGCAGCGGATCGCCGAGGCGGAGGCGACCCTCGGTTTCCCGCTGCCCGCCGACCTGCGCGCCCTGTACCTGGTCGCGGACGGCAGCGGCGAGAACGACGTACTCGACGGCCCGCGCCTGCTGTCGCTCGCCGAACTCCCCGGCGCGCACGAGCACTTGGCGTACGCCGCCCCGCCGTTCGACTGGAACAGCCCGGACGAGGCACTGGTGCAGTGCGAGCCCGGCCCGCTCGACACCGTCCGCCGCCGGCACCACCACCCGGCCTGGCTGCCGTTCGCCACCGACGACTCCGGCAACTACTACGCCGTAGACCTCGCCCCCGCCGAGGCCGGCCGCCCCGGGCAGGTGATAGAACTCGGCGGCGACTTCTACGAGGGCCCCGCCTACCGCGCGGACTCCGTCACCACCCTGCTCGCCCGCTGCCTCGACCTGCTGGACCGCGGCTGCTACGAGATCGAGGACGACGAACCGCCGTACCTCGAGTTCACCGAATCCGCCGAGGAACCGGACGGCCCGCAGACCGTCCTGACGGCCGCGACCACGCCCGGCACCGTCCCCGCCACGCTGCTGCACGCCCGCCTCACCGGCCCTGCCCCCGTCCTCGCCCCGCTCGCCGCCGCACCCCGGCTGCGCCACGTCACCCTGGCCGCCCGCCCCGCCGACGGGCTCGGCGCGCTGCGCGGCGTGGCCCTCGAACACCTCACCGCCACCCTGGCCGGTGACGACCTCGCGCCGCTCGCGGGCCACCCGCACCTGGGCGTCCTCGACCTGTCCGGTGACGGCCCGCTCGACCTCGCCGTGCTGCGCACCCTGCCCGCCCTGTGGTGGCTGGACCTGTCGCGCTGCCGGACGCTCGACGTCGCCGTCCTGGGCGAGTTGGCGGGCCTGCGGCACCTGGCGCTGACGGCCGCGCAGTGGGAGGCGCTGACGGTGCTGCCGCCGGGGCTGGTCTCGGCCCGGCTCGCCGACCGCGACACCACCGCCGAGCAGGCGGCGGCCTGGGCGGCCCGGCTCGGGCTGGTGCCCGGCGAGCCGTACCGGGTCACCGGGGCGCACAGGAGCTGAGGGCGCGGCACGGGGTGCAACGGCTGTCGCAGGTGGGCATCACCGGCAACCGGGAGGGGCGGATCGGTGTGGTGAGGGCTGTCGGGTGGGGCAGGACGCTCCCTCGTACGGGACGGCGCGTGAGCCGGACGCCTGCGGGCCCAGGCCCGATACGGACTGAGTCCGTCAACGTCGAAGACCCCCCTCGCAGTCGGCGAGGGGGGTCTTGTCGGTTGGGTGTCGGTCGTCGTGGAGCCGCCGGGAGGTGGAGGGGACGGGCCGTCAGGCCGGGTGGCGGGTGGTGAGGGAGAGGAGGGCGGCGAGGGCGGAGGTGGTGGCGACGGTGAGGAGGGCGAGGGGGAGGGTGGTGGCGTCGGCGAGGAAGCCGATGACCGGGGGGCCGATGAGCATGCCGGCGTAGCCGAGGGTGGAGGCGGTGGCGACGCCCTGGGGGCCGGCGGTGGCGCCGGCGCGGGCGATGGCGAGGGGGAAGATGTTGGCCAGGCCGAGGCCGACCAGGACGAAGCCCGCGAGGGCGGCGGGGACGGACGGGGCGAGGGCGGCGGTGGTCATGCCCGCGCAGGCGGTGAGGCCGCCGAAGAGGACGAGGTGGGTCTGGCCGAGGCGTTCGGTGAGCCAGGTGCCGGAGAGGCGGCCCGCCGTCATGGCGAGGGCGAAGGCCGCGTAGCCGGCGGCGGCCAGGGCGGTGGTGGCGTGGACGTCGTCGGTGAGGTGGAGGGTGGCCCAGTCGGCGAGCGCGCCCTCGCCGTACGCGTCGCACAGGGCGGTGAGGCCGAGGAGGAGGACAAGCAGGCGGGTGTGGCTGGAGAGGCGTGAGGTGGTGGGGGAAGGGCCGGTGACGGGGCGCGGGCGGGCCGCCGGGGCGCGCAGCAGGGTGGTGCCGGCGGCGATGGTGACGGTCAGTCCGAGGGTGGCGGCCAGGGTCAGTGACCAGGCTGCGGAGAGGTGTCCGGCGAGCAGGCCGCCGACTGCCGCGCCGAGCAGGCCGCCGAGGCTGTAGCCCGCGTGGAAGCTCGGCATGACGGGCCGTCGGAGTTCGGCGACCAGCTCGACGGCGGCGCTGTTCATCGCCACGTTGGCCGCGCCGTACCCGGCGCCGAACAGCAGCAGGACGGCGCCGAGGGCGAGCACGGAGTGGGTGTGCGCGGGCAGGGCGATGGAGAGGGAGAGCGCGGAGAGGGCGGCGACCGTGACGGGGCGTGAGCCGTAGCGCAGGCAGAGCCGGCCGACCAGGGCCATGGTGGCGACCGCGCCGGCCGAGATGCAGAGCAGGGCCAGGCCCAGCGCGCTGTGCGAGGCGGCGACCTGGGCGCGGACGTCCGGGATGCGGACCACCCAGGCGGCGAACAGGAAGCCGTCGGCGGCGAAGAAGGCGGTGAGGGCGAGGCGTGCCGCCGACCAGGAGGAGCTGCGGCCGGACGGAGAGCTGAGGGCGGAGGAGCGGGCTTCTGTTTTGTTCAGTAGCGGCACAAAGTCAGAATAGGGGAGTGCCGCACACACCTTCAAGCCAGCATCGGAGCCCCGCCGTGAGCAGCCCGCGCCGTACCGCCCCCGACCGCGGCCGCACCCTGCTCGGCCCGGCGCTGCGCCTGATCCACACCGGGCAGGCCCCCACCCGCTCCGCGCTCACCGGCGCCCTCGACGTCACCCGTGCCACCGCCGGCGCGGTCACGGCCGAGCTGGAGGCGCTCGGCCTGATCAGCGTCGACTCCCGGCCGACCGGCGGCGGCCGCGGCCGCCCCTCGCACCGCCTCGCGCTCGCGGACCCCGGCCCCGCCGTGCTCGCCGCCCAGCTGCACGCCGACGGCGTCTCCGCCGCGCTGGCCGGTCTCGGCGGCCGGCTGCTGGAGTCCGTCCACCTGCCGCTGCCCGCCGACACCTCGCCCGCCCGGCTGCTCGGCGCGGTCGCCGAGGCGGGCGCGCACCTCGCCCGAGGCAGCCGCCGCCGGGTGCTCGGCTTCGCGCTCGCCCTGCCCAACCCCGTCACCGAGCCCGACGGCACCGCGCTCGCCGCGCTGCACTTCGACTGGCCGTCGGGCACCCCCGTCGCCGAGCTGTTCGCCGAACAGGTGGCCGGCGCGGATCTCGGCCCGCGCGCCCGCAGTGCGCTCCCGACCGCCGTCGCCAACGACGCCAACCTGGCCGCACTCGCCGAACACCGGCACGGCGCCGGCCAGGGAGCCCGGCACCTGCTGCTGGTCACCTCCGGGCACCGCGGCGTCGGCGGTGCGCTGGTCGTCGACGGCCGCCTGCACACCGGCAGTTCGGGCCTCGCCCTGGAGGTCGGCCACCTCACCGTCGACCCGCTCGGCCGGCCCTGCCCGTGCGGCAACCGCGGCTGCCTGAACGCCGAGACCGACACCGACGCGCTGTTCGCCGCCGCGAAGCGCCGCCCCGACCCGGACCGGCCGCTGCTGCCCCAGGCCCGCGAACTGGCCCGCGACCCGGAGGCCGCCGACGCCGTCGACCACCTGGTGGAGCGCCTCGGCCTGGGCCTGGCCGGGCTGGTCAACATCCTCAACCCCGACCGGATCGTGCTCAGCGGCCTGCACCAGGACCTGCTGGCCGCCGCCCCCGACCGGCTCGCCGCCGTGGTCGCCGAACGCTGCCTGTGGGGGCGCAGCGGACGGGTGCCGATCGTCCCCGCGCAGGTCGTGCACGCCGGGCTGGTCGGGGCCGCCGAACTCGCCTGGGAGCCCTACCTGGACGACCCGCAGGCCGTCGCGGCGTCCTGAAACGCGAGTGGCGTCCTGACACGCGAGTGGCGTTTTGAGACGCGAACGGCGCGGGAAACGTCGGCGGCCCCGGAAACGCGAACGGCGCGGAAACGCGAACGGCGCGGGTGACGGATCGTCAACCCGCGCCGTTCAGCGCACTGCCAGGGGCGTCACTTGCCGAAGCGGAGCTTCCACGGAGCGACGGCCGACTCCAGCTGCACGCCCAGGCTCATCTTCGACATGCCCTCGACCCGCTCCTCGAAGCGGATCGGCACCTCGGCGATGCGCATGCCGTGCTTGACCACGCGGTAGTTCATCTCGACCTGGAACGAGTAGCCGTTGGAACGCACCGACTGCAGGTCGACCCGGCGCAGCGCCTGCGCCTCCCAGGCCTTGAAGCCCGCCGTGGCGTCCTTGACCTTCAGGTGCAGGATCGCGTTGACGTAGAAGTTCGCCCACGCGGACAGCGCCTTGCGGTGCCACGGCCACTCGGAGGCGGTGGAGCCGCCCGGGACGTAGCGCGAGCCCAGCACGACGGAGGCGTCGGTGGTGGTGAGCTTCTCCACCATGGCGGGGATCGCGGTGTGCGGGTGCGACAGGTCGGCGTCCATCTGGATCACGATGTCGGCGCCGTTCTCCAGCGCCTGCGTCATGCCCGCGATGTAGGCCCGGCCCAGGCCGTCCTTGTCGGTGCGGTGCAGCACGGTCAGCGTGCCGCCCGACTCGGCGCCCAGCTTGTCCGCGACGTCGCCCGTGCCGTCGGGGGAGTTGTCGTCCACTACCAGAACGTGCAGGTTCGGCATGCCGAGCTCGCCCAACCGACCTACCAGGATCGGGAGGTTCTCCCGCTCGTTGTACGTCGGAACAACCACAACAACCTTCGGGTGGGCCTCAGCCATGTTTCTTCTATCCTCGATACGGTTATGAGAGCCGGATGCGGCAGTCTAGCGTTGATCCCCGCACGTACGTTCCGGGGGGCCGCCCGGGTGCCGCACGGGAATCGCGTCCGGGAATCGGTGCGCCCGCCTGCCCGTTCACCGGGCATGACCGACAACACGCAGGCCGATCCCGCCGAACCGCTGCGCTACGCCGCCTTCACCGCCGACCCGGCCGGCGGCAACCCCGCCGGTGTGGTGCTGGACGCCGCCGCGCTGAGCGACGAGCGGCAACTGGCCCTCGCCGCCGAGCTCGGCTACTCCGAGACGGCGTTCCTCACCGAGGTGCCCGACCAGCCGCGCACCCGCACCGTCCGCTACTTCAGCCCGCTGACGGAGGTGCCGTTCTGCGGGCACGCCACCATCGCCGCCGCGGTGGCGCTGGGTGAACTGATCGGCCCCGGCGAGCTGTTGTTCGAGACCAAGGCCGGTCCGGTGCCGGTGGAGGTGGCGCGCACCGAGGCCGGAGAGTTCACGGCGACGTTGACGAGTGTTCCGTCGCACGTCGAGGAGGTCGCCGCGGAGGACGTCCTGGAGGCGCTCGACGCGCTCGGCTGGCGGGCGGAGGAGCTGGACGAGAGGCTGCCGCCGATGATCGCGTACGCCGGTGCCCGGCACCTGGTGCTGGCCGCCGCGACCAGGGCCCGGCTGGCCGACCTCGACTACGACTTCGACGCGCTCGCCGCGCTGATGCGGCGCCTGGAGCTGGTGACCCTTCAGCTGGTCTGGGAGCAGGACGCCACCACCTTCCACGTCCGCGACCCGTTCCCGGTCGGCGGCATCGTGGAGGACCCGGCCACCGGCGCGGCCGCCGCCGCGTTCGGCGCCTACCTGCGCCACCTGCGGCACCTCGGCGCCGCCCGGCTGACGCTGCACCAGGGCGAGGACCTCGGCCGGCCCGGCCTGCTGACCGTGGACGTGTCCGCCGAGGACACCCGGGTGCGGGTCACCGGCCGGGCGGTGCGGATCTCCTGACGTTCCCTCGGCCCCGGGGTGGTTCAGCCGGCGTCGGGGCCGAGGTGGGTTCGGGGCAGGCCCGGGGTGGTTCAGCCGGCGTCGGGGCCGAGGTGGGTTCGGGGCAGGCCCGGGGGCGGTTCAGCCGGCGTCGGGGCCGAGGCGGGTACGGGGCAGGCCCGGGGGCGGTTCAGCCGGCGTCGGGGCCGAGGCGGGTACGGGCCAGGTCGAGCAGCGGCGGGCCGTAGTCCGGGTGCGCGAGGGCGTGCGCGAACTGGGCGAGCAGATAGGCGTGCGGATTGCCGGTGTCGTACCAGCGGCCCTCGATGACCTGGCCGTAGACGGCCCGGCGGGAGGCGTACGCGTTCAACGCGTCGGTGAGGTACAGCTCGCCGACCGGGTTGGCCCGGAACTGCCGGTACTGTTCGCGCAGTTCGTCCACGACGCCGGGCGTCAGCACGTAGCCGCCGATCGCCGCGTAGTGCGACGGGGCGGCAGACGGGTCGGGCTTCTCCACCAGGCCGGTGATGCGCAGCGCGCCGTCGCCCAGGTCCTCCTTGACCACGGGGACGCCGTAGCGGTGCGACTCGGCCGGGTCCATCGGCATCAGCGCGAGCACTGGGGCGCTGGTCTTCTCGTGCGCGGCGATCAATTGGCGGGCGCGCGGCACCTGGGAGACGAACACGTCGTCCGGCCACAGCACCAGGAACGGCTCGTCGCCGAAGTCGCGGGCCGCGTTCAGCACCGGGGTGCCATTGCCGTACGGGCCGTGCTGGAACAGGTAGGTGATGTGGCCGCGCCGGGACAGGTCGGCGACGTCCTCCACCGCGTCGGCGTACGCGTCCTTGCCGGCCGCGCGCAGTTGGGCGACCAGCGCCGGGTTGGGGCGGAAGTGGTCCTGGATCAGCGACTTGTCGCCGGACACCACGATGGTGATGTCGGTGATGCCGGAGTCGATCAACTCCCGCACCGTGTGCTCGATCACCGGCCGGTCGCCGACCGGCAGCATCTCCTTCGGGGTGGCCTTGGTGAGCGGGAGCAGCCGGGAGCCGAGGCCGGCCGCGGGGATGACGGCTCGGCGGAGGGTGGCGCGCATGGGGCCTCTTCCTGTTCCTGGGCGGTCACGGTCGGCACCGACCGTACCAACGCGGTCGCTCCAGGTGACATGCCCGTACTGCGGCGGGAGTAGGCGTGTCTGCTCCGCGAGGCCGATGGTGCGGGCAGGCGGCGCGGATAGCCTTCCGGTATGGGAGACGTTCGGCAGCCGTGGGTGCCCGTCTGGGTGCGGGTCGGCAAGGCGGGGTGGCCGGTGGCGGCCGCCGTCGTGGTGACGGTGGTCCAGGTGGTCGGGACGACGGTGGCCGCCCGGCACCAGGGCGCGCGGGTGCCGCTGGACGCCTGGGGGTACCTGCTGCTGGCGCTCGGCCCGGCGCTGCTGGTGCTGCGGGTGCGGTACCCGGCGCTCACGGTCGCCGCGGTGACGGCCGTGACGGCCGCCAACCTGTGGGCCGGATACCCGTACGGGCCGGCCTTCGTGGCGCTGGTGGTGGCGTTCTTCTCGGCCGTGCAGCGCGGCCACCGGCGGGCGGCCTGGCTGAGCGCCGGCGCGTTCTACGTGCTGCACCTGCTGGTGAGTTACGTGGTGCCGGCGTCCTGGCTGCGGGCGCCGGGCCGCGAGGCGGTGGCCTGGCAGGAGCTCGGCGTCACCGCCTGGCTGCTGCTGATCTTCGTCGGGGCCGAGCTGGCCCGGTTCCGGCGCGAGCAGATCGCCGCCGTGCGGGCCGCCGAGGAGGAGGCGCGGGCGCGCCGCAGCGACGAGGAACGGCTGCGGATGGCACGGGAGTTGCACGACATCCTGGCGCACTCGATCTCGCTGATCCACCTCCAGGCGGGCGTCGCCCTGGAACTGCTGGACGCCCGGCCCGAGCAGGCCCGGGACGCGCTCACCACCATCAAGGCGACCAGCAAGGAGGCGCTCGGCGAAGTCCGCCAGGTGCTCGGCACGCTGCGCACCCCCGGGGCCGCCGCGCCGCGCACCCCCGCGCCCGGCCTGGAGCGCCTCGACGAACTGGTCGCGCAGGCCGGCCACGCGGGCCTCGCCGTCACCGTCCGCGCCGAGGGACGCGCCGAGGGACGCGCCGAGGGACGCATCGGGCAGCTCGGCGCGGGCCTCGGACTCGCCGCGTTCCGGATCGTCCAGGAGGCGCTGACCAACGTGCTGCGGCACTCCACCGCCCGCACCGCCGACGTCCAACTCGCCTGGCAGCCCGGCTGGTTGGAGCTGACCGTCACCGACCCGGGGCCGCCCGGCGGTGGCGACGCGGGCGGCAGTGGCACCGGGCTGACCGGCATGCACGAGCGTGCCGCCGCGTTCGGCGGCACCGTGGACGCCGGGCCCGACGGCGCCGGCGGCTGGCAGGTCCGGGCCCGGCTGCCGCTCGCACCTGTCGAACCGAAGGGAGCCCAGGCGTGATCAGGGTGCTGCTCGCCGACGACCAGCGGCTGGTGCGGGCCGGATTCCGGGCCCTGCTGGACGCCCAGGCCGACCTGGAGGTGGTCGGCGAGGCCGACGACGGCGAACAGGCCCTCGCCCGGGCCGCCGAACTGCGTCCCGACGTGGTGCTGATGGACATCCGGATGCCCCGCCTGGACGGCCTCGCCACCACTCGCCGGATCTGCGCCGATCCCGAACTGGCGGGCGTGCGCGTGGTCGTGCTGACCACCTTCGAACTCGACGAGTACGTCTTCGAGGCGCTGCGGGCCGGCGCCGCGGGCTTCCTGGTCAAGGACACCGAACCCGGCGAACTGCTGCGCGCCGTCCGGGTCGCCGCCTCCGGTGACGCCCTGCTCTCCCCGGGCGTCACCCGCCGCCTGATCGGCGAGTTCGCCGCCCGCTCCAAGGAGCCGTCCACCGCCCGCCTGGACGTCCTCACCGAGCGCGAACGCGAAGTCCTCGCGCTGGTCGGCCTCGGCCTCACCAACGAGGACATCGCCCGCCGCCTGGTGGTCAGCCCGCTCACCGCGAAGACCCACGTCAGCCGCACCATGGTCAAACTCGGCGTCCGCGACCGCGCCCAACTCGTCGTCGCCGCCTACGAATCCGGGCTCGTCCGGCCCGGCTGGCTGGGGTAGTCCCCCGGGAGTAGCGGGGGTGCCGCCCGGTGGGGGACGCGGCGGGGGTGGCGGCGGCGGGACGGTGGAGGGGTGGCCGGGGAGGAGATCCCGGCCCCCGCTCTAGGAGATGAGTTCCGATGGTCACACTGCTGGCCGATGGGTACGGGCACTGGCCCGGGCCGTGGGTGCTGGTGTTCCCGTTCTTCTGGCTGCTGGTCGTGGTGCTCGTGGTGCTGGTTCTGCGCCGGGTGGTGTGGCGGCGCCGCGGCTGGTGGGGCGGCGGCTTCGAGCACGCCCCGCTGGCGGTGCTGGGGCGGCGCTACGCGCAGGGCGAGATCGACGCCGAGGAGTACCGCGAGCGCCGCGCCGTGCTGACCGAGGGCCAGGACACCCCGGGGGTGAAGCGATGAGCGCCGCCGCCCGGGTCGAGGAGGCCGTGAAGGAGTACGGCGCGGGGGAGACCCGGGTGCGGGCCCTGGACGGGGTGAGCGTCGAGTTCGCCGCCGCCCGGTTCACCGCCGTGATGGGGCCCTCCGGCTCCGGCAAGTCCACCCTGATCCACTGCGCGGCCGGGCTCGACACGCTCAGCGGCGGCCGCGCCTGGCTCGGCGACACCGAACTGTCCGCCCTCGGCGACCGGGAGCTGACGCTGCTGCGCCGGGAGCGGATCGGCTTCGTGTTCCAGGCGTTCAACCTGGTACCGACCCTCACCGTGCGGGAGAACATCACCCTGCCGCTCGACCTCGGCGCCACCGCGCCCGACCCCGACTGGCTGGACACCCTGATCGGCGTGGTCGGCCTCGGCGACCGCCTGCACCACCGCCCCAGCCGGCTCTCCGGCGGCCAGCAGCAGCGCGTGGCCGTCGCTCGGGCGCTCGCCGGACGCCCCCAGGTGGTGTTCGCCGACGAGCCGACCGGCAACCTGGACTCCCGCAGCGGCGGCGAAGTCCTCGGCCTGCTGCGCTCCGCCGTCGACACCATGCACCAGTCGGTGGTGATGGTCACCCACGACCCGGCCGCCGCCGCGTACGCCGACACCGTGCTGTTCCTCGCCGACGGCCGCCTCGTCGGCACCATGCAACAGCCCAGCGCCGAACGGGTACTGGACCGGATGAAGGCCTTCGACGGCCGCCGGACCGAGGCGGGCGCCCGGTGAACGCCGGCGTCCGGATCGGGGCGCGCTCGCTGCTCGCCCACCGCCGCCGCCTGGTCGGCACCGTGCTGTCGATCGTCCTCGGCGTCGCCTTCCTGACCGGCACGATGGTGCTCGGCGACACCCTGCGCGCCAACTTCGACACCCTGTTCGCCGACGCCAACGCCGGCACCGACGCCGTCGTCCGCAGCGCCGACGCGGTCGCCGACCCCGGTGTCCCCGGCGGCGTCCGCGCCCCGCTCGACGAGTCGCTGACCGCCGAACTGCGCGCCGTGCCCGGGGTGAGCGCCGCCGAAGGCTCCGTCCAGGGCGCCGGCCAACTCATCGGCGCGGACGGCAAGGCGATCGGCGGTCAGGGCCCGCCCACCTGGGCCGGCAACTGGATCACCGACCCGAAACTCAACCCTTACCGGCTCGCCGAAGGCCGCGCCCCCGCCGCCCCCGGCGAAGCGGTGATCAACCGCGGCGCCGCCAAGGCCGGCACACTGCACGTCGGCGACACCACCGTGCTGCGCACCCCCGACCCGGTGCGGATCACCGTGGTCGGCATCGCCACCTTCGGCGCCGACGCCGACGGCATGGGCCCCAGCACCTTCACCGCGCTCACCCTCGCCGACGCCCAGGCCCACCTGACACCCAGAGGCAGCGGCCAGGTCTCCAGCATCCGGCTGCGCTCCGACAGCCTGAGCCAGCGCCAACTGGTGGAGCGGGTACGCCCGTTGCTGCCCGCCGGGGTGGAGGCGCTGACCGGCGCGGACGCCACCGCGCAGTCCACGGCCGACGTCTCCGGGCGCTTCCTCGGACTGTTCACCACCCTGCTGCTGGTGTTCGCCGGCATCGCCCTGCTGGTCGCCACCTTCACCATCCACAACACCTTCGCCATCGTCACCGCCCAGCGCACCCGCGAGAACGCCCTGCTGCGCGCCCTCGGCGCGAGCCGCCGACAGGTGCTCGGCACCACCCTCGGTGAAGCCCTCGCGATCGGGCTGCTGGCCTCCGTACTCGGCCTGCTCGGCGGCTTCGGCGTCGCCGCCGGCCTCAAGGCGCTGTTCGCGGCGATCGGCTTCACCCTGCCCACCGGCGGCACCGTGATCAAGGCCGCCACCATCGCCCTGCCGCTGCTGGTCGGCACCCTGGTCGCGGCCGGATCCGCACTCGCCCCCGCCCTGCGCGCCGCCCGCACCGCCCCGCTCGCCGCGCTCCGCGACACCGCCGTGGACGAGACGGCCACCGGCCGAAGTGCCCTGCTGCGCACGGCACTCGGTGCGCTGCTGGTGGCCGGCGGGCTGCCCGCCGTGATCCTCGGCGCGACCCGCGGGCCCTCGCTGGTGCTGGCCGCGACCGGCGCGCTCGCCCTGCTGCTGGGCACCGTGGTGCTCGGACCGGTCGCCGCCGCGTCCGCCGTCCGGGTGCTCGGCGCGCCGCTGGCCCGGCTGCGCGGCGTCACCGGCGCCCTGGCCCGCCGCAACGCCGCCCGCAACCCGAAGCGGACCGCCGCCACCGCCGGCGCGCTGATGGTCGGCGTCGCCGTGGTCACCCTGTTCACCGTGTTCGGCGCCTCCGTGCAGGCCACCCTGGATGACACCGTCTCCCGGTCCTTCGCCGGCGACCTCGCCGTCACCGCCCCCGCCGCCGGGGCCGGCGGCAGCGGCGTCTCCCCGAAGCTGGCGCCGGTGCTGGCCGCCCTGCCGGAGGTCCGCGCGGCCGCCGGTCTCGGCCGGGGTGTGGCCCAAGTGGACGGCCACGGCAAGCAGTTGGACGTCGCCGACCCCGCGCAGCTGGTGCAGGTCACCGACCTCGGACGGATCGACGGGTCGCTGGCCGACCTCGGCACCGACGGCCTCGCCGTCTCCCGCACCGAGGCCGCCGCCCGCGGCTGGCGGCTCGGCACCGTCGTCCCCGTGCGGTTCGCCGACGGCCCCGCCACCTTCACCGTCCGCGCCCTGTACCGCGGTGGCGGCGTCACCGGCGACTACCTGATCAGCCGCGCGGCCTGGCAGCCGCACCGCGTCCAGGACTCCGACAGCGTGATCGCCGTCGCCCTGAAGCCCGGCGTCGCCCTGGACGCCGGCAAGGCCGCGATCGCCCGGGTGGCCGACGCGTACGGCAACCCGCAGGTGCAGACCCGCGCCGAGTACGCCAAGAGCTCCGCCTCCGGCGTCGACACGATGCTCTCCGTGGTCTACGCGCTGCTCGCGCTCGCCGTGCTGATCGCCCTGCTCGGCATCGCCAACACGCTCACCCTGGCCGTCCACGAGCGCATCCGCGAGCTCGGCCTGCTGCGGGCCGTCGGCCAGACCCGGGCCCAGCTGCGGGCCATGGTGCGCTGGGAGTCGGTGCTGGTCGCCGCGTTCGGCACGGCCGGCGGGCTGGCGCTCGGCGCACTGCTCGGCTGGGCGCTCACCCGGGCCGCGGACAGCGCCGGCACCGGCTCGTTCGCGCTGCCCGCCGGGCGGCTCGCGATCGTCGCGCTGGTCGGCCTGGCGGCCGGGGCGCTGGCCGGGCTGCGGCCCGCCGCCCGGGCCGCGAAGCTGGACATCCTGGCGGCGGTGGCCGCCTCATGACCCGCTGCCGGCTTCGGAGTTGAGGGTTTCGCGCGCGGCGGCCCCGGCTTCCCCATAAGTGGAAGCTGGGGTCGCCGTAACCGTCACTTATCGTAGTCGCCTGTTACAGTGGGTGGGTATTCGGCGGATGTGAGGAGAGTGCGCGATGACCGTTGCGAGTGTTCCCACTCTGGACGTGGACCGTTCCGACCCCGAGTACCGGGCCTGGCTGAAGGAAGCGGTCCGCCGCGTCCAGGCCGACGCCAACCGCTCCGCCGACACCCACCTGCTGCGCTTCCCGCTGCCCGCCGGGTGGGGCATCGACCTGTACCTGAAGGACGAGTCCACCCACCCCACCGGCAGCCTCAAGCACCGCCTCGCCCGCTCGCTGTTCCTGTACGCCCTCTGCAACGGCTGGGTCCGCCCCGGCAAGCCCGTCATCGAGGCGTCCAGCGGCTCCACCGCCGTCTCCGAGGCGTACTTCGCGCAGCTGATCGGCGTCCCGTTCATCGCCGTGATGGCCCGCTCCACCAGCCGCGCCAAGATCGAACTGATCGAGTTCCACGGCGGGCGCTGCCACCTGGTCGACAACGCCTGCGAGGTGTACGAGGCCGCCGCCGGGCTGGCCGCCGAGACCGGCGGGCACTACATGGACCAGTTCACCTACGCCGAGCGGGCCACCGACTGGCGCGGCAACAACAACATCGCCGAGTCCGTCTTCGCCCAGCTGCGGATGGAACCGCACCCCGAACCCGCCTGGATCGTCGCCACCGCCGGCACCGGCGGCACCTCCGCCACCATCGCCCGGTACGTGCACTACATGCAGCACGACACCCGGATCTGCGTCGCCGACCCGGAGAACTCCTGCTTCTTCGACGGCTGGGTGCACCGCGACCCCGACGCCACCGTTCCCACCTCCTCCCGGATCGAGGGCATCGGCCGCCCCCGGATGGAGCCGTCCTTCGTGCCCGGCGCGATCGACCGGATGATGCGGGTGCCCGACGCCGCGTCCGTCGCCGCCGTCCACCTGCTGGAGACGGTGCTCGGCAAGAAGGCCGGCGCCTCCACCGGCACCGGCCTGTACAGCGCGCTCAAGCTGGTCGCCGAGATGCGGGCGGAGGGCCGCACCGGCAGCGTCGTCACGCTGATCTGCGACCCCGGCGACCGCTACCTCGACAAGTACTACTCCGCCCAGTGGCTCGCCGCCGAACGCCTCGACCCCGGGCCGCACCGCGCCGCCCTGGAGGCGTTCCTCTCGGGCGGCGAGTGGGTGGACGGCTGAGGCGCCGCGTCACTTCGTCCTCGGCGCCGTCTTCGGACCCTTCTTCTGCACCGTCTTCGGCTCGGTGAGCGTGAGGGTGGCGACCGCGATCATGGTGGCGGCCGTCGCGAAGTGGATCACGAAGGCCGCGAGGACGCTGCCGTGGTGGGTCAGGACGGTGGTCGCGTCGCCGATCGGGGTGAGCGCCGTGACCAGCAGCGCCCAGCCCGAGGCCCGGCGCTGACCGAGCAGCAGCAGGACCGTCGGGACGATGCCGGAGACCACGTCGCGGATGCCCTTGAGGATCAGGAACGCCGTCGCGTCGCCGTGCGGCCACACCGGGAGGCCGAAGCCGGTCGCGGTGTGCTCCGGGGCGAGGATGTAGCTGAGGCCGAACCAGAGCGGGAAGAGGCCGAGCAGCACGGTGCCGACAGTGGCCGCGTGGACCCGCAGACCGGTGGCGGAGGTGGCGGGCGCGTTCGCGGTGATGGACATGGTGGTTCCCCCAAAGCTTTCCGTGAAGTGGGCTGCGCCGCCCGCTGGTTAGCGGCGCTAGCGATGTGAACAACGCTAGACCGACGGGCCGTCAGTTGTCTAGCGCTGCTAGGATTTCGGGCATGGCTATCAAAGAACGCAGGGCGCGCGAACGCGCCGAACGGGAACAGCTCATCGTCCGGGCCGCCCGCGAACTCGCCGAGACCGAGGGCTGGGACGCCGTCACCACCCGCCGCCTCGCCGAACGCATCGAGTACAGCCAGCCCGTCCTGTACAGCCACTTCGCCGGCAAGGACGCGATCGTCGCCGCCGTCGCCGTCGAGGGCTGCGCCGAACTCGCCGTCCAACTGCGAACAGCGGCCGCCGGCCTGGACGACCCGAGGGACGCGTTCGCCGCCGTCGCCCGGGCCTACCTGGCGTTCGCCGCCGCCAACCCCGCGCTCTACGACGCGATCTTCACCATGGCCACCCCGCTCCCGTTCGGCACGCCCGAGGCACCCGCCGCCCTGCACGAAGCCTTCGCCGCCATCGCCGACCCCGCCACCGCGAGCGCCACCGCCGCCGGCCTCGACCCGGCCGGCTACACCGAACTCGCCTGGTCCGCCCTGCACGGCATGGCGACCCTCGCCCGCGGAGGCCGGCTGCGCCCCGAACTCGACGACAGCCGCATGGCCGCCTTCACCGCCGTCTTCTGACCCCACGCCGGGTGCAACCGCGCCGCCGCTCCGCCCGTCCGAACACCGTGACGGCGGACGCGACGGTCGCGGCGCCCGAGGAGGAGACACACCGTGAACCTGCTGGGACGCCCTGCCGCCGCCGCCATGGGCACGGCCTTCGCCGCCGTCGCGACCCTGGCCACCACCCGGATCCTCGCCCACAACTGGATGGGCTGCGCCACCCACCTCGAACCCGGCAGCCGCGCCGCCCTGCTCCTCTTCGCCCCCCTCTGCTTCGGCCTCCTGGCCGCCGGCGGCGCCATCGCCGGACTCCTCACCCGCGGCATCCGCCGCCACCTCGAGGACCCCGAATTCCTCCGCCTCTTCGCCGTCGCCCTCGGCATCACCCTCACCGCCCTCACCCTCGGCACCCTCCTCACCGGCCCGGCCACGACCGGCTGCCCCGCCGCGCCATAGGCCTGACGGCCCGGCCGGGCGGAAGGCACGTGCAGGCATCGTGTGCTGACGGTCAGTCAGCTATAGGCTGATGGCCCGGTGCTGCGTTGGCGGAGGAGGTGTGGACGATCGACGGGCACAGCGGCGGCGGGTCGCACAACGAACTGTCGGGGAGTGCGCACCAGGCCGTCCAGGCGGGGACAGTGAACGGCGGCATCCACCTGTACGGCCGCCCGGAGCCCGAGCGCGCCGATGCGCCAACGCCCCGCCAACTCCCGGCGGACGTACGGGGATTCGTCAACCGGACCGGCGAACTGCGTGAGCTGGATGCGACTCTGGCAGGTCAGGACGGCGATGGTCCCGCCCCGGTGTACGTCATCGCGGGCACCGCCGGGGCGGGAAAGACCTCGCTCGCCCTGCGCTGGGCCCACCGGGCGCGGGCCCGATTCCCGGACGGGCAGCTGTACGTCAACCTGCGCGGCTACGACCCCGGACGGCCCGTCACCGCCCGCGAGGCGCTGGACCGGTTCCTGGTCTCGCTCGGCGTTCCCGCCGCGTCCGTCCCGCCGGACGAGGATGCCGCCGCCGCGCTCTACCGGTCCCTGCTGGCCGACCGCCGGGTCCTGGTGGTGCTGGACAACGCCGCCACCGTCGCCCAGGTCCGGCCGCTGCTGCCCGGCAGCGCGGGTTGCCTGGTTCTTGTCACCAGCCGCAGCCGACTGTCCGGGCTCGCGGTGCGCGACGGCGCGCGTCGCCTCACCCTGGGCACCCTCCCCGAGCCGGAGGCGGTCGCGCTGCTGCGTGCCGTCACGGCCGACCACCGGCGGGCGGACGATCCCGCCGAACTCACGGAGCTCGCCCGGCTCTGCGCCCAACTCCCGCTCGCCCTGCGGATCGCGGCCGAGCGCGCCGCCAGGCTGCCCCACCTGGGGCTGGACGATCTGATCGCCGACCTGCGTGACGAATCGGCGCTGTGGGACGTGCTGAGCGTCGGCGACGAGGAGGAGAGCGATGCCGTCCGCACGGTGTTCGCCTGGTCCTACCGGGCCCTGCCCGAGCCCGCTGCCCGGCTGTTCCGCCGGCTGGGCCTGCACCCCGGACCCGAGTTCGGGCTGTACGCCGCAGCCGCGCTGGCCGAACTGACCACCAGCCGGACCCGGCAGCTCCTGGACACCCTGGTCGGCGTGCACCTCGTCGAACAGACCGCCCCCGACCGGTACCAGTTCCACGACCTGCTGCGCGCCTACGCCACCGACCAGGCACAGCACGAGGAATCGTCCGCACAGCGGCAGGACGCGCTCGGCCGCGTGGTCGACTGGTACCTGCACACGGCCGACGCCGCCCAGCAGTGGCTGAGCCCGGCCGAGGCCCGCCTCCCGCTCGCCCCGCCGGCCGACGGCGTGCAGCCCCTGACCTTCGCCGACCACAATGCTGCCGCGGACTGGGCCGAGCGGGACCGGACCAATCTCCTGCACGCCGTCCGCACCGCCGCCGCGGCCGGACTCGACCGGCAGACCTGGCAGTTGGCCGCCGCGCTCTGGAATGTGCCCGCCCCTTCCGCCCCGGGAGCGGACTGGATCCCGGCCGGCCGCCTCGGCCTGGCAGCCGCCGACCGGTTGCAGGACCGGGCCGCGAAGGCCCTGCTGCTCACCGACCTCGGGATGACCCACACCCGGGTCAACCGCCTCGACGCCGCCGAGGCCCACCACCGGGACGCCCTCGTGCTCTGGCGCGAGCTGGGCGACCGCGGCAACGAGGCCCACGCGCTGAACCTGCTCGGCCTCACCCACCTGCGGCGGCGTCAACTGGACGAAGCGGCGGCCCACTTCGACCGGGCCATCGCCGCGTTCCGCCTGCTCGGCGAGACCCACTGGGAGACCACCGTGCTCGCCAACCTGGCCGGTACCCACCACCACGCCGGGCGGACCGAGCCGGCCCGGGCCGCCGCCGAACAGGCCCTCGCCGCGCACCGCGCTTCGGGCAACCGGCGCGCGGAGGGAAACGCCCTGCGCCTGCTCGGCGAGATCCTGCGCGAACAGGGCAACCTGGCCGAGTCGTTGACGGCGGCCCAGGACGCGGTGGAGATCGCGCTCGCCCTGCGCAACCACCGGCTGGAGGCGTTCTGGCTGATCACCCTCGGCGACAGCCAGCAGGCCACCGGCCAGTACGCCGAAGCGCTCGACTCCTACCACCGCTCCGCCGTCCTGCACCGCCGCCTCGGCGACCGCAGCCGCGAGGCCCTCGCCTGGCACGGCGCCGGACAGACCCACCTCCGACTCGACCGGCCCGAGGACGCCGCCGGTTTCTTCCGCCGTGCCGCCACCACCCACCGCGAACTCGGCGACGCCTGGCACGAAGCCCTCAGCCGCGACGGACTGGCCCGGGCCCTGCGCGGCCGCGACGCGGAGGCTGCTCGCCGTCACTGGGGTGCGGCGCTTGCTCTGCTGGCCGGGTACGACGATCTGCGTGCGGTGCGGCAGCGTGAGTGGGTCGAACGCGGCCTTGCGAGCTGAGGTTTCGTTGTGCGGTGAGGCGGGCGTGGGTGGCGAGGGTTTCGGTGAAGGTGGTGGTGAGGCGGTCGGGGCGGGTGCGGGTGTAGGCGGCGAGGGGGCGGTGGATCGGGGGGTGGGGGCGGAGGATGGCGGCGTCGAGGGTGGGCGGGAGGATGGTGGCGGGGACGAGGGCGGGGCCGAGGCCGGCGGCGGCGAGCATGGGGGCGGCGGCGGTCTGTTCGGTGCGGACGGCGGGGTGGGGGAGGAAGCCGGCTGCGGCGCAGGACCGGTCGAGGAGTTCGGCGAGGCCGTGGCCGGGGGCGTAGTGGACCCAGGCGCGGTCGGCGAGGGCGGAGAGGGGGAGGGTGCCGTCCGGGGGGTCGGCGAGCGGGTCGTCGGTGGGGAGCACGAGGGCGAACTCCTCGATGCCCAACTCCCGTACGGGGCCGTCCCATTCGGTGGGGACCGGGCCGATGGCGAGGTCTGCGCCGCCGGCGGCCGTCGCGGCGCGCAGCAGGTCGGCGTGCGGGTACTCGCGCAGGCGGATGCGGATCGTGGGGTGCTGTCGGCGCCAGGCGCGCAGGACCGGCGGGAGGATGCCGAGGGCGATGGAGTGGACGGTGGCGACCTCGAGTTCGCCGTCCTCCAGGCCGGCGGTGCGGCGGGCCGCGGCGTGCAGGCGCTGGGCGTCGGCGAGGACGGCGCGGGCGTGCGGCAGGACGGCCCGGCCGAGCGGGGTGGGGCGGACGGCGCGCGGGAGGCGTTCGAGGAGGGGGCCGCCGAGGGCGGACTCCAGCGCCCGGACCTGGTGGGAGAGCGCGGGCTGGGTGACGTGCAGGTGTTCGGCGGCCCGGGTGAAGGAGCCGGTGTCGACCACGGTGACCAGGTATTCGAGCTGCCGGAGCGTTGCTGCCATGCACACAGTTTATGGGTGGGGTGAAGAACAAGCCTTGGACCTATCGCAGCAGGTCGAGGAGGGTGGAGGGGCAGGAAGTACCGTCCAGGAAGAAGGAGTCCCCACCATGTCCGAAGCTCTCGCAGGCCGCCGCGTCCTCGTGGTCGGTGCCGGTTCGCGCACCGGCCGGCTGCTCGCGCACGCCGCCTCCGCCGCCGGGGCCGAGCTGGTGCTCGCCGGGCCCGATCCGCGGAAGCTGGAGTGGACGGCGGGCGAACTGGCCGGCCCGTCCACCGTGGTGCCCGTCGATCTGACGGACGAGGCGTCGATCGAGGCGCTGGCGGCCCGGGCCGGGCGGGTCGACCACCTGGTGTCCACCGCCGCGATGCCCGCCAACGGGCCGCTCGAGGAACTTCGACTGGCGGACATCCGGCGGGCGTTCGACGCGAAGGTGATCGGTCCGATGCTGCTGGCCAAGCACCTGGCGGGGCAGTTCGCCGAGGACGGGTCGCTGACCTTCTTCTCCGGCGTCGCCGCCTGGCGCCCCGCGCCCGCCCGGACCGTGATGGCCACCACCAACGGGGCGCTGGCGTTCCTGGTGCAGGCCCTCGCGGTGGAACTCGCCCCGCTGCGGGTCAACGCCGTCTCCCCGGGCATCGTCGACTCCGGCTCCTGGGACGGCCTCGGGGCGGGCAAGGAGGAGTTCCTGAAGACAGTCGCCGCCCGCAACCCCGCCCGCCGGGTCGGCACCCCGGAGGACCTGGTCAAGGCCGTCCTGTACGCCATCGACAGCCCGTACGTCACCGGCACCGTCCTGCACGTGGACGGCGGCGGCCGGCTGGCCTGAGCGGCGAACGGCGGCGAGCAGCGGCGAGCAGCGGGACTCAGGACGGGAGGTCGGCGGGGACCAGGAGTTGGAGGTCCTCGGTGGTCGGGTCGGTGAGGTGGGCGACCCGGGAGGCGTGGCGTTCGATCATGCTCTCGAAGACCTGGCGGGCGGTGCGGCCGTTGCCGAAGCCGACGCCCCGGTCGAGGGTGGTGAAGTGGGCGTGCAGGGCGGCCTCGGTGGCCGGGTCGAGGTGGTACTCGTGCTCGGCGGCCTGGGCGCGGGCGATGTCGAGGAGCTCGTCGGCGGTGTAGTCGGGGAAGGTGACGGTGCGGGAGAAACGGGAGGACAGGCCCGGGTTGGCGGCGAGGAAGCGCTCCATCTCGGCGGTGTAGCCCGCCACGATGATCACCACCTCGTCGCGGTGGTCCTCCATCAGCTTCACCAGGGTGTCGATCGCCTCCCGGCCGAAGTCCCGCCCGCCGTCCTCCGGGGCCAGTGCGTACGCCTCGTCGATGAACAGCACCCCGCCGCGCGCCTTGTCGAACGCGGCGGCGGTGCGGATCGCGGTGGAGCCGATGTGCTCGCCGACCAGGTCCAGGCGGGCCACCTCCACCAGGTGGCCGCGCTGCAGGACGCCCAGCGAGGCCAGGATCTCCCCGTACAGGCGGGCGACCGTGGTCTTGCCGGTGCCGGGGGAGCCCGTGAAGACCAGGTGCCGACGCGGCGACGGGGCCTTCAGGCCCGCCCGCTGCCGGGCCCGGCCGACCGAGATCAGGTCGATCAGCGTCCGCACCTCCTGCTTGACCGTCGCCAGGCCCACCAGGGCATCCAGCTCGGCCAGCGCGACCTCGGCCGGGCGGCAGTCCGGGATGGGGGCGATCACCGCGGGGGCGGGGACGGGCGGGGCGGAGGTCTGGACGGCCGGGACGAGGGAGGCCAGTGGGGGAGCGGCCGGCTCGGCCGGGCGCGGGGCGGGCAGCGGCGCGGCGTCGTCCGAGGTGCAGCCCTCCGCGACCGGGCCCGGCTCGGAGAACTCGAACCCGGCCCGGGCGTTGCGCTCCGCCCGGCAGCGCACCAGCTTCGTCCGGCACCCGTCGATCACGTGGAAACCGAACCCGCCGCCCTGCGACACCCGCACGGTGTCGAACTCGCCGCGCCCCTGCGCCGACACGTACACCCCGGCCTCGCTCGCGCCGCGCACCGTGCACTCGCGCAGCACCGGGTCCGCGCCCTTGGTGACGATCACCCCGGTGGCGACGTCCGCGATCTCGCAGTCCGTCAGCAGACCGCCCGAGCCGTGGTCGCGGAACCACAGGCCGGTGCCCGCGCCCTGGATCCGGCAGCCCGACAGGTCCGCGCTCGCCCCGCCCGAGACCGAGACCGCCGAGGAGCGGATCGCGGTGAACGAGCAGTCGCGGGCCGAGGCGGAGGAGCCCTGGTCGAGGACGAACAGCGCGTCCGGCAGGTCGTCCAGGGAGCAGTCGGCGAGCTCCAGGGCCGCGCCGTCGCTCACCCACAGCGCCGGGTAGTCGCCCTGCGCGGAATGGAAACGGCTGCTCTGCGCGACCACCTTCGTCCCGCCGTCCCACACCGACAGCGCACCCCGGCCGAACGCGTGCACCGTCACCTGGCGCAGCGTCAGCTTCGCGCCGCCGCGCAGGTCCGCCGCGTTCTCCGGCACCTCGTGCACCCGGCAGCCCGTCAGCTCCAGCTCCGCACCGGTGTCCAGGCTCAGCCCGTTGCCGGACACCCGGTGCACCGTGCAGTCCGTCAGCCGCCCCACCGCCTGCGCCTCGGCCTGCACACCCGAGCCGCGCACCTCGTACACCTGGCAGCCCGTCAGCTCCGCCACCGACCCCGGGTCGGCCAGCAGCACGCCCGCGCCGCCCGTGTGGTGCACCCGCAGCCGCTCCGCCCGCAGCCGCGAGCCGGACAGCACCGCCAGGCCGCTCTGGCCCGCCGCCGAGATCTCGCAGTCCACCAGCTCCGCGTCGGCCTGCGCACGCAGCCGGACGCCCAGGCCGGACGGGTTCTCCACGGTGCAGTTCACCAGCTGCGCCCGGGCGGCGTCGGCGAGTTCCACCCCCACCGCGGAGGACGTCTCGATCCGGCAGTCCGCCAGCACCGCGCCGTCCGCCCGGGCCAGCAGCACCGCCGGCGCGGAACGGTCGGAGCCCTCGACGGTCAGACCGCGGATCGTCGCGGCCGCCGTCACCGTCAACGCCGTACCGCCGCGCATCGCGCTCTCCGGCGGCGAGATCCGGACGCTGCCCGGCCCCTTCTCGGCGACCAGCGTCACCGGCTTGTCGACCAGCACCGCCTCGTAGAACGTCCCCGCCCGCACCGTCAGGGTGTCACCGGGCTCGGCCACTTCCAGGGCCTCGCGGAGCGTCGCGTACTCCCCGCTGCGCCGCCGCCACCGGGAGGCGCTGTCCTGCGTGACCCGGACCCTGAGCTCACCCATGACGATCTGTCATCCCCGCCTTCGTCGAATGCGTGCGAGACGCTGCGCGATCACCCCCACCGTAGCGCGCGAGGCCGACCGGACCGTCGCCCGGTTCAACGAACGAGCCGGGGGGTGGTTCCGGGTGCCGGTCAGCGGCGGTCCGGCTGCGGGGCCTCCACCGCCTCCAGGACCTCCACCTCGTCGCCGACCGCGAGTGTTCCCAGGACATCTGCGGTGGGGGTCGGACGGACCGGGATCAGGTTCTGGCCGAACACCAGCTTCTGGCCGAAGCGGTGGTGCCGGCCCAGTGCGCGCAGCGGCTCCGGGCCGCGACGCTCACCGGACTCCTGGTCGGTGGTGGTCACCACGCAGCGGCCGCACGGCTTCGCCACCCGGAACTCCAGGCCGCCGACCCGGATCCGGCGCCAGCCGTCCTCCGCCCACGGCTCGGTGCCGGCCACCACCAGGTTCGGCCGGAAGCGCTCCATCGGCAGCGCCGCGCCCTTGCGCTCGTCGCCCGGGTGGTCCTCGGCGATCCGGGCGTTCAGCTCGGCCAGCGAGGCGCTGGTGGTGAGCAGCAGCGGGTAGCCGTCCGCCATCGACACCGTCTCGTCCGGCCCCGCGTACTTCGGGTTGATCGGCCGGGAGACCTCCGGGCGGTCCAGGTGCACCAGGCGCACCTCGCCGAGCTTGGCGGGCAGGCGTTCGGCCAGCCAGGCGGAGGTGTCCTTGGTGGCGGTGGCGGCGGAGAAACGGGTGCCGAAGACCTCGACCGTCGCCTCCGGGGCGCCGCCCGCGAGGGAGGGCGCGGGGAGCGTGTGGGTGGCACCGTCCGGGGCGGTCAGGGTGAGTGACGTGCCGTCGGCGGACGGGACGGGACGGAACTGGCCGATCGACGGCTCGTCGCGCTGGGTGAGAGCGACGCCCTCCGCGTCCACGAGCATCCAGCGACGGTCACCGGCCAGGCCCCAGGGGTGCACCTCGGCCGTGGCCGGGCTGAGGCGGTACATGGACTTGACGGGGTACAGGTGGAGGGAGAGAAGGTGCGGCATGGCGGCCATCCTGCCAGAGGCCGTGGTGGGTGGGAGGCACGGCCGGTGGACGGACCTGACCGGCGCTCCCGTTCCCCCTCGCGCCGTTTCCGCCCCCTCGCCTTCGGCCGGGCAGACCCCCGGCGCCCCGGTCGGGGCGCCGGGGGCGTCGTGCGGTTCACCCGGCCCTGGCGGGCAGCGGGGAACATGTTCCAGCTGAGACCTTGCCCCTGTGGGGAGGGGATTGCTGTCGGCCCCGGTCAGCCTGCCTGGGGGTACTGGCGGTACTGGGGGAACTGCTGCGGGGCGCTGGGCTGGGCCGGGCGCAGGGTGTTGCCGCCGAAGGACTGGTCGGCGAAGCTCTGCGGCTGGGAGACCGGCTGGGCGCCGAACTGCTGCGGGGCCCCGAACTGCTGGCCGCCGAACTGCTGGCCGCCGAACTGCTGCTGGGGGACGAAGTTCTGCGGCGCGGTGGCGAAGCTGTTCGCCGGGGCGGGCTGCGGGTAGGCCGGGGCGGCCGGGCGCTGGCCGGTCATGAACGGTTGCGGCGGCACGGGCGCGGCCGCGTAGCCGGGCTGCGCCGGGATGTGCGGCGCGGGCACCGGGGTGCTGCTCGGGCCGGGGCCGAGGGCGAGGCGGGCCGGGGGCAGGGCGGGCAGGTTCGACGCGGCGGGGGCGTCGAAGCCGGTGCCGAACCCGCCGGTGCCGAGCCCACCCGTGAAGCCGGCGCCGTAGGCGGTGGACCAGGTGGGGGCCGCGTTGGCCGGGGGCACGTTGATGGGTGCGATCTGCGGGATGCCACGCTCTGCGACAAGGCTGTCGTAGATGGGCGTGGAGGAGAAGGACGGAGAGGGGTAGCCGACTCCGTCGTAGGAGCGGGGCGAGGTCATGGGGCCTACCGTAAGCCCACACCATGCCTGCTGAGGAGAGCGGGAGGGCCCGGAGTTCACATGTTTACGGAGTCTTCGCGAGCCGAAATCGGACAATACCGGAGCTAGTTGGGCGAAGGGGGTTGGCTCATTCCGGCCGTCCCAGGGCCTTCCCGGACGTATGGTCCGTGCGCGCTCTCAGCGGGCGGCGTGCGGTCGGCGGGGCCGGACGCCGGTGAGCTTCTGCCAGCGGTCGCGGGCGGCTTCGAATTCCTGTTCGGCTTCGGCGATCGCGGGGTCGGCGTCCTGCTCGGCGCGGATCTCCTCCAGCCGCTGGTGGGCCCGGTCCACCTCGGCGGTGTCGGCGCGGACCTCGGCCAGGGCGGCCTCGGCGGCGGGGAGTTCGGCCTCGCGGGCCAGCCGGGCGGCCTTCGCGCGGGCCACGCCGTCGCGGGCGGCGATCACGAAGGCGCGCACCTTTTCCTCGGCGAACTCGCTGTGCGCGAACGGCAGTTCGCGTTGCGCGCCGTCGGGGAGCACCAGATGGACCTGGCTGGTGCCGGCCGCGTGGTCGGCGTGCAGCAGGACGGAGTCGAGCGCGTGGTCGGCGGCGCGGCCGTTGGTGGTCAGGACCAGCTTGTGCTCGAACAGGCGCAGCACGCCGAGGGTTTCGCCCTCGGCGCCCCGGCCGGGGTCGCGCAGCCGGTCGACCCCGGCCTGGGCGGCGGCGACCCGGGCGCGGTGCGCGGTGGCGGCCCGGGCAGCGCCGTCGCGGGCGGTGGAGACGGTGCGGCGGGAGGTGCGGCGGACCGCGCAGAGGTGGCCGCGGTGGGTGTCGAGATCGCGCCGGTGCTCGGCGTACCGCGCCTCGAACGCGTAGCGCCACGCGCCCGGGTACTGGAGCCAGCGCCAGAGCACGGCCGCGGCCGCTCCCGCCGCGATGGCCAGCAGCCAGCCGAGCACGCCCATCGAGCCCTCCCCGCACGGTGGTTGACGACCGAAGGGGGATCACTATCGGCACCGGGGCGGGACCGTCAAGCGGCGTGGGGGCGGGGCGTCGGGTTCCGGACAGGCGTCGGCCCGGACGGCGGGTGCGCCGTCCGGGCCGGGGTGTGCGGTGGCTCAGTGGGCGGCGGTCTTGGCGGTGGCCTGGACGGGGAAGCCCGGGCGGCCGGCCAGTTCGCTGGTGCAGTACGCGCAGCGGGTGGCGGCGGCCGGGACGGTGCTGAGGCACTCGGGGCAGTCGGCCTTGGCCACCGGGGCGTCCTTGACCGGGTTGAAGCGGTTCTGGAGCTTGGCGACGGGCAGCACGACGGCGAAGTAGATGACCGCGGCGACCAGCACGAAGCTGATCAGCGCCTGGAGGAAGGCACCGTAGGGGAAGGTGACGTCGGCGACGGTGAACGCCTCCTTGCTGAAGTCGCCGACCGCGCCGGAGGCGACGCCGACCAGCGGGGTCAGGAAGGCTGCGACGAAACCGGTGACGACGGCGGTGAAGGCGGCGCCGATGACGATGCCGACCGCGAGGTCGACCACGTTGCCGCGCAGCAGGAAGCTGCGGAATCCCTTGAACATGCCCGCCATCCTGACGGGCCAACCTCCGGGTGGTCCAACCGAGTTCACCTGATCCGACCAATTCGGCGAACCGGCTTGCGAGCCTCGCTCACACGTCGCCCAGCGCGGCCCGGACCTCCGGTGCGAAGGACTGCACCCGCACCACCGCGTCGGCGACCCGGCGGACGGTGGCGGCGTTCATGTGCGACCACAGCGGGACGGTCAGCACGGAGTCGGCGAGCCGGTCGGTGCGCGGCAGTTCCGCCGCCTGGCCGAGGTGGGCGTAGGCGCGCTGCCGGTGGACGGGCGGGTGGAAGTAGCGGCGGGTGTCGATGCCCTCGGCCTTGAGCGCGGCGGCCAGTTGGCGGCTGCTCAGGCCGAAGGCGCCGGCGTCGAGGATCAGCGTGAGGTCCTTGAAGGTGGAGGTGTCGCCGTCCTCCGGCAGGGCCAGGCGCAGGCCCGGCAGGCCGGCGGTGGCGCGGGCGAACTCGGCGACCAGCGCGCCGCGGTGGGCGACCCGGGCGGTCAGGCCGGCCAGCCAGGTCAGGCCGACGGCGGCGTGCAGTTCGCTCATCCGGGCGTTCAGGCCGGGGAACAGCGTGTCGTAGTCGCCGGGGTTGCCGTAGTCGCGGGCGGTGCGCAGGGTGGCGGCGAGCGCCGCGTCGCGGGTGGTGACCAGGCCGCCCTCGCCGGCCACCGCGACCTTGGTCGGGCTCATCGAGAACACCTCGGCCAGGCCGAAGTTGCCGACCGGCACGCCGCGCCGGGCCGAGCCGAGGCCGTGCGCGGCGTCGTACACCAGCGGGAGGCCGGCCGCGTCGGCGATCCGCTGCAACTCCTCGGTCTGGCAGGGCGTCCCGTACACGTGGGTGGCCATCAGCGCGGCGGGCGCGTCGGCGGCCTTCAGCCGGGCCTCGGCGTCCGCCGGGTCGAGGGTGATGTCCTGCTCGCGGGCCTCGGCGAACAGCGGGGTGCCGCCCGCCCAGTGCGCGGCGTGCGCGGTGGCGGAGAAGGTGAAGCCGGGCATCAGCACCGGGCGGCGGCCGCCGACCCCGGCGGCCTGCAGGACCAGCATCAGGCCGGCCGTGCAGTTCGACACCGCCACCACGTGCGGCACGCCCAGCAACTCGGCTACCTGCTCCTCCAGTTGGCGGACGGTGGGCCCGTTGGTGAGCATCCCCGAGTCGAGCACCTCGGCGAGCCGGCCGAGCAGCCGTTCGCGGTCGGGCACCCGGACGCGGGTCAGCGGCAGGCCGTCTGGAAAGGCCGGGGCGCCGTCGAGGACGGCGGGGCGCAGCTGGTCGGTGGTCATGCGGTCGATCCCCCCTGGGTTCGGTACGGGTCCGGTGCGCCGACGGCGACCGGAGGTTCGGGCCCCGGGCCGCCGCCCCACTGGCCGGGCTGCACACGCCACACCGGCGGGCGCCGGCGGCGCGCCACCGGGCCGGAGCCGGCCGGCCGGGGGATCGCCAGCAGCACCAGGACCAGCGGCAGCACCTGCACCCGCTCGCGGGACAGGATGCCCATGTTGTTGATGGTGGAGAACGCCCAGCAGAACAGCAGGGTGTACACCACCGCGAAGGCGACGTACGACCGCTGGACGAACAGCTTGGGAATCCGGGCCAGTTGAGGCCAGGCCCGGACGAACATCACCAGCAGCGCGAAGCACTCCACCGACTGGATCAGGTTCTGCACGTTCGACGCCTCGAACGGGAACGGCCGGAACAGCACGCTGATCACCGACATCGGCAGCCGCGCGGGGTTCAGGCTGAACGCGGGCGCCGGGTCCTCCGCCGTCGAGGCGTTGATCACCGAGGAGCCCTGCGAGGTGCGCCGCGAGGTCTCCGACAGCACCTGGTTGACGGCGTCCCCGCCGGTGCCGTTGGTGCCGAAGAAGGTGGACACCTGTTGCAGCATCAGCATCACGCCGACACCCAGCACCGCCACCGTCAGCACCGTGCGCAGCGGCCCCAGCGCGGACACCTGCTGCGGCCGCTTGCGCAGCACGTACGCGACGGACAGCCCGGCGCCCGCCAGCACCGTGACGTGCGGGCGGACCATCGCGGTGCCCAGCGAGCCCAGCGCGATGCACACGAACGCGCCGAAGCGGCGGTCCAGCAGCCGGGCCACGCCGTACGTGGTCAGGCCCAGGCAGAACATCATCCAGGCGTCCTTGCCGATGCTGGACGGCCAGAACAGCAGCGAGGGCAGGAAGAACACCAGCTTCGCGTAGCGCCGCGAATCGGCCTCCGGGAAGGCGATCTGCAACGCCCGCCAGAAGAACAGCAGCCCCCAGAAGCCCAGCCAGGAGAACACCAGGAACCCGCCGACCAGGGTCGGACCGGTGATCGCGTAGACCACCCCGGTGACGATGATGACGAACCCGGTGCCGGCGACCTTCATGCCCAGGTCGTAGTGCAGCCCGCCGAGCAGGTCGGTGGTGGTCAGGTACTGGGCGAGCTCGGAGCCCTTCTGGTCGTACATCTTGGCGTCCGCCGCGCCGCCGTACAGCACGAACGCCATCAGGTAGCGCGGGAACGCGCAGGCGAGTTTGGCGCCCATCGCCACGATCAGCAGCTTGAACACGCCCCGCTCGGGATTGTTCGCCGCCACCCGGGCCAGGATCGGTGTGCCGATCGCCATCAGCGCCGGTGCGACCAGCAGCGCACCCCAGGTGTCGTAGGTGGTGTGCACCATGGCCAGCACGAACACCGTCACATAGCCCATCACCAGCGCCCAGGCGAGGGCCGTGAGCCGGCCGCGCCGCACCGCCGCGCGCAGCCGGAGCAGCAGCCGCGGCAGCCGGGGGCGGGCGGTCAGCGGCCCCGTCGGGGTGCGGGCGGCCGAGCGGCGGGTGACCGGGGTGCGGGCGGCCGGGGTGCGGGCGGCCGACGGCGGGCCGGTGCGCGGCGCGGCCATCAGAAGACCTCCAGGTCGCCGAGGCTGAACCGCCAGTCGGCGAGGGTGCGTTCGGCGGGCAGCGGCCCCGTCGGGGTGCGGGCGGCCAGCACCATGCCGGTGCGCGGCGCCGTCAGGCAGCCCGCCCGCAGGCCCGCCTCGGCCGCCTCGGTGCCCGGCGCCAGGTGGGTCGCCGCGTGGTCGCAGCCGGAGCCGGCCGCCTCCCGCAGCAGCCGCCCGGCCGCCGCCCGGTCGCCGGGGCGGACGATCAGCTCGGCGAGGGTGAACTCGGCCAGCGGGCCGCGCCGCCTCGGCCGGCCGAACGCCAGCCCGACCAGCTCGCCGCCGCGCTCCACCGTCACCACCCGGTAGTCCAGGCCCGGCGCGGCCCCGTACCGCCAGGCCAGGTACCCGGCGGTGCGCACCGTGCGCAGCCGCGGCTCGGCGGCGTCCGCCAGTTCCCGCTCCGCCAGCAGCTCCGGCAGCCGCGGGTCCGGGAAGGCGAACCACTCGGCGGCGGTGGGCAGTTCGCAGCGCGGCGGCCCCGACGGGACCGGGCGGCGGGCCAGCGCCGCCCGCGCGCCCCGGGCGAACGACAGCGGCCGGGCCACCCGCAGCGCCACCGGCACCCGGCCCACCTCCCGCCAGCCCATCCGCAGGTAGCCCGGCAGGCTGTTGCCGTTCGGCGTGTTGAACACCAACTCGGCCTCGCCGGAGACCTGTTGGAGCAGCTCCATGGTCAGCCGGCGGAAGACTCCGCGCCCCCGGAAGTCCGGGTGCGTCGCGGTGTCCACCGGCCGCACCGCCGCCACCTCGCGGCCCCGCGCGCCCCGCCACGACCAGCGCAGGAACAACCGCACCCCCGCCAGGCGCCCGTCCGGCGCGAGGGCCACCAGCCCCGGACTCGACCCGAACGGGTTCGCCCGGTGCTTCCAGTCGAAGAACTCGGCGCTGCGCCGCCCCGTCGGGCCGCCCGCCAGCGAAGCCGTCAGCAGCTCCAGGACCATCGGCACGTCCGCCGACTCCAGCCCGCGGTACGTCAGTTCACCGCTCACCTCGTGCTCGTCCCCTCCGGACTCAGCGCGCCAGCACCCGCGCGTAGACCCGCTCGATCGCCCGCTGCGCGCCCGCCACGTCGAAGGACTTCGACCGCTCCCGGGCGGCCGCGCCCATCCGCTCCCGCAGCCCCGGATCGGCCGCCAACTCGCCCAGCGCCAGGGCCAGTCGAGCCGGATCACCGGGCGGCACCGAGCGGCCCTCGACGCCGTCGTCCAGCACCTCCGGCATGCCGCCGACCCTGGTCACCACCGACGGCAGGCCGCTGGTCATCGCCTCCATCAGCGCCACCGGCAGGCCCTCCTGGCGCGAGCTCAGGCAGAACACGTCCCAGCCCGGCAGCAGCCTCGGCACGTCGCCCCGGGAGCCCGCGAACATCACTCCCTCGCCCGCGAGTTGGCGCAGCCGCTGCTCCAGCGGTCCCGAACCGACCAGCACCAGGCGGGAGTTCGGGTGCTCGCGGCGCAGCAGCGCGAACGCGGCCAGCAGCGAGGCCTGGTCCTTCTTCGCCGTCAGGTTGCCGACCGTGCCGATCACCAACGCGTCCTCGGGCAGCCCGAGTTCGGCCCGGGCCGCGCGGCGGGCGGCCGGGCCCGAGGGCGCGTCGCCCAGGTCCGGGCCGTGGTGCACCACCGTCAGCCATCCCTCGCCCGGGCGGCGGCGCCCGATGCCCGCCGCCACCGCGTGCGAGACCGCGATCACCGCGTCGTTGCGCCCGTACGTGAGCGCGTTGGCCCAGCGGGTCGGCAGACGGTAGCGCTCCCAGAGGTTGTGCTCGGTGTGCACGAGCTTCCGACGGCCCCCCAGCAGCCGGGCCGCGACGGCCGGCACCGGCATGTGGGTGTGCACCAGGTCGTAGCGGCGCTCCGCGAGCAGCGCCCGCAGCCGCAGCGGCCAGCGGCGGCCCGGCGGCCCGCCCAGGCAGTGCACCGGAACGCCGGCCGCCGCCAGCGCGGGCACCAGCGCGTCCTTGTGCGGCAGCACGTACGCCACCTCGATCGCGTAGTGCGAACGGTCCGCGTGGCGCGCGCAGTTGACCAGCAGCTGCTCCGCTCCGCCCCGGCCCAGGCCCTTGGCCAGCCAGAGCACCCGGGCCGGCCGCCCCGTCACCGCTCCTCGCCCAGGCGCAGCTGCAGGGTGGTCTCCACCGGCTCCTCCGGCGGCAGTTCGGCCGGCCGGCGGCCCCAGCTCGTCGCCCCGTCCCGGCGGTCCGGGCCCTCGCCGTACACCGGCGCGCCCGGACGCGGATCGGCCGGCCGCTGGTGCTCGCCCGCGCGGCGCTGCGACTCCGCCCGGTGCGGTGGCTCGGCGCGGCGCTGCTGCTCGGGGACGGGCGGGGCGGTCTTTCCGGTGGGCGCGGCCTTCGCGGTGGTGCCCTTCGTGGTGGTGCCCTTCGCGGGCGCACCCTTGGTGGTGGCGCCCTTCGTGGCGGGGCGGCCCGGCCGCAGGGTGCGCTTGCGCCGTCCCGTGGTGCCCTCCGCGCCCAGCAGCGCCACGCCGGCCACCGGCACACCGGTGCGGGCCAGCAGCTCGGAGACCCGGTCCGCCTCCTCCGGGCGGACGTTGCCCGCCATCACCGTCACCAGCACCGTGTCCGCGTGCTGCACCAGGTCGTAGGCGTCGTTGGCGTGCAGCAGCGGCGAGGAGTCGATCAGCACCACGTCGGCGTGCCGGCGGGCCAGCTTCAGCACCTCCCCCGCGCGCAGCACCAGCGCCGCCGGGTACGCGGTGGTGTTGCCGCCGGTGATCAGCGCCACGCCCGGCACGTTGGTGCGGCGGATCAGGTCCACCGGGTCCGGCAGTTGCTCGCCCGACAGCAGCTCCGCCATGCCGGGTCCGTCGCCCACCCCGAAGTGGTCGCGCAGTGCCGGCTGGCGGAAGTCGCAGTCCAGCACCAGGACTTGGCGGCCGGTCTCGGCGAGCGTCGCGGCCAGGTTCGCCACCGTGGTGGTCCGGCCGTCCCCGGAGCGCCCGGACATCACCAGCACCACCGGCGCCGGTCCGGCGGCCTGCCGGGCCCGCCGGTCGTCCGGGTCCAGGCCGCCCTGGCCGAGCTGCGCCGACAGCGCGCGCGGGCCGGTCAGCAGCAGGGTGGAGCGCAGCGAACGGTACGCCTCGGTCGCCGGGTCCTCCGGGCGGGCCGTCACCAGCGGCTCGCGCAGCCGGCGCAGGCGCCGCGACAGCCGGGGGATCGCGCCGATCACCGGCAGGTTGAACGCCTCCTCGACGCCGTCGCGGGTGCGCAGCCGGGTGTCCATCCGGGACAGCATCAGCGCGGCCACCACGCCGAGCGCCAGGCCCAGCACCACCGCCAGCGCGAGCCGGACGCTGCGGGTCGGCGAGGTCAGCAGGTTGCCGCCGAGTTCCTTGGCGTCGATCGACCCCCACTGCTGGATCGCGTCGGTCTGGCTGTAGTTCTGCAGGTCGGCGATCGCGCCGAGGGTCTTGGTCAGCGCCGCCGTCGCGGTGGACAGCTGCGGCTGAAGCTTGGCCTGATCGGTCGCGTTCGCCCGACTGAACTGCTTCTGCAGGTCGTCGAGTTGCTGCTGCTGGGCGTCGGCCTGGGCGCGCAGCCGCTTGATCGACTCGTCGGCGCTCTTCTTCGACTCCTGGCTGTAGCCGGTGATGGTGGCCTCCGACAGTGCCGCCGCCAGGTCCGCGCAGGACTGCTGGGTCGGGCCGGTGGTGGTGAACACCAGCATCTGCGTGGACGCGGCCGTCACCGTACGGCGCGCCGAGAGGCCCGCGACGTCCGTGATGTGCAGCTTCTGCGCGGCCGCCGTGGTCACCGCCGAGCCCTGCGCGTATGAGAGCACCTGGTCGGCCCGGACGGTGTCCGCCGCGCCCGCGACGGGAGTGATCGCCACCTTGCACTGCCACTTGCCGTTGTCCACCGTGTCACCGGCCGGCGTCAGCACGAATCCCACGATCAGCGCGGCGGCCGTACAGCCGGCCAGCAGCCGCCAGTACCGCCGCAGGACGGTGAACAGATTTGCCGGTTCCACCGGTTGGTTCCCCTCGCCTCGTACCGGCGCCCGCGCACGCCCGCCCACGGACGGTGTGCGCCGGCGCCCCGAATCCCCCCGGAAGCGGCGCCGAGCAAGAACTCCGCACGGTGCTCCACGGCTACGGCCTCGAACAGCTGGACGGTCCCCCCAGACCGGCCCCCGTCAACCGATGCTTCCCGCCCCGGACCTGCGGCGCAAGCACTTTGGCGATTCCGATGCCAAGCTGTGGACGGATTCCGGACGCCCGCACGGGAGGTGACGAAACGTCGGATAACGGGAAAGCGGTGGTGGGGGCGCGAACCGCCCGTCCGGCGTCAGGTCAGTGCGCGTTCGTAGAACTCGACCATCCGGGCGGAGACCTGCTGGAGGGTGAACCTGGTCAGGAAACGCGCCCGGGCCGCCTTCGCCCGCACCAGCGCCTCGCCGCGCCCGTCCAGCGTGCGCAGCAGCGCGGCGGCCAGCTCCGCGGGCCGCTGCGGCGGCACCAGCAGCGCGTAGTCCTCCGAGCCGACCGTCTCGCGCAGCGCCGGGACGTCCGCGCACACCAGCGGCACCCCGACGCCCATCGCCTCCATCGCCGCGCTGCCCAGCCCCTCCCAGCGCGAGGGCACCGCGCACACGTCCGCCGCCGCCATCAGGTCGAACACGTCGTCGCGCGGCCCCAGGAACCGCACCCCCGAGGTCCGGGCCGCCAGCTCCTCCAGCCGGGCCGTCTCGGCGCCCCGGCTGCCGGCCAGCAGCAGCACCGCGTCCGGTCTGGCCGCGCGCACCGCGGGCCAGGCGGAGAGCAGGACGTCCAGGCCCTTCTGATACTGCTGCCGGGCCGCCGCCAGCACCACCGGGACGTCCTCGGCGAGCCCCAGCTCCGTCCGCACCGCGGCCCGCCGCTGCGGCGTCACCGACCCGAGCAGCAGCGGGTCGCGGCCGCGCGGCACCACGTCGATCCGGCGGCGCGGCACCAGCAGGCGGGCCGCCATCGCGTCCGCGACGTGGTCGGTCAGCGCGTGGAAGCGGCGCACGCCCTGCGCGGTCAGCGCGTCCACGCCCTGCGCGGCCCGCACCTTCCACGGGCTCAGGCCGCGCGCCCGCAGATGCTCCGGCCCGTACGCCGAGTTCACCAGGCTGGAGACCACCGGCACCCGGGCCGCGAGCGCCGCCGGGCGGCCCAGCACGTCCGACTCGTACAGCGTGGTGTGCACCAGGTCCGGCCGGCGGCGGCGGAACTCGCCGCGCAGCGCCGCCAGCCGGGCCGGGCGCGAGCCGCGCAGCACCGGCACCGGCTCGGCGCCCGCCGCCCGCAGTTCGGCCTGGAACCCGCCCGGCGACTCCTTCAGGAACGCCACCTGCAACTCCACGCCCGCGCGCACCAGCAGCGGGGCCATCGCCGCCAGGCCCTGCTCCGCGCCACCCACCCGGCTCACACTGTCGATCACGTACACCACGCGCACCGCAGCAACCCCCTCGCCCAGGCCACCCCCTGACCGCCGCTCAGCATCCCAGCCCGGCCGGGCCCGCGTCCGCGAAACCGGTCAGCTGGCCGTCGGCGGAACGGTGGTGAGCATGCCGGTCAGGGCGAGGTCGAGCAGACGGTCGGCCTGCTCCGGGGTGTCGTGCTCGCGGCTCCAGGCGGCGGCGTTCATCAGGGTGAACAGGTCGGCGCCGGTGGTGTCGCCGCGCAGCGCACCGGCCTCCCGGGCCCGGTCGGTGAACCGGTCGCAGAGCGCGGTCAGCTCTGCGCACGACTCGCCCAACTCGACGCTTCCCACCGAGAGTTGGTCGGCCAGCCCCTGGTAGGCGGCGGCGTGCCGGACGACCGCGCGGACCCACTCGGCCAGCGCCCGGGCCGGGTCCGCGCCCTTGGTCAACTCCTCGCCGTACCCGAACAAGACCTGATTGCGCTCCTCCAGCAGGGCGGCGATCAGCGCGGCGCGGGTCGGGAAGTGCCCGTACAGCGTGCCGATCGCGACGCCCGCCCGGCGGGCGATGCCCTCCAGGGACGCGCCGGTGCCCTCCTGCCGGAACACCGCGTCGGCCTCGGCGAGCAGCCGCTCCCGGTTGCGCAGCGCGTCGGCGCGAGGTCGGCGGCGGGCGGGGCCTTCACCCCCGACGGACGGCTGATCAGCCGATACGGCGACGGCGCGATCTCGCACATCGACTGCCACGACATCGCCGCCTGCGCGGACACCCTCCTCACCGGCCCCGCGCGCCCCGGCGAGACCTTCGTACTCACCGGCCCCGAGGCCCTCACCGACGCCCAACTCGCCGACCGCGTCGGCGCCGCACTCGGCCACCCCGTCGGCCGCGTCACCCTCACCCCCGACGACTTCGCCACCGCCCTCGCCGGCCAGGGCGCACCGATCGGCTTCGCCCACGACCTCGCCGACCTGCTGCGCGGCGCCGCGAACGGCTCACTCGCCGAAGTCACCACCGCCGTACCCGAGTTGCTCGGCCGGCCCGCCCGCACGGTGGACGATTTCCTCCGCGACAACCTGCCGGCGCTGCGGAAACTGGCCGACGGCCGGGCCGCGTGAGTCCGCCCCCGCGAACCGCGCCGTCGCGCTGGTGTGCATACTTACCGGACGATCATTCGTACGTTGAGGTGATGGCACGGTGAAACTGGCGGAAGCGCTCGCACAGCGCGCGGCTGCGGCGCGGCAGGTGGAGCAGTTGCGGGCACGCGTCGTCGGCAGCGCCCGCTACCAGGAGGGCGAGGACCCGGCCGAGAACGCGGCGGAGATCCTGGCCCAGGCCGGGGAGGTGCTGGACGAACTGGAACGGCTGATCCGCCAGATCAACCGCACCAACGCCACCGCGATCATCGAAGGCGGCGGCACCCTCACCGACGCCCTCGCCCGCCGGGACGTCCTGCGGCTGCGCCACTCCGTGATCACCTCGGCCGCCGACGCCGCCTCCGGCCGCGACCAGCGCGGCGCCGTCCGGCAGCTGCGGTCCGAACTCCGCATCCTCTCCGCCCTCCCGGTCGCCGAACTCCGCGCCCAGGCGGACGTGCTGGCCAAGGAGATCCGCGAGGTGGACACCCTGATCCAGCGCACCAACTGGGAGATCGACCTGATCGAGGACTGACCTCCCCACAAGTCGGGTGTGGGAAGCAGGTAGTCGTGGAGGCGTGCACACACCGCGGCCGGCGGTTTATCCGGTCCTGGTGCGTGAAGAGCAACGCAGGGGTTCAACTCCCCACCGACAGTGCAGCTCAGCACCGCGCACAGGTGACAGGGCACACCGCACAGCTCACTACCACGTGCAGATCCACCGACGAGGGCGGGAACGGGGCGCCCCACACCCAGAGCGAGGGCCGTGCCTGCGGGCACGGCCCTCGCGCCTTCTCGCGGACGCGGTGGTGGACCAACCGGCCTGCGGGGGAGTGCCGTTGGCCGATCGGTCCCCGGGGAGATGCCTTTCGGTGGGGTCGGGTGCATGGCTGAGCTGCATCCGGATCCAGCGGTTCGGTGGGCGGGGAGGGTTCGGTCGGTCCGGTCGCCCGTCGCCGGTCGCTGCCGTTCGGTTCGCGAGGCAACTGGTGCGCGGGGGAGTGGACTTGGCCGATCCGGGCCCGCCGCCCCGAGGCGTCTCGGTAGGGTCGGGCGCATGGCTGAGCCGCGCGTCCTGCACGTGATCACCGATCCGCGCGCCCGGGGCGCCCAGCGCCTCGCCCGTGACCTGCACGCCGAACTGTCGCGTCGGGGCCAGGCGTCCGAACTGGTGGCGCTCCACCCGCACCCGGACGCCGACCCGGCCGACCCGGTGGCCGTACTGGGGTCGTCGCGGCACCACCCGGCCACCTTGGGTGCCTTGCGGCGGGCCGCCGCCCACGTCGACGTGGTGGTCGCGCACGGATCGTCCACCCTTCAGGCATGTGCGCTCGGACTGGTCGCCACCCGCACCCCGTTCGTCTACGTCAACATCGGCGACCCCCGGCACTGGACGTCAACTCCCGCCCGTCGTCTGCGAGTCGGCGCGTTCCTTCACCGGGCCGCCGCCGTTGCCGCGATCTCCCCGCAAGGCGTGGACCTGCTGCGCACCCGCTTCCGGCTGCCCGCCCACCGGCTGCACGTGCTGCCCAACGCCCGCCCAGCCGACAGGTTTCCGCCCCCCGCGGGCCCCGCCGAGAAGGCCGCCGCCCGCGCGGCCCTCGGACTCCCCGCCGCCGGTCCGCTGATCGCCTGGATCGGTGCCCTCAGCCCCGAGAAACGCCCCGACCTCGCGCTCGCCGCCCATGCCCGGCTCCCGGAGGACGTCCACCTCGCCCTGGCCGGCGCCGGCCCCCTCCGCGAACGCCTCACGGCCACCGCCGGCCCCCGCACCCACCTGCTCGGCCCACTCGCCGACCCCGCCCCCCTCTACCGGGCCGCCGACCTGCTGCTGCTCACCAGCGACTCCGAGGGCGTCCCGGGCGTCCTGATCGAAGCCGCCCTCGCCGCCCTGCCCGCCGTCGCCACCGACGTCGGCTGGGTCTCCGACATCGTCCGCGACGGCACCACCGGCCTGCTCACCCCTCCCGACGACCCCACCGCCATCGCCGACGCCCTCCGCACCCTCCTCACCACCGACCGCACCCGGTACGCCACGGCCGCCCGCGAGCACGCCCTCACCCACTTCGACCTCACCACCGTCACCACCCGCTGGCAGCACCTGCTGCGCCAGGTCACCCGCGCCCGTTGACGATCTGGGCCCGACAACGTCACCGGGCGCGAGTACGCTACGGACCCGCGCGATTCCGGTGGAGGGAGCAGGTTCGATGGTTCGCACCAGCCCGCCCCGTCCGCTCGACGTCGAGGCGTTGTTCCCCGAGGTGGCGGCGCTGCGGCGGGACGCTGTGCGGCTGCATCCCAGGTGCGGGGAGCCCGGGCCGGGGGAGAGTTCGCTGGGCGGCCCGGTGCGGTGGCCGCGCACCGAGCCGTGGCCGCACTGCGCGGACGAGCACCCGCGCACCGCGTACGCGCCGCCACGTGGTGCGGGGCCTGTTCCGCTGGTGCCGGTGGTGCAGCTGCTCGCCACCGATGTGCCCGAACTGCCTTGACCATCTGCTGTCCGTCGGCAGCGCCGAGTTCGACGGCGAGAGCTGGCGTACCTGGCTCGCGGTCGAGGACACCCCGGCCGCCGGAACCGTGTGGGAACTGCCCTACGAGGAACGAAGGTTGATCCAGAGCGCCGCCGATTTGATGCTCGGCGACATGGGCAGCCTGCACCTGTTCGGCTGCCCGTCCTGCCCCGATCGCCCGTACGCCTACCGCGCCGGTGCCTAGGTCGCTCATTCGGATCCCGCTGGTTCGCCTGCCGCCGAACGGTGTCCACGGCGCCCGCCCGGCCTACGTGTTGGCCCTGCGGTGGGCCTTGGCCCGGTCGAGCCGGTAGTAGAGCGGGTACTCCTCGGGGCCGACCCACGCGAACTCGCCGGCCTTGCGCGCCATGGCCGCGGCCGCCGGCCCGGCGACCGCCATGGCGACGGGGGTGCCGAACAGTACCGGGACGAAGAACGCAGGGCCGTGGGTGAGGCCCACCATGAGCTCGTTCTCCAGGAAGAACACCGCCCCCGCCACCAGGGACGCCCGCACGGACCACCGCCTGGTGCGCTCACCCTTTCGGCTCACGGCCAGCGAGATCCCGGCCACCAGCCCCGGCAACGCCCCCGTCACCAGCCCGAACGCAACGGCCGCGAGCCCGAGCCCGAGCCCGAAGTACCTTGCGACGCCCACACCGACGAACAGGTAGGGCACGACCCCCACCGCCGCGCCCAGCCCGGTGGCCTGCCAGACAACCGTCGACTTGCGAAGCACGCCGCCCACCCCCCTTTGGCAGGTGACTGTATACGAAACATCCGACGGGCGACAGGCGAGTCCCAGGCGGCGCAACAGGCCCCGCCCGGCCGACGAGGGGCGATCGGAAGGAAGCGGTCAGCGGTCGCCGAACTCCTCGGCGAGGATCTCCACTTCCTCGCTCGGCCCGGTGATGGTCAGCCACTGCAGTACGCAGCGGTTGTTGTGATGATGCAGGAGATGGCGGGCTTCGGGCGGCCACGGGCCGGGCGGGCCACCTTGCGCTGGTGGTGCTGTGCACCGAGGCCGAGCAGCGCACCTTCGAGGAACTGACCACTGCGGCGAGGAACTGCGGCTCGCCCTGCTGCGCGAGGTGAAGCCTCCGCGGCCGGCTGGGGCGTCGAGTTGGACCGCGTCGAGGTGAAGAGTGTCACGCATGCCGGTTCGTTGGTACCCGAACCGGACCGGCCCTGGCGGAGTTCGTTTCCGCGGACGGTCAAGGGTCTGTAACAGCGGCGTATCGGACGGAGACCCGAGGAACCGTCCGCCCACCGGACGCGTGGTGACGCATGCCCGCCCACCGGCGGAACACATCTCGCCCCCACAGGAGCCCCCGATGAATCTCCGCAAGCCCGCCGTCGTCGCTCTGCTGGCCTGCTCCGTCCTCGCCCTGACGGCCTGTGACCCCGACACCTCGGCCAACCCGGCGCCCGCCACCAGCTCTGCCGCGAGCAACCCGGCCGCCTCGACATCGGCTTCCGGCTCCGCCGGCGCCTCCGACGGCAAGTCCTCCGCCCCGGGTGCCAAGCCCGCCGCCGACCTCCCGGCCTGCGGCGGCTCCGAGAAGGAGAGCGACGTCAAGGCCGAACTGACCCTCGACAAGAGCGCCGACCCGCGGATCACCGGCATCATCAAGCTCACCAACACCTCCGGCACCGAGTGCGTCGTCTACGGCAAGCCCGATCTGCGCACCGACCACACCGCGCAGTTCCAGAAGCTCACCAGCGGCGTCCTCGGCTCCGGCACCTTCGCCACCGACAAGGCCCACGGCACCGTGCTGCACCCCGACGTGCCGGTCTACCAGGCCGTCACCTGGCTCTCGTCGCCGCCGGTCGCGCCCAACGCCTCCTGCACCACCGGCTCGCTGCTGGTGCTGGTGCGCAACGACAACCTGCTCACCCTCCCCATGCCGGTCAAGGACGCCCGGTACTGCCCGATGAAGGAAGAGGGCTCCGACCAGGTCCAGATCGGCGTCCCGCAGGCCTCCGAGGCCGACGCCAAGGCGCAGCTGCGCAACCTCGGCAAGTGACCCGGGGCCGGTAGGCCGGCCCGGCCGGTGGGCGAGCGTGCGGGGGCGCCGCCCGCCCACCGGAAGAGGCCCCAACGTTCGTCTCTCCGACGCCAGTTCGAGCGCCGCTGCTCCGTTCCGGCGAATTCGGCCGACCGGCGCCGGATCGCCTGGCCGGTGCCGGGGCGGGCTGCCACGCTGCCCTGGTGAAGCCGCTGTTGAGAACCACCGTCCTGATCGCCGTCGCCGGGGGCCTGGTTGCCGCCCCGGCTGCCGCCGCCCACGCCGTGTCCGCCCTTCCGGCCACACCGCACGGTCTGACCGGGAAGCAGTTCATGACTCCCGATCAGTATCTCGCCGCCATTCAGCAGCCCGGGCCGGCCCACCACAACGGGACGCAGCCCGCCGCCCGGCCGGACGCGCCCGCACCCCAGGCCCCGGCCACCGCGCCGCAGGGCCCCGCCCCGCAGGCCAACGGCCCGCAGGCCAACGGTCCGAAGGCCGCCCGGACCCACGAGGCCGTCGAGTTCTTCTGGTACAACTGCTCGCACTCCGCCCGCCTCGAAGCCCCGCTCACCAACTGGGCCGCCAGGCACCGGTCGGACGTGCAGCTGCGGCGCATCCCGGGGATCTGGGTGGGCAGCCCGGACGAGGCCGAACAGCGAGCCCACGCACGGCTGTTCTACACCCTGGACCGGCTCGGCGAGGTGGACCGGCAGCAGGCCGCCGTGTTCCGCGCCGTCCGCGACGAGGGCGCCGATCTGACCACCGAGCGGCGCGCCACCGACTGGGCCGCCGCGCACGGCATGGACGCCGCCAAGTTCCGTGCCGCGTACCACTCCGCCGAGGTGGACCGGGCCGTGGAGCAGGCGCCCAAGCTGTTCGCCGACTACCAGGTCAACGAACTGCCCACCGTGGTGGTCGACGGCAACGGCCGCACCTCGCCCACCCGGGCCGGCGGCGTCGAGAACATGCCCGCCGCACTCGACCAACTGGTCGCGGAGGGGAACGCCCCCCACTGATCGACGCGAACTCCGCCGCCGGGCAGGGGAATCCGGGAATCCCACTCACCGATCGACGCGAACTCCGCCGCCGAGCAGGGGAACGCCCCCCATCGACAGGCGCGAACCCGCCGCCGAGCAGGGTGATCCACCCGCCGAGCGGCGCAAACTCCACCACAGAGCAGGGCAGTTCGGCCCGAAACCGGCGACAGCCCGTCGGCAATCCGCCGGCAATCCGCCGACAACCGGCCTGAGCTGGCGCAATCTTCACGGAACCCGCCCGCCGCCCGCACACTCTGTGCCATGGTGGTCGCCGGGCCGCCCGGACCGCACCGTCCGCCCGGCTCCGACACAGCCGACACAGACACCGGGCGCGGCCGCACCGCGCCCGGAGAGGGCGGGAGTCCGTGGGGGGACAGCGCGCACAGGTCATCGACGACCGCGAGGGCCGACCGGCACCTCCCGGCGTCGCGATCCCGGCCGGGCCACCGCCCGAACTGGTCTTCAAACGCCGGCTGCGCCCCGTCCAGGTCGCCCACGAGCTGTGGGCGGCACGGGAGTTGGTGCGGGCCCTGGCCGAACGCGACCTGCGGGCCCGGTACAAGCAGGCGGTGCTCGGTTTCGCCTGGGCGGTGCTCACCCCGCTCGCGCTGTGCGCCATCTTCACCCTGGTCTTCCACCGCGCCGTCAAGATCGAGACCGGCGCCGCCCCGTACACCCTGTTCGCCTATGTCGGCCTGATCGTCTGGCAGTTCTTCAGCAACACCATGAACCAGGGCGCGCTCAGCCTGGCCAACAACCTCAGCCTGCTGAACAAGGTGTACTGCCCGCGCGAGGTGTTCCCGCTGGCCACCATGCTGGTCGCCACCGTGGACATGGCGATCGGCGTCGGCGTGCTCGGGCTGATGTTCCTGGTGTTCTGGACGGCCCCGGCCGCCACCTTCCTGTGGGCGCTGCCGCTGCTGCTGATCCAGTTCGCGTTCACCTACGGCATCGCGCTGATCCTCTCGGTGGCGGTGGTGTACCTGCGCGACGTCCGCCACCTGCTGCCGATCATCACGCAGATGGGAGTGTTCGCCACGCCCGTCGCCTACCCGCTGGCCAAGATCCCGCACCGGCTGCAGGAGATCTACGTCGGCATCAACCCGCTCGGCGCGGTCATCGAGGGCTACCGGAAGGCGCTGCTGTACGGCGAGGCACCGGACGCCCGGATGACGCTGATCGCGGCCGCCAGTTCGCTGGTCTTCCTGGTCGGCGGCTACCTGTTCTTCAAGAAGCTGGAAACGGGGATCGCCGATGTCGCGTGACTACCCGCTGGGCACCATCCGCACCGAACAGGTCTGGAAGCGCTTCCGTGCCGACCAGCAGCGGATGCTGCTGCGCGACCGCGTCGAGCAGGCCGCCCGCCGCCTGCGCGGCGACCGCGGCGAGGACTGGCGCTGGGCGCTGCGCGACATCAACCTGCACATCGAGCCCGGCGAGTCCGTCGGCCTGATCGGCTCCAACGGGTCCGGAAAATCAACCCTGTTGAAGATGCTGACCAGGGTCATGTACCCGTACGCGGGCATTATCGACGTGCGCGGCCGGATCGGGGCCCTGATCGAGATCCGGGCCGGCATCCACCCCGACCTGACGGGCCGGGAGAACATCTACCTGTTCGGCGCGCTGCTCGGCCTCAAGCGCCGCGAGGTCGCCGGACGCTTCGACGACATCGTCGAGTTCGCCCGGCTCGGCGGCGCCATCGACCGGCAGGTGAAGTTCTACTCCTCCGGCATGCAGATGCGCCTCGGCTTCGCCGTCGCCGCGTACCTGGAGCCGCACGTCCTGCTGGTCGACGAAGTCCTCGCCGTCGGCGACGCCGTCTTCCAGCAGCGCTGCCTGGACCGGATGCGCGAGGTCGCCGAACAGGGCACCACCATCGTCTTCGTCTCCCACGACCTCCCCGCCGTTCAGTCGATCTGCCGGCGCGGCGTCTGGCTCGAACAGGGCACGGTACGGGTGGACGCCGGCATCAAGGACGCGCTGGCCGGCTACCGCGACTCCATCGAGGCCCAGTCCGTGGCCACCGCCCGGGTCGGCGAGCCGCTGCAACTGCTCAAGTACGAGGTGCGCGGCGAGGACGGCGAGGAGAACCTGCACACCGACGAACCCGTCACCGTCGAACTCACCCTCGGCGGCGACTACCGCGGCGACGCCACCTTGCACCTCGGCGTCAGCGAAGGCACCTCCAGCCCGATCTTCCAGATCAGCCACGAGATCCGCCTGGCCGGCGGCGACCACCGGGTGGCCTGCGTCATCCCCCGGCTGCCGCTGCCGCGCGGCCGCTACACCCTGTGGACCGGCGTCTACTCGATCGGCAAGACCGACGGCGGCACCCTGATGAGCTGGCACTCCGCCGGCCAGTTCGACGTGTTCGGCCCGATGCTGGACACCCCGCCGCGCGCGGTCGTGCTTGCCGCGCCGGTCTTCGTACCGCACCAGTGGGAGGAGTGAGCGTGCGTTCGGTCCGTGTCCTGGTCCACCTCAACAACCTTGCCCTCGGCGGCGCCCAGCTCAACGCCGTCGACATCGCCCGCACTCTGCGCGACCGCGGGCACCAACCCGTGCTGTTCGCCCAGGGGGTGGACGGCCCCGCGCCACTCGTCGAACTCGCCGCCGAACACGACCTCGACCTCGTCGTCGCCGGCGACCCCGACACCCCGCACGCCGTGATCCGCGCCCGCCTGAGCCGGCTCGCCGACGAACACGGCTCCCAACTCGTCCACGCCTGGGAGGTCCGGGCCGCCCGCAACGCCTACTTCGGCCCCGGACGGCAGGGGCGCCTGCCGATCGTCACCACCTTCTACGGCATCCGCATGCTCCGCGGCATGCCCCGCCACCAGCCCCTGGTCCTCGGCCTCGGCGCACTGATGCCGGACGGGCGCGCCTTCGGCCACCGCGACCTGCGGCTGATCGAGCCCCCCGTCAACACCCGGCTGGACGCGCCCGGCGCGGTCTCCGGCGACGCCTTCCGCGCCGAAGTCGGCGCCTCCCCTTCGCAGTTGCTGCTCTGCATCGTCACCCGCCTGGTCTCCGGACTGGAGAAGGACGCCGGCGTCCGCCGTACCATGGCCGCCGTCCGCCTCCTCGACGACCCGTCCCTCGTCCTCGCCGTCGTCGGCGGCGGCCCCAGCGAGGAGCCGCTGCGCGCGGAGGCCGCCCGCCTCAACGCCGAACTCGGCCGCGAGGCCATCGTGCTGACCGGCCAGCGCGCCGACCCCCGCCCCGCCTACCAGGCCGCCGACCTCGTCCTCGGCATGGGCGGCTCCGCGCTGCGCGGCCTCGCCTTCGCCAAACCGGTGATCGTGCACGGCGCGAGCGGATACACCGCGATCCACGAACCCGGCCCGCTGGTCGAACCCCACGCCTCCCGCTGCATGTACGGCCACGGCGACGGCCAGGCCGACGCGAAGGCCCTCGCCGCCCAGATCCGCACCCTGGCCGACTCCCCCGATCGCCGCGCCGAGCTGGGCAGTTGGGGCCGCGACTGGGTGGTCGGCCGGTTCTCCCTCGACCACGTCTCCACCGCCTTCGAGGAGATCTACCGCGAACTCCTGCGCCAGCCCCCGGGCCGCACCGCCTGGCTCCGCGACCTCGAACAGATGACCCGCTACGAGTACGTCAAGCCGACGGCCCGCCGCCTGCTCACGCGCTGACGGCCGGCCGCAGCAGGACGGTGACGAAGCCGAAGCCCTCGCGGTACTCGCTCAGCCACTGCTCGCGGTGGCGGGTGACGGCGGCGAGGGCCTGGTCGCGGTCGGGGCCCGGGGGCTGGTCGAGGGCCCAGTCGGTGAGGGAGCCGGTCCAGGACCACTCGTAGGTGTCGAGTTCCTCGCGGGTGGAGGTGTGCCCGGCGATCGGCCACCAGCCGGCGGTGCGGAGGGCGGCGAGGACGCCGGACAGGTCGGTGAGGCCGGCGCCGAAGAACTCGCACGCGTGGTCGGTGGGCCGGCCGTTCCAGTAGGACTCGCCGAGCAGCAGGGTGCCGCCCGGGGCGAGCAGCGGGCGGACGGCGTCGAGGGTCGGAAGCAGGCCGCCGAAGGCGTACGTCGCGCCGACCGAGAGGACGGCGTCAAAGGGCTCGGTGGCCCTGAACTCCCGTACGTCGGTGTGGTGCAGCCCGATCCGCCGGGCCACGCCCGCCCGTTCGGCGGTCCGGCGGCCGGCCTCCAGGGCAGCGGCGTGGGTGTCCACGCCGATCGCGTGCAGGCCGGGGTGCATGCTCAACGCCCGTACCAGCCAAACGGCTTCGCCGCAGCCGAGGTCGAGCAGGCGCCCGTCCGGGCAGCGCCGCAGCTGGCGTTCCAACAGGCGGTGCACGGACTCGTCCGACAGCGGTGCGGCCACGGGGTGGTCGCGGTGCGCGATCCGTCCGATCTCCTGGCGTTCCATCAGACCGTCCTCCGGGTTCGGTCGGCGCGTCGCGGGTGTGGGTACGTCCGGCCCTTCCAGGCCGCGCCGCGTCCGCGCCAGTGCTGGACGGCGGAGTCCACCGTCATCAGCAGGTACAGCAGCGCGGTGAACGGCAGCAGTGCGGCCTCCACCATCGGGCGGCCGTAGTGGCGCAGCATCGGCGCGAAGGTGCCCGCCATCACCGCCCACGCGGCGAGGCCGGCCCCGGCCGTCCACCAGGCGCCGGTCAGCAGACCGGTCACGGCGGCGGCGGGCGGCACCAGGTAGATCAGCGTCAGGCCGAGCACGGTGCCGAGCAACAGCGCCGGGGAGTAACGGAGTTGGGCGTACGCGCTGCGGGAGACCATGCGCCACAGCGGCGACAGCCCGGGATAGGGCCGGACGGAGTCGACCCGGTCGGCGAGGCCCAGCCAGGTGCGGCCGCCGGTGCGCTTGACCGCGCGGGCGAGCGAGACGTCGTCGATCACCGCGCCCCGGATCGCCGCCACCCCGCCCGCCCGTTCGAGCGCCCGGCGGCGCACCAGCGAACAGCCGCCGGCCGCGGCGGCCGTACGGCAGGTGGGGCGGTTGGAGCGGCGGAACGGGTACAGCTGCGCGAAGAAGTACACGAACGCCGGGACGATCAGCCGCTCCCAGCCGGACGCCACCCGCAGGCGGGCCATCTGCGACACCAGGTCCAGGCCGTGCGCCTCGCCCGCCGCGACCAGTTCCCGCAGGGAGCCGGGCCGGTGAGCGATGTCGGCGTCGGTCAGCAGCAGCCACTCGGCGTCGCCCGCACGCTCGACGCCGTGCCGCAGCGCCCACAACTTGCCCGTCCAGCCCGCCGGGAGGGGCGGGGGCGTGGTCACCTCCAGCTCCAGCCCCGCTCCGGTCGTCAGGGCCCGCGCCAACTCGGCCGTGCCGTCGGTGCTGTGGTCGTCCACCAGGACGACCCGGGCCCGGCCGGGGTACTCCTGCGCCAGCAGCGTCGGGAGCGAGAGCGGCAGCACTCCGGCCTCGTCGCGGGCCGGCACCACCGCCACCACCTCCGGCCACCGCGAGGGCTCCGCACCCCCGCGCGGCAACCGCTGATCGGTCCGCCAGAACCCACCGTGACACCCCGCCAGCCACACCCAACCCGCCAGCGCCACCACCGACACCCACCACAGCACGGTCACCCCGGCAGTCTGCCCCACGGGACCTGCGGCGACGCCGAGGCACGACGGGCCGCGAGGACGCGGGGTTGGGGGGACCGCCGGGGGGTGGTGCGGCGGTCGGCGCAGTGCGGCGTGCGGCGTGCGGCGGCGCCGTGGCAAGCCGTGAGGCCACGCGGCAGCGGGGACGGCCTGCTCGGGTACGGCGGACCGCGCCTTGCCGCGGTCGGGGCCGGGGTGCGGCTGGTGTGGGTGCGGCGACGAACGGTGGGGGTGGGGGCGTGTGCCCGGCGGTGGGCGTCGGCGGAGAGGGGGCGGTGCGGCCACCGGCGGGTCCGGACCACCCGCGGAAGCCGTGGTGCGGCCGCTCCGGTGCGTGCGGCGATGTCCGGAGCGGCGGGCGGACGTGCACGGACAGTCGTGGTCGTCGCGGGCAAGGGTCAGCAGTGCGACCGGCCTGGCGGTGCCCGGCGGCCGGCGGGTCAGACCCGGGCGCCGAGCAGGATCTCGCCCTGAGGGTAGTTGAGGGCGGCGGCCTGGAGCGCGGCCGGGCGGCCGGAGTGAAGGACGGTCAGGGTGCCGGCGCCGGGGGTGGTGGGGGCGATGCGGCGAAGGGCCTGGGCGGCGACGGCGTCGGCGGAGCCGTGGAAGCGGGCGGGGACGGCCAGGGCCGAGGCGATGCGGTCGTCGACGAGTTCGTAGTGGGTGCAGCCGAGGACGACGTCGGTGGTGGAGGCGGGCGTGCGGGCCGCGGCGTAGGCGATGGCGGCGGCGATCGCGTCCTCGTCGGCGTGTTCGACGGCCTCGGCGAGGCCGGGGCAGGCCACCTCGTGGACCTCGGTGGCGTCGCCGCCGAATTCGGCGATCAGGCCGCGCTGGTAGGCGCTTCCGGTGGTGGCGGGGGTGGCCCAGATGGCGACCACGCCGCCCGCCGCGGTGGCGGGCTTGATCGCGGGAACGGTGCCGATCACCGGCAGCTCGGGCTCGAACTCGGCGCGCAGCCGGGCGAGCGCGTGCACGGTCGCGGTGTTGCAGGCGACCACCAGCGCGTCGGGCCGGTGGGCGACAGCGGCGCGGGCGCAGGCGAGGGCGTGCTCGGTGATGTCCTCGGGGGTGCGGGGGCCCCACGGCATGCCGTCCGGGTCGCAGGAGATGACCAGATCCGCGTCGGGCCGCAGGCGGCGCAGCGCGGCGGTGGCGGCGAGCAGTCCGATTCCGGAGTCCACGAGGGCGATCTTCACGAGCAACGACTCTACTCCCTGACCGGCGCGGCCTCAGTTGAACATGTTCAAATGCGCCCTCGAAGGGGCCTGGCCGCCCGCGTTTGCGACAGGCAGGCAAACGCCTGCACGATGGAGGAGTGAGTCCGGAACCGGCCTCCGCCACCCCGATGGACGCGGTGTTCAAGGCCCTCGCCGATCCGACCCGCCGGTCGCTGCTCGACCGGCTGCGGGTGCGGGACGGGCAGACGCTGCGGGAGTTGTGCGGGGAGGTGGCGATGGCCCGGCAGTCGGTGACCCAGCACCTGGACGTGCTGGTCGCGGCGCACCTGGTCACCGTGGTCCGCCGGGGGCGGGAACGGCTCCACTACCTCAACACCGGGCCGATCCACGAGATCGAGCAGCGGTGGATCGCCGACTTCGACCGGCCCCGGCTGGCCGTCCTCGGTGCGATCAAGCGACAGGCAGAGCGGGAGTACGCCATGAGCAGCGAATCCGACACCGGAACCGTCCCGACCTACGTCTACGCCACCTACATCCGGGCCACCCCGGAACAGGTGTGGAAAGCGCTTACCGACCCCGAGCTGACGGCCCGCTTCTGGGGCCACGCCAACGTCTCCGACTGGCAGGCCGGATCCACCTGGGAGCACCGCCGGACGGACGGCTCCGGCACGGTGGACGTCACCGGACACGTGCTGGTGGCCGAGCCGCCGACCCGGCTGGTGCTCACCTTCGAGGACCGGCCGGACCTGTTCATCGACCAGGCCGCCACCGTGACCTTCCTGATCGAGCCGTACCAGGACATCGTCCGGCTGACCGTCACCCACGAGAAGCTGCGCGACCGCACCGCGCTGCGGGCGATCTCGCACGGCTGGCCGGCCGTCCTGGCGAACCTGAAGTCGCTGCTGGAGACGGGGGAGACCCTGCCGCAGGCCCCGTGGGAGATGGCCCCCACCGAGAGCTGAACCCGGAGGCCCCGCGACGCCCGGCCGACCCGCGGCGGCGCGGGCCGGGCTGGGTTACGGGCGGGTACGGAGGGTGCCCACGCTCGGGCCCTGCAATACCCAGGCGAACCGTTACGCCTGGGCGCCCAGCAGGCGCTGAACCGCCGGCTCCAGGCCCGACAGGATGGTGTCGAAGCGGCGGGTCGAGGTGGTGGAATCCACCTGGAGGCGGCTGATCCGCAGCGGGTGGGCCGGCAGCCGGGGGCCGAGGCGGTGGTCGGAGAGGAAGCCCAGCCGGTAGCCGAGCTGGCGCAGCACCGCGTCCGCCCGCTCGTCGAACCCGCCGTCCGGGTACGCGAACGCCGACGGGGCCTCGCCCAGCCAGCGGGTCAGCGCCCGGTGCGCGCCCGCGATCTCCGCCTGCACCGTCGCCTCGTCGCAGCGGCGCAGCGACGGGTGCCCCAGGGTGTGGTTGCCCACCGTGACGTCCGCCTCGCGCAGCGCCCGCAGGTCCTCCGGGCGCAGCTGCTCCTGGGCCGGCGGGCGGCGGGACGCGGAGACCCGCAGCTCGGCCAGGCTGCGCCGGCGGTCCGGGTCGGGCAGCGCCTTGAGCAGCGCCAGCACCCGCGCCGGGTCCCCGCCGCGGGGCAGCAGCCGGGCCCGGCCGCCGTGGCGGGCCAGGAACGCGGCCTCGTGCCACCAGAACGGCTGCTCGGTGCCGACCACCTCGGCGATCACGAACGCGGCCGCCGGGATACGGCGCGCCACCAGCTCCGGCAGCGCGTGCCGCAGCACGGTGCGGTCAGGGTCGTCGAAGGTCACCAGCACCGAGCGCGGCGGCAGCGGCCGGCCCTCGGCCAGCGAACGCTCCACGTCCTGCACCGAGACCGGGGTGGCCAGCCGTCGGAGCCGGTCGAGCTGGGCGCCGAACGACCGCGGATCGGTGATGCCGTGATAGGCGAGCACGGCCAGCCGCTGCGCGGCCCTGGCCCGGAACAGCGGCTGGGCCGGACTGAACCGCAGCCAGCTGCTCCGGTCCCGGGGCTGGTGCGGCGCGGCGGCGGTGGGTGCGGCGGTGGGTACGGCGGCAGGCTGGGGCGGGGCGCAGACGGCGGCGGCGGTAGTGGCGGTGGCGTACGACACGGTTCCCCCCTCGGTCGCCGGCATGCGGCGTGGCGGTACCGTCGGCAGGCGGAGCCCGGCCTCCGACCCCGGGCGCGGCGGCTCCGCTCCCGAGTGATCTAGCCCGCGGCGGGTACTCCCAATCCCGCTCGTGGACGGCTCCTGGATCGCTCAATGTAGTGGAGACCATCGACGTGGCGGGATGGTTGTACGGGGGACGGCGAGATTTCGCGGGCGCCCCGGAACGACCGGCCGGAACCCTCCGAACGGCAGACCGGAACCGCCCCGACGGTGGACGGGGGAGTCGCCAGGGCGCCCCGGGCGGGCGCGGGCCGAGCTCCCTGACCAGGGCCCAAAGGCTGTGGCCCGGCAACCGGGGGCGAGTTACCGTGGATGGCATGGGAGACACCCCGAGTGATCGCGCCGCTACGCGCTGGTCCACCGTGTTCGGCGGCTGCGCGCTGCGCCGCCACCAGCTGCTGCTGTCCCTGGTCGGTGTGGGCTGCGTGGTGCTCGGCATCCTGGTCGCCGTGCTGGTCCCGGAGAGCGACGGGCCCGCCTGGGTGATGGCGGTGGCCGGCTGCCTGGCCACCGGAGTGCTGCTGCTGGCCCGGGTCGGGCTGGCGCTGCTGCGGCCCGGCCGCGACGCCGCGTCCTGACGCCCCTGGGGCGAGTGGCTCCCGGAGGGGTGCGAATCGGCCGGAGGGTCGGAAGGTGTCGGCAAACGGACAGTGCCGGTCAGATCGACTGATTTTCGGCCTACCTACGCACTTCTTTCACGTTTCCCCAGCAGTGGCACCACACTTCCCCCTACTGTGAAACGCATCGCCCGCGCAAGCCGCGGGCCGGGGGAGTTTCATCAGGGGTCGGTGCGGGGGCACCGCGAGGGGGAAGTCATGGCGAGCACCGCCGGCGACGCCACAGGCATCAGGACGAAGGTCAAACAGCAGCTGGCCCGCGCGGCCGGCCGCGCTCCCGGCGAGGGCGCCACCCTCCTCATCTACCACCGGATCGGCGGCGGCACCGCCGACGAGCTCGACCTCGCCACCGCCGACTTCACCGCCCAGGCCGACCTGCTCGCCGAACTCCCGGCCGGCCGCGTGGTCTCCCTGGACACCGCCGCCGACCGCCTCGACGCCGGCCGGCGCACCCCCAGCACCGTCCTCACCTTCGACGACGGCTTCGCCGACACCTACGACACCGCCTGGCCGATCCTCAAGGAACGCGGCCTGCCGTTCACCGTCTACCTGGCCAGCGGCATGGTCGGCGGCCCGATGCGCTGGGAGGGCTCCACCGCCAAAGGCGCCCCCGCCACCGGGCTCAGCTGGGGGCAGCTGCGGGAGATGGCCGCGTCCGGGCTGTGCACCGTCGCCAACCACACCCGCAGCCACGCCCGGCCCGCGCTGCTCACCACCGCCGAACTCGACGCCTGCGGCGACGACGTCGAGGAACACCTCGGCACCCGCCCGCGCCACTTCGCCTACACCTGGGGCACGCCCGTCCCGCACATGGAGAGCGCGCTGCGCGCCCGGTTCCGCACCAGCGCCACCGGCCGGGTCGGCCGCAACCTGCCCGGGCACGACCCGGCGCGCCTGCACCGCGTCCCGGTCCGCCGCACCGACCCGATCGACTTCTTCCGCGCCAAGCTGTACGGCCGGCTCGTCCCCGAACGCGCCTACGCCCGGATCGTCGCCACCGCGAAGGCGGTGGGCGCCCGTGCCTGACCGGCTGCCCCTGCGGCTGCGCGGCGAGGGCGGACGGCCGCTGCGGGTCGCCCACCTCACCACCGTGGACATGTCGCTGCACCTGCTGCTGGCCACCGAACTGACCGTGGACGTCGAACACGGCCTGAGGACGTACGGCCTCAGCGCCCCCGGACCCTACCGGCGGCGGATCGAGCAACTCGGCGTCCAGTACCGGCCGTTGCCCTCGCTCACCCGCGCCTGGAAGCCCGCCGCCGACCTCGCCGCCGCCCGCGAACTGCTCGCCGCGCTGCGCGAGATCCGGCCCGACGTGCTGCACACCCACAACCCGAAGACCGGCGTCCTCGGCCGCGTCCTCGGCCGGATCGCCCGGGTGCCGGTCGTCGTCAACACCTGCCACGGACTGTGGGCACAGGCCCACGACCCGCTCGCCAGAAGGCTGTTGGTGCTCGGCGCCGAAGCCTTCGCCGCCCGGTTCTCGCACGCCGAGCTGTACCAGAACGCCGAGGACCACCGCACCCTCGCCCGCTGGGGCGTCCCCGCCCGGCGCGCCCGGGTCGTCGGCAACGGCGTCGACCTCGACCGCTTCCCCGCACCCGGCCCGCGGCGGGACGCCCTGCGCGCCGAGCTCAGGAAACAACTGGGCGTACGGGACGAGGAGTTGCTGGTCGGCGGAGTCGGCCGGCGGGTCGCGGAGAAAGGCATCCGCGAATACGCCGAAGCCGCCCGGGCGCTGGCCGGCAAGGCCCGCTTCGTGTGGATCGGACCGGACGACCCCGACAAGCCCGACGCGCTGCGCGCCGCCGAAGCCGGACTCGAATTCCTCGGCAGCCGCGACGACATGCCCGCCGTGTACGCCGCGCTCGACGTCTTCGTCCTCCCCTCCCACCGGGAAGGCTTCTCCCGCTCCGGCATGGAGGCCGCCGCCAGCGGACTGCCCATGGTGCTCAGCGACATCCGCGGCTGCCGCGAGATCGGCACCCACGACCAGCACCTGCTGCTGGCCCCCGCCGCCGACGCCGCCGCCCTCACCCGTGCACTCGACCGGCTTCTCACCGAGCCGCACCTGCGGACCCGCCTGGCCACGGCGGCCCGCCGCCGCGCCCTCGAACAGTTCGACCAGCGCACCGTCGCCCGGATCTCCCTGGAGACCTACGCCGCCGTCGCCCGCCGCCGCGGCCTGCCCTGGACCACCGACTGACCCGGCGCCACCCGCACCGCCGTTACGCCTTCTGCACCGCACCGCCGTTACGCGCGCCCGCAGCCCGGCGCGCCCACCACACCACCACGCACCAACCCAGTTGGGGGAGAAATGAAGCGAGGGGGGGACCTCGCGGTCGCCGCACTGGCCGGGATCATCGCCGTCCCGCTCGGCCTGGTGATCGCCCTCCTGATCCGCGCCACCATGGGCGGACCGGTGATCTTCCGGCAGACCCGCTCCGGCCGCCACGGCCAGGAGTTCCGCATCCTCAAGTTCCGCACCATGCGCGACAAACGCCACCCGGACGAACCCGACGCCCCGCGCATCACCCGCCTCGGCGCGCTGCTGCGCAGGACCAGCCTCGACGAACTCCCGCAGCTGTGGAACGTCGTGCGCGGCGACATGGCCGTCATCGGCCCCCGCCCCACCCTGCCCGAACAGGTCGTCCACTACTCGCCCCGGCAACGCGGCCGCCTCGCGCTGCGCCCCGGTCTCACCGGCTGGGCGCAGATCCGCGGACGCAACTCCATCAGCTGGCCCGAACGGATCGAGCTCGACCTCTGGTACATCGAACACCGCTCCCTGCTGCTCGACCTGCGCATCCTCGCCGGCACCGCCAGGATGCTGCTTCACCCCACCGGCATCACCGCCGCCGGCGGCGTCAACCCGGGATTCCCGATCCCCGCCGAGACACCGGCGCCGGCCGCAGCGCGAGTGGTGCTGCCGCGGCAGGCGACGGCGCCCCGGATGGCCCGGGAGGAACTGCGCGGCTGAAGGAACGATTCGGCCCGGGACCGGGCGGCCGCGGCTCACCCCGCTGCCGCCCGGTCTGCCGTAGGGTCCGGGACAGTCAGTGCGAGCGGAGGCGGGGCGGGATGCTGTGGATCGCGGGTGCGGGCGGGGTCGGCCGGGAGGCGCTGGACGTCGCGATCGCGGCGGGTGTGCCCGTCGCCGGATTCCTGGACGACCGGCTGGCAGGTGAGCGGGTCCGCGGCCTGCCCGTCCGCAAGCCCGGTGAACTCCCCTCCGGCGCCCCGTACTTGATCGGGATCGCCGACCCGGCGGTGCGGGCCCGGCTGGCCCTGCTGCTGGACGCGGCGGGCGGCAGCCCGGCCACCCTGGTGCACCCGCGGGCGATCATCGCGCCGGAGACCGAACTCGCGGCCGGCTGCCTGGTGATGGGCGGCGCCCACGTCTCCAGCAGCGTCACCCTCGGGGCGCACAGCCAGGTCCACTACAACGCCACCGTCGGTCACGACGCCCGCCTCGGCGCCCGCGTCACCGTCTACCCCGGCGCGAACGTCTCCGGCGCCGTCCTGCTGTGCGAAGACGCCACCGTCGGCTCGGGCGCCGTCGTCCTCCAGGGCCGCACCGTCGGCCCCGGCGGCTTCGTCGGCGCCGGCGCCGTCGTCACCCGCGACGTGCCCCCGCGCACCACCGTGATCGGCTGCCCGGCCCGCCCGATGCCGTGATTCGGCACGGTTAGGCTCGTGGGCATGGGAATTCCTGTGTTTCTGGCCGAGCTGCGCGAACTGGTGGGCCACCGGCCGCTGTGGCTGTCCGGCGTCGGTGTGGTGCCGGTGGACGAGGACGGGCGGGTGCTGCTCGGGCGGCGGGCGGACAACGGGGCGTGGTCGGTGGTCGGGGGGATCGTCGACCCGGGGGAGCAGCCCGCGGACGCGGCGGTGCGGGAGTGCCTGGAGGAGACGGGCGTGACGGTGCTGCCGGAGGCGCTGACCTCGGTGACCGTCTCGCCGCTGATCGAATACCCGAACGGGGACCACGCCCAGTACCTGGAACTGACCTTCCGCTGCCGCCCGTTGGCCGGCGAGGCGCGGGTGAACGACGAGGAATCGCTGGAGGTCGGCTGGTTCCACCCCGACGCGCTGCCCGAACTGGACGCGTCCGCACGCAAACGGATCGAGCTGGCGCTGGCCGGAAGCAGCACGGCGTACTTCGAACTGAACGCGTCGTGACCGGCTGACCCCCGCTGCCCCCACTGCACCTGCTGCCCCCGCTGCACCCGGAGCGCGCAACGGCGCGCTCCGGGGCGGCAGTTCGCGCCGGCGGTGGCTCAGGGCGCCCGGAACCACTCCGCGGTGCGGCGCAGGCCCTCCGGCAGCGGGACGGGCCGTATGCCGGGAAACAGGGCGCGCAGGCGGGAGTTGTCGGCCTGGGAGTCGCGTACGTCCCCCGGCCGGGGATCGACGTGCTCGGCGGCGACCGGCTCGCCCAGTGCCTCGCCGAGCAGGGCGATCAGCTCCAGCAGGGTGGTGCGGGTGCCGAACGCCAGGTTGACCGGCTCGGCGCTGACCACCCGGCGCAGCACCGCCTCGGCGAGCACCTGCGCGACCGTGCCGACATAGGTGAAGTCGCGGCTCTGCAGCCCGTCCCCGTGCACCGTCACCGGCCGGCCGTGCAGCGCCGCGTCCAGGAACGCCGGGACGACGGCCGCGTACGCATGGCCGGCGGGCTGGAGCGGGCCGAAGACGTTGAAGAAGCGCAGCGGGAGCACGCCCAGGCCGTAGCAGTGGTGGTAGGCCCCGAGGTACGCCTCGGTGGCCAGCTTGGAGACCGCGTAGGGGCTCATCGGTGCCGACCGCATCGACTCCCGCTTGGGCAACTCGCGGTTGGCGCCGTACACCGAGGACGAGGACGCCGCCGCCACGTACAGCCCACCGGCCCGGCGGGCCGCCTCCAGCACCTCCAGGGTGCCGGTGGCGTTCGCATGGTGACTGGCCAGTGGCGCCGCCACCGAGCGCGGCACCGAGGGCAGCGCCGCCAGGTGCACCACCGCGTCCGCCCCCGTGAACGCCGCGTCCAGCAGCGCCGGATCGAGGATCGTGCCCTCGAACAGCGTGACGCCGACGCCCGCCAGATTGGCCTTGCTGCCGGTGGACAGGTCGTCCACCACCCGGACCTCCGACACCTCCGGGCGGGCCGTCAACTCCCGTGCCAGATTGGCCCCGATGAACCCGGCCCCGCCGGTGATCACCACTCGCATCGCCGCACACCACCCCTTCGCCGGGCCCCGGGGATCCCCCCACCGGGCCGATGCGCCGACTCTAGCCGCGCACCCACGCCCACCGGGCCGAAAACCCGGTCAGTCGCACCCAAACCGTCCCATCGGCCACAATCCCGTCCGACGAGTGGCCGGGAACAGGCAGCCGTGCGGCGGGTTTCAACGCTTCGGGCGCCGCCCGGCCTCCTCCGCCGCGTCCAGCACCGCCGCCAGGTCGCCGCCCGCCGTCGCGGTCGCCACCGCCGCCACCGCGCCCTCCACGAACGGCGCGTCCGCGAACCGCACCGGGAACGGCAGGAGGTGCTCGTCGGCCTCGCCCAGCAGCGCCAGCACGGTGTCGACCGCGCCGTTCAGGTCGCACAGCACCACCACGCCATGGCCCTGGTCGACCCGCCGGGCCGCCGTCGCCACCAGCACCGCGCTGGTGCCCAGACCGTCCGCGAGCGAGCCGCCGGTCGCCACCACCGGAGCCGGATCGCCCGACTCCGCCACCGCCAGGGCCAGCGCCCGCACCGCGTCCGCCACCTCGTGGCTGTGCGAGACCAGCACCACGCCGACCCGCCCGTGCCCGACCGGCCGCGAGGGCCGCGGCACGGTGGGTGTCGGGGCGGGCAGTGTGCCGGTGGCGCTGCCCGCCGGCGGGGCGGACGGCGCGGTGGTGATCGGGATGACGTCGGCGCGGCTGCGGCTGCCGTCCCGCTGGTCCATCGGCTGCTCCCCGGTGCGTGGCTGACTGCTCGTCACCCATCCCTACCTCGAACGGGCCCCGGTGGCCTGCCTTTAGCACAGGTGTCGGCCGGACACGGCCGGATCGGACCATCTCCACCACCCGCGGGGCAGACCCGGCGCGATCCGCCGGACCCGCCGCCCGCGATGGCTAGGCTGGCCGCTCGAACACCTCGGTGGCGACGCCGGGACAGGCCGGCGATCGGCACCGACCCGCGATCGGCACCGACCGGCAAGGGCCGGTACGGCAGTGGAGGGGAGCACCACCATGGCGGCACAGGCGGCGGACCGGCGGAAGATCGAGCTGGATGTGAGCGGAGCCGAGTGGCAGTCCGCGAACGACGACCCGAACGGCGTGCAGATCGCTTTCGTCGAAGGCTGCATCGCGATGCGCAACGGCGCGGAGCCGGACGGCCCGGCGCTGATCTTCACCCCCGCCGAATGGCGGGCCTTCGTCCTCGGCGCGCGGGACGGCGAATTCGACCCCGACCGGCAGACCCAAGGCTGACCCGGGCACCGGCCCCCGGGCGGCGGCCCGAACTCGGCACCCACCGAGCCGAATTCGGCCCCCCCAGTGTCGAATTCGGCCGCACGCGGGCGGATTTCGGCCGTTTCGAAGATGACCGGTACGCCCGGACTGCCCTGATCCGCACCCGTCGAAACCGCTCGTGAAGGTGACGAGTGGGCATACTCCGAGGTTACAAAAGAGTTCTGATGGGCCGAAACTTGTTGACTGTCCGACAAGCCTGCCAGAGAGTAAGAGCAGGCAGACGCCGTGCCGACCGCCCCCACGCGGTCTGGCACGGCGCCCGCTTGTGCTGCCCGTCACCGGCGCCGATGACGGGCCCTCCCACCCTGGACCGCACAGCGTGCGGCACCCGTCGCGACGGGAGCAGGCCCGACCGGGAAGAGCTACCTCCCGACTGGGCCAAAACCCGGATTCCGCACGCCCCCACGCGGCGGTGATCCGGGCAAGGTCCGCGAACGCGACGGCTTGAGGGCCCCGCGGACCTGGCTCGGTGTTCCTATGGCTTTGTGTGCCGATTCCCTCGGTCCGTCGGCCGCCGGGGCGCCCGCCGCGTCGTCCGCAGGCTCCCGCAACGGCGAAGACCGATCGAATCAGCAAGTGGTGCTTGTGAGTTCACACGACTGACGTTCACACGACCGCATGCGCAGTGAGGGAATGCGCGCAAGGCACGCCGCGACAAGCCGCACCCTGTGGATCTCGCCCGGAGCGGCCGTCGTGCTGAACCGAACGTAGCCCGGACGGTTGCTCAGAGTCAACATTGGTCCCTGAGCGTAGATCCCGGCCTGATCGCGGACCCACTCACCGGCCCCGGCCCACCGGGCACGTACGATGGGCCCATGTCATTTCTCCGCCGTCGCTCCGGACAGCCCGCCGGCCCGGACTTCGACGTCCTGGCAATGGATCCGGGCGACTGGCCCGGCCTGTTCGGGGCCATGATCATGGCCGGTCCGGACGGCTCCTGCCAAGGCATTTTCCTGCGCTACGACCTGCTCGGCGGCCGCGGCCCCGCGATGCTGATCGGCAACGTCCCGCAGGGGTCGCCCGCCCGCGAGAGCGAGGACGGCGTGCCCTTCGAGGTCCGCCAGCTGCTCGCCGCCCTGGAGAACGACGAGCCGGTGGAATTCGTCTCCGCCGAGGACTTCCCGGTCATGCTCGGCGACGACCTGCTGATCGTCCGGAAGGTCAAGGTCAGCGAAGGGCGCCTGTACTGCTCCCAGTTCGGGCGCAGCGATGACGTCCAGGTCACCATCGCCTCCTGGGACCGACCGATTTCGGACGACCTCTACCAGCTCCTGAAGCCGCTTCCGGCGGAGATGTTCCAGCAGGACTAGGCGCGCGATGCCCCGGCCGCTGCTGCTCACCCGCCGCCTGCACGTGGACCTCCGGCGCACCGCCGGCGCGGCCTGTCCGGCGTCCTGACCCTCCCCGAGTCCAGGACCGCCCGACCGACCACGCCCGCCCGGAGGACCGCCGCCATGCCCCGCACCCCCGCGCACACCCCTGCCGTCGAACGCGGAACCGATTCTGCGAGCAGCCAGGGCGAGACCGCCCTCGAACGGGCCCTCGGCCGGCTGCCCCGGGTGGTCGACCTGCTCGCCGCCCGCGCCGCCGAACACGACCGCGACGGCACCTTCCCGTACCAGGGCATCGAAACCGTCCACGAAGCCGGACTGCTCACCCTGACGGTCGGGCAGCGCTACGGCGGCCCCGGCGCCGGACTCGCCGACACCGTCCGGGTACTGGCCCGGCTCGGCCGCGGCGACGCCTCCGTCGCGCTGCTCACCGCGCACACCCTGCTGCACCACGCCGAACAGGCCGCGGGCGCGCCCTGGCCCGCCGCGCTCTACCGGCGGCTGCTCACCGAATCCCGCCGCGGCCCGGCCCTGGTCGGCACCCTGCGCGCCGCACCCGGCCGCCCGCCCGCCGTCACCGCCCACTGGCGCGGCGACGCCTGGCAGCTCACCGGCCGCGCCGCGCAGTGTCCCGGCGCCGAAGCACTCGCCTGGCTCGCCGTCGAAGCCCGCACCGAAGAACAGCGGCCCCGCACCGGCCTGTTCCTGATCCGCGGCGACAGCCCCGGGCTGGAGATCGACCCCGCCGCCGACCAACTCGGCCTGCGCGCCGCCGCCGGCCACGACGTCCTGCTGGACGGTGCCCGGGTCGGCACCGACGCCGTCCTGCTGCCCCGCACCCCCGCCCCGGCCGACCGTCCGCTCTCCGCCGCCCGGCGTCAACTCGCCCTCGTCGCCGTCCTGCTGGGCACCGCGCGGGCCGCCCTCGACTGGTCCGCCGGACACCTGCGCGGCAGCACCGCGCACCGCCGCCCGATCGGCGAACTCGACGTCCGGCTCACCGGCGCCGAGGAACTCGTGCACGGCCTCGCCGCCCGCATCGACGCCGACCCGGCCGCCGCCGAACGCGCCCCCGCCGTCCAGCTGCTGGCGGCCCGCACCGCCGCCGACACCGTCCAGCAGGCCCTCACCCTCACCGGCAGCGCCGGCCTCGACCGCCGCCACCCGCTGGAGCGCCACCTGCGCGACACTCTCGGCCTGCGCACCCAACTGCCCGCCGAGGACGCCGTGCTGGACGCCCTCGGCGAAGCCCTGCTCGGGCGCGTCTGACCATTCCGCCGGGCGCGCGATGCCGGATTCGCGCGCCGGGAGGTGCCGCCCCGGCGCACCGGCGAGCCGTCCGAGTGCGCCCGGCGCGAGGACGGCCCGCCGGCCCGAGCGAACCGCAGGTACCCCCAGCCCCCAAGGGCCGGGGGTGCCCGCCGATCCGACGGGAATCGCCGGACGGGCCGCGAAGCCGACGGCAGGTCAGCGGGTGCCGACCGCCGCGCGGACCGCGCGGCGGGCCAGGGCCGCGTCGTCGTACAGCCGGCGGATCATGATCCGCTGCTCCTCGCCCGCGCCCGGGAGGTCGTGCAGCCGCAGCTCCCGCATCAGCACCAGCGTCAGGTTGACCAGGAACGCGTCCCGGGCCAAGGTGCCGCCGGACTGGGCGAGTTGGCTGATCTGGCGGCGGGCCGCGGTGTCACCCGACAGCACGCTCCAGAGCACCGCCAGGTCGTAGCCCGGCAGGTACCAGCCGGCCTGCTCCCAGTCCAGCAGGACCGGGCCGGACGGCGCCAGCAGGATGTTGCCGAGCAGCGCGTCGCCGTGGCACAGCTGGCGCGGCACCGAGGACAGGCCGTGCAGCAGGCCGCGCAGGTCGCCCGCGTCCCGGTCGGTCAGCAGGCCGAGCGAGTGGAACCGGGCGATCTCGGTCTGGTAGTCCAGCGGCTGGTCGAACACGTCCGTCGGCGGCCGCCACAGGTTCAGCGTGCGCACCGCGCCGAGCACCGCACGCACCTCGCCCGGCGTCGGGGCGTTCGCGGGGTGCCGCTCGCGGGCCGCCGGACGGCCCGGCACCCGCTCCAGCACCAGCACGCAGCGGTCGTGGTCGGCCGCCACCAGCCTTGGCAGACGCACCGGCGGACGGTGCCGCACGAACGCCCGGTACACCGCCACCTCGTGGTGGAAGCGCTCCATCAGGTGCGCCGCCTGCGGGCCGCGCAGCGCCCCCGGCGCCAGGCACTTGGCCACCACCGGGGCCCGGCCGATGGTGCCCGCGACCAGGATGTGCCGACTGCCCTCCCGCAGCACCTGCCGGGGAAGGAACGCGGGACATATCCGCGCGACGTTGGCAAGCACCGCACGCACCGCCGGGGTCTGCAGCGCGGCCGGATCCACCCGGTCCACGAACGCCTCCGCGCCCCGCCCGGGCATCGGACGGCCGAGCCGGCCCACCTGCTCCGGCATCGGACGGGTCACCAGGGTGGTGCGCCCGCGCGGGTCGCGCAGCTCCACGGCGCGCGGCGCGGGACGGCCCGCACCGGCGGTCGGGGGGCGCAGACCGGAGCGTGGGGGGCGCGCGGCCGCGCCGTCCACCCCGATCGGGGCGATCGGTCGAGTACCGGTGCTGGCTGTGGAGTACATGGGCGGGTGAGGGTCCTTCCTTGACCGGCGGCAAGCTTCACGGGGCCCGGACGCGCAGGGGTCGGGCCGCCGGGTGGGGAGCGGGCGCCGGGCACGGAGCCGGAGCCGTCGAACCGTCCGCACCCTGGGGAAATGCGTCCGCTCCGACCCTCCGTGCCATGCCCGGTGCCCCCGCGCCACCCGGTTGCGCCACCCCCTGAACCACGCCTCGCAGGAACGGACCCTGACGGGCCGTCGGTCGACATCCGGGCCGGTCGGGGGCCGTTCCGACGCGAGATCGGGGTGGCGCACACCTACCTGACACCCGATCGGCACTGGCACGCCACATAGCGAACCCTGGCGAAGCCTGGCGAATGGTCGCTTGGCATGTGACAGAGCCATTAGTGTCGTGCCCAGCCGATGAACCTGGGGGCTCATGTGAGCAGGGGGCCGAACAGCAGGCTGGCCGACCATTTCGCACTGACCGGCTGGTCCAAGGGCGAATTGGCGCGGCTGGTCAACCGGCGGGGTGCCGCACTGGGCGAGCAGCAGCTGTCCACCGACACCTCCCGGGTCCGGCGCTGGATCGAGCAGGGCGAGATCCCACGCGACCCGGTGCCGAGGGTGCTGGCGGCCGTGTTCACCGAGCGGCTCGGCCGTGTCGTCACCACCGAGGACTTAGGTCTCGAACGGCACCGACCCGCCAGGTCCGGCAGCACGGCACCACCGCCGACGGAACCCGGGGCACCGGATCGGACGGCCGCGGTCCTCACCGAGTTCACGGGAATGGACCTCATGCTGAACAGACGCGGACTGGTCGGCGCCTCCGCGGCCCTCGCGGCGGGCGCGGTCATCGCCGACAACCTGCACGACTGGCTCACCGGCGGCGCGGTCGCCGAAGCCGCCCGCCGCCCCCGCACCCCGGGCGGCCCCGCCCCGGTGGCCGACGTCTACGAACCCGGCCCGGTCGGCAACGAGGAAGTCACCGCCCTGGAACGCTCGGTCGAGGTGTTCCGCGCCTGGGACGCCTCCCGCGGCGGCGGACTCCAGCGCAAGGCCGTGGTCGGCCAACTCAACGAAGTCGGCGGCCTGCTCGCCCACAGCCACCCCGCCGCCCTGGAACGCCGGCTCTGGACGGTCGCCGCCAACCTCGCCGTGCTGGCCGGCTGGATGTCCCACGACGTCGGCCTCGAACCCACCGCCCAGCGCTACTTCGTGATCGCCGCCCAGGCCGCCCGGGAGGCCGACGACCGCCCCCGGGCCGCCGAGGCCGTCTCCCGCGCCGCCCGCCAGATGCTCCACCTCGGCCGCGCCGACGAGGCCCTCGAACTCATGCAGCTCGCCCGGGCCGGCACCCGCCCCGCCGACGGCGCACTGCCCCGCACCCGCGCCATGCTGTGCACCGTCGAAGCCTGGGCGCACGCCTCGCTCGGCCGCTCCGAGGCCACTCACCGGACCCTCGGCGAGGCCGAACACCACTTCGTCCAGGACACCGACCGGCCCGCCCCCGCCTGGATGCAGCTGTTCGACGAGGCCGAGATGCACGGCATGCAGGCCCTGGTGCACCGCACCCTCGCCGAACACGACGCCGGCGCCGTCCCGTTGGCCGTCCACCACGCCCAACAGGCCGTCCGGCTGCGGCAGAAGACCGGCCGGGAGCGCTCCGCCCTGCTCGACCGGATCACCCTGGCCTCCGCCCACTGGATCGGCGGCGAACCCGAGGCGGCCGTGGCGCAGGCGAACGGCGTCCTCGACGCGATCGGCCAGACCTCCTCCCGGCGCACCTGGGACCGGCTCCGGGAGATGGACCGGCTCGCCGAACGCCACCAGGGCCGGCCGGACGTCGCCGAACTGCGCGAACGGATCCGCGACGCGCTGCCCGCGCCCCGGGCTCCCCGGCCGATCTGAGCGGCGGGCGCCCGGCGTGGGCCCGGTGTGCGGTCTTCACTCGTACGTGACGGGTGTGTGGCCGGTGCCCGGTTCCTGCTCCACGGGTGCGTCCAAGGTCCGGAACCGGTCGATCCGGTACGGACGGAGTCGGCTCGGCATGGCCGTACCTGCGGAAATCCGTTGCCCTGTGTGCGGAGCGGCCCCCCAGGCGGTAACCTTCGGTGATTCCGGCGCCCGGGCGCCTGAGCTGTGCCAACCGACCCCGGCGACGGAAATCCCGTTGCCTTGACGACCGCCGCAACGGATGCTGACCTCATGTTCGAGCCAGTGATAGCGCCCAGCGCCAGCCTCCTCGGCCTCCTCCAGAGAGGCCGCGGAGACGGGCAGCTGCATGCGTTGGCCGCAGACCGCGACGAGGCGATCACCGCCGTCGAGAGCTGCGTGACCAACGACCCCCGCGCCGACTGGCAGGTCGAGAACCGCTCCTTGTACTACGCGCGGCTCTACATGGAGTTGGAGGCCCCCCTCACCGGCCTCGAACTCCACCTCACCTCCCCCGAGGACGCCACCGACACCGACGAGGCCCGCACCGGCCTCGCCCTGGCCGTACTCGGCCACCTCGCCGGCTACGGCCGCCGCGACGCCCTCGACCTGCTGCGCGCCTACACCACCACCGGGACCAACTGGGCCTGGGCCCTTGACGAACTCGCCCTGCGCGACACCGACGAGGCGCTGCTCGCCCTGGCCCCCGCCGTCCTGCGCCGCTTCCCGGCCGGCCCGGAGGGCGACGCCGAACTGCGCGAAGCCATCCGCGCCGCGTACGAGCCACGGGTCTGGCGGCTGTGGGCCGTCCACCACCCGCGGGTCGCCACCGCGAGCGAGCAGTCACCCTTCGACCTGTGGCAGCGGCAGCTCAACCGCCAGGGCGTCACGCCCGGTTGGTCCACCGCCGATGTCCTCGCCTGGGCCGACCAGGGCGAAGGCCCCGAACCCGGCGTCCTCGCCCGCCGTGCCGCCGCGGCCGCCCGCTGCCTCACCGCCGTCGTCCGGCCCGAGGACGCGCCGCTGCTGCACGAGGCCGCCGCCGGCGGACCGGCCGGCGCCCGCTGCGCCGCCCTCCGGTACCTGGTCGAGCAGCGCGACCCGGCCGCCGCCGAGTACATCGAGACCGCCGCCGCCGACCTGGACCACCGGATCGTCGCCACCGCGCTCGAAGTGCTCGGCCGGATGCGAGGTCCCGAGGCGCTCCAGCACGCCCGCCGCTGGGCCGACCCGGCCACCGGCAGTGCCGACAGCGCCCTCGGCCAAGCCGCCGTCCGCCTCCTCGCCGACGCCGGCGAAGCCTGCGACGCCCCACTGGTGGTCGCCGCACTCCATCAGTGGATCTCACTGAACGGCGTCACCGGCACCGCCCTCGGCAGCCTCGTCGACGGCATCGGCCGACTCCGCGCACACGCCGCCGTGCCCGCCCTGCGGCACGTCTACGGCGAGGCGTCCTCCTCCGAACTGCGCGGCCGGGCCGCCCAGGCACTCGCCGTCACCGACCCGTACTTCGGGGAGGGCCCCGCCGTCGAATGCCTGTGGGACTGCGAGGAATCCACCCGGGAACTCGCCGCCACCCACGTCACCACCACCGGCGACGCCCGCGTCCTCGAACGTCTGCGCCGGCTGGCCGCCGACCCCGCCGAGGAAGCCGAGGTCCATGCCGCCGTTCGCGGCCGCCTGACAGCCCGCGACCGGTAGAGTCACGTCCATGCAGCGACCGCGAGCTCCGCGCCCCGCCCTGACAGCCCTCCTCACCCTGGGGATGCTCCTCGGGGCGGCCGGCGGCGCCGCCGCCCACGTCGAGGTCAACACCACGACGGCGCAGGCGCTCAGCGTCGATGCCACCGTCACCTTCTCCGCCGAGGGCGAGTCCTCCACGGCGGGCATCACCGACCTCAAGGTCACGCTGCCCGCCGGTCTCGCCCCCGCCGACATCACCCCCGTCAAGACCCCCGACGGCTGGGCGTTCACCCCCACCGCCGACGGCTGGACGGTCGCCGGGCCGGCCCTCGCGCCCGGCGCGGCCGCGGAGTTCTCCGTGAAGGTCCGTCAACTCCCGTCCAGCACCTCGGTGGTGTTCAAGACCCTGGTCGACTACTCCGACGGCCACACCGACCGGTGGATCGAACTCCCGCAGGGCGACACCAAGCCCGAACATCCCGCCCCGGTCCTCGCCCTCCGCCCGGCCGCGGCCGGGGCCACCCCGCTCCCCGCCGCGACGCCCTCCGCCTCCGCCTCCTCCTCCGCGACGCCCTCGGCCGACGCCTCCTCCGCCGCGCCGTCGGTGTCCGCCTCCGCCTCGGCCACGCCCGTCGCGTCCGAGAAGGACACCGAGAGCATCACCACGATCGTCCTCGGCGGTCTCGCCGCGGTCGTGGCGCTCGGCACGCTGATCGCCTTCGCGGTGCGCCGCAGGTCCTCGCGCCGCGAGAAGTAGCGGGTGCCCGCTTTCGGTGCGGTCCGCTGATCCGGTGGTCATGACCGTATGACCAGCGCGGACCGGCCGCCGCTCACCGACGCCTGCGGCCCGACGGATCACCTGCCAGCCTGGCGCGGGCGGTGCGGCCGAGTTCGTGCTGGCGGTCGCGCGTGGGTTTTGCGTTGAGGTCAGGCCGGTTTGAGGTGCGGGAGGGTGCGGACGTGGGGGGAGAGGAGGGGGAGGAGGGTCAGGGTGGCCTGGGTGAGGGCGGTGGTGGTGGCGACCAGGTGCGGGCCGTAGTGGGTGGCGAGGGGGCCGCAGGCTAGTTGGCCGAGGGGGATGGCGAGGTAGGAGAAGACGTCGGCGTGGGAGGAGACGCGGGACAGCAGGTCGGGCGGGAGGTGTTCCTGGAGTGAGGTGTCCCAGGCCGTGGTGGCGAGGGCGCTGCCCAGGCCGGCGGTGAGGGCGGCGGCGAGCAGCCAGGGGGCGGGGGCGTGCAGGCCGAGGGCGAGGAGGGGCAAGGGGAGGGCCAGGCCGGCGAGTTGGCCGGCGGCGAGGAGGCGGGGGAGGGCGAGCCGGTAGAGGGCGGCGCCGGCCAACAGCAGACCGGTGCCGCGGGCGGCGAGCAGGGTGCCCCAGAGGGCGGGGCCGGAGAGTTGCGGGCCGAGGATCTGCCACGGGCCGGTGAGCAGCAGGTTGGTCGCGCAGTACGACCAGGTCGTCCACCAGATCCAGCGGGTGCGCCGGAAGGCCGTCCACCCCTCGCGCAACTCCGGTAGCAGGGCGGGTCGTTGGGCGCGGATCCGGCCGGCCGGAAGGCGGGCGAGGCAGAGCGCGGCCGGCAGGTAGCTGAGGGCGTCAGCCGCCACCGCCCAGCCGGCGCCCACGCCTGCCACCAGCAGGCCGGCCAGCGCCGGGCCGAACACCTTGCTGCCGTTGGAGGCAATGCCCAACAGGGCGTTCGCGGGCCGCAGTTGCTCGCGCGGGACGAGTTCGGGCAGGACGCCGATCAGCGCGGGCGAGGTGAACGCCGTGAGCAGCCCGTTGAGGAACTCCAGGGCGGCGATCGGGCCGAGCGCGTAGTGGCCGGTCAACAGCAGCGCCGCGACCGCGCCCTGGGTGAGGCCCGCCCCGAGGTGGGTGGCGAGCAGGACGGTGCGGCGCGGGAGACGATCGGCGATCGCGCCGCCCAGCAGCAGGAACGCCAGCAGGGGGAGCGTCCGCAGGGCGAGCACGATGCCCAGGTCGGCGGCCCGGCCGGAGTCGCCGAGCACTGCGAACGCCAGCGCCACCGGCGCCATCGCGCTACCGAGCAGGGAGATCGCGCGACCGGCGAAGAACCAGCGGAAACCGTGGTGGTGAAGGAGTGGTGGAAGCACCCGCAGAGTGTGCGAGCCCGTACCGCCGGGCCTCTATCGTTTCGGCGACCGACGAAACCTGGAGAAGGGTGGACGTTCGCCATGGTGATGCTGCGCCTCGACTCGCTGGCGTTGTCGCGCTCCCGGTTCGCCCTGTCGCCGTTCGCCGAGACACTCGCCACGATCATCCAACTCGCCCGTCCCGCAGCCGATTCGTGGCATCCGGAGTGGCACACCCGGCACCGGGTGGAGTTCCACGCCCGGCTCCGGGCGGACCCGTACGCGCGGGGGCTGGTCGAGCTGATCTCAGCCACGAAGTACCTGCCGGACCACCTGGTGGTGCCGCCGGGCGGCGGGATGGAGACCACCCTGGAGTCCGAACTCGCCGAGGTGGCGCGGGTACCGGACGAGGCGGTGCGGGAGAGCCTGCGACTGTCACTGGCGCACAGCTGGGAGGACGACCGGCACCTGGACTGGCTCACCGGGCGCCAACACGGCGCGCGGGCCGCCGAGTTGTTCCGCGCGGTCTGGGACACCCACCTCGCCGCCGAGTGGCCCGCCCGCCGGGCCGTCCTGCAACGCGACGTCACCCACCGGGCCGGACTGCTGGCCGCGCACGGCTGGCCGCGCGCCCTGCACCTGATGAACCGTCGCAGCGGGTGGGTCGGCAGCGACGCCATCCGGTTCAGCGACCAGCCCGGCCCCGACCACGTGGTCGGGCCGGACGGCATGCTGTTCGTGCCGGTCAGCGCCCGCCGCAGCTCCTGGCTGTGCCACGCCCCCGGCCGTCCGCACGCCCTGGTCTACCCCGCCCGCGGAACGGGTGTTCCCGGCCCCGCCCCGGCCGGCGAGCAGGCCCTCGCCCGGCTGATCGGCACCGGCCGCGCAGCCATCCTCCGCCACCTCGACATCCCCGCCACGACCAGCGAACTCGCCATCCTGATGGGCCAGTCCGTAGGCACCATCGGCGGCCACCTCACCATCCTCCGCGAATCCGCCCTCGTCGACCGCACCCGCCTCGGCCGCCGCGTCCTCTACCACCGCACCCCCCTCGGCGACCACCTCGCGGACGGCGCGCCGGGGTTGTGAGGGCCGACCATGCAGTGTTGTGGGTTCGGGAGGTGTATGGGTCGAGCTCGCCGGCGCGGAGCTTGCTGTCCTCGGGTGAACTGTGCGCTGCCCAGGTGAATTGCCGTGGCCGATCGCGGCGACGCGGATCATCCCGGACGCGAAGCGCTGTGCGCACCCTCTAGCTTCGCGACTGGGCGGACGGGCCCGGTGTGGGCCCCACGCGTTCGCGAACAGCTCGGACAAGGAGAGGCAGTGCACATCACCAGGAAGGCCGCCACCCTCGCGGCAGCAGTCTCACTCGCCGGCGTCGTTCTCGGGGGTGGTCCGGCGAGGGCCCAGGGCGAGTCGTTCACCGCATCCGTCCAGGTGGCGAGCGACAACACCAACCTGGACGAGTATCTCGGGGCCGCGTTCTGGACCCGGGATCCCAGCTTCGGCTACCAGGACTGGACGTTCACCAGGGTGGGTGAGACGTCCGACGGCATCGGCATCTTCATGATCAAGGGCGGCCACTACGGGAAGTGCATCGCGGACGCGGGCGACGGGCAGTCCGTGACCCAACTGGTCTGCGAGGAGGGCGACGAGACCCAGCGGTGGGTGGTCGAGACCGACCGGGAGTACACCACCATCGCCAGCAACGAGGACCGGGAGATGGTCCTTCAGGGCAATGGAGAAGACCGGTCCGTGACCATCAACCCGGCCGACGGCGGGTGGCACCAGATCTGGATGCTCTACCAGAAGTAGCGGGCGCAGGGAAAAGGTGTAGGGAAGAGGCGAATGAAGAAGGGGCAGGCCACCCGGCCCGCCCCTTCGGGGGTGGTGGCGGTCAGTGCACCGCGCCCGCGTCGGGGGCGAGGACGCCCGTGGTGACCAGGCCGATGATGGTGATGCCGAGCAGGACGCGGTAGATCACGAACGGCATGAAGCTGTTGTGCGAGATGTACTTCAGGAACCAGGAGATGGCCGCGTAGCCCACCGCGAAGGCGATCAGGGTGGCCAGGACGGTCGGCCCCAAGGCAGGTGCCGGGCCTTCGCCGATCTTGAAGAGTTCGAGCGTGCCGGAGGCGAGCACCGCCGGGATGGCCAGCAGGAACGAGTAGCGGGCGGCCGCCTCGCGGCTGTAGCCGAGGAACAGGCCGGCGCTGATGGTGCCGCCGGAGCGGGAGACGCCCGGAATCAGCGCCAGCGACTGCGCGGCGCCGTAGATCAGCGCGTGCGGGAAGGTCAGTGAGCTGATCGGGCGGGCATTGCGGACCGCGCGCGAGCGGTCGGCGACGGCGAGGATCAGGCCGAACACGATCAGCGTGGTGCCGATCAGCCGCAGGTCGCGCAGCGTGGTCTCGATGGTGTCCTGGAACAGCTTGCCGATGATGCCGATCGGCAGTGTGCCGACGATCACGTACCAGCCGAGCTTCGCGTTCTGGTCGCGCCGCCACTCGGCGCGGAACAGCGACAGCGTCCAGGCCTTGATGATCGAGCCGATGTCGCGGCGGAAGTAGATCAGCACCGCGGACTCGGTGCCCAGCTGCGTCACCGCCGTGAACGCCGCGCCCGGGTCGTCCCACCCCGCGAGGGCGGAGAACACCCGCAGGTGCGCACTGGAGGAGACCGGCAGGAACTCGGTCAGACCCTGCACCAGGCCGAGCACGGCCCCGTGGAACCAGTCGATCACCGGACAGACCCCGCGGATATCGATCGGTGGTTCAGCATGGCGGCAGTCCTGTTCGCTCGTGGGGTGGCCCGGCGGCGGCTCGGGGGCTCGGTCCGGTGTGGCCCGGATGATAGGGGCTCAAGGTGTCGCGGACCTTTCGTCCGGGTGTATGCGGGGATCGCGGGTTGCCCGGACGGTGGGGGTGGCGGGAGGGAGGTGCTCAACCTTCCTGCGGGGGAGGGGAGTTCGATGCCCTGAGCGCCTGGGGGTGACTACCGCCGGGGGGCAACCTGTGCGGGACCGCCACTGTGCCGCACCGTCCAGTCGGGGCGGGTCAGCTCGTACACCACGTCGCCGTGTTCGCTGCCCGGGATGGGGTCCGGCCAGTCCTCGAAGAAGGTTCGGACGTGGCGCAGTCCGGCCCGCTCCAGTACCCGGCGGGAGGCGGAGTTCACTGCCATGGTGGTGCCCACCACCTTTTCCGCCTCCAGCTCGGTGAACGCGGAGTGCACCAGGGCGAGCGCCGCCTCGGTCGCGTAGCCCCGCCCCCAGGCGGCGGGCAGCAGGCGGTACCCGAGTTCCAGCCCGCCGGCCGGGCCGGTCTCCAGCCCGACCGAGTGCGCCGGGCGCAGCGCGGCCCAGCCGAGGAAGGGTTCGCTGCCCGTGGCCAGGGCCCAGCAGCCGAGGCCGGCCGGCAGGCGCCCGTACTCGTCGAGCAGGGCCGGGAGCACCTCCTCGGCGACCTGCGGTGCGGGCATCGGGCGGCCGTCCTCCAGGTGACGCATCACCTCCGGGTCGCCGCACAGCGCCGTGACGGCGGGGAGGTCGGCGGGGGAGAGGCGGCGGAGCGTCAGTCGGTCGGTGCGCAGGCGGATGTCCATGGGGCGAGCAGAGCACTCGGGCGCGGGGTGCGGCAAGCGCTTTCCGGGTGGGACGGGAAAGCGGTTTCCCGTTGGGGTGGGAAGGCGCTTTCCGGTTGGGGTGGGCAAGCGCTTTCGCGTCCGGGCGGGCAGGCGCTTTCCGAGTGGGGTCGGGGAGGGGAACAGCTCGGTCGATCAATGTGTTGGTCTGCTTCGTTCAGTCTGATGTACCGTTCCGCTGTTCCGCTCCACACTTGGGGAAGTGACATGATCGCTCTGCTGCTGGCCCTCGGCAGTTCGCTCGCCTACGGCTGTGCCGATTTCCTCGGCGGCCTGGGCGCGCGCCGGGCCCACGTACTGCGCACCGTACTGATCGCCGCCCCGGCCAGCCTGCTGGTCGAGTTGGCGATGTGGCCGGTGCTCGGCGCGAAGTTCGGTGCCGGGGCGGTCGGTTGGGGCGCGGCCTCGGGCGCCGCCTCGGCGGCGGCGTTCGCGCTGCTGTACCGCACGCTGGCGATCGGCCCGATGAACGTACTGTCGCCCGTGACGTCACTGGTGTCGGCGGTGCTGCCGGTCGCCGTCGGCCTGATCCAGGGTGAACAACTGGGCAGCGCCGGGCTGGTGGGCCTGCCACTGGCGCTGGTGGCCGTGGTACTGGTCAGCGCGGGCTCGACGGACGGACGGGCCCGGGTCTCCCGGACCGCGCTGCTGCTCGCGTTCGGCGCGGGCACCGCGATCGCCGTGCAACTGGTCTGCCTCCACCAGGCCCCCGCCGGCAGCGGCATCGCCCCGCTGATCGTCGGCCGGACCGTCACTTCCGCGCTCACCCTCACCGCTGCCGTGCTGCTGCGCCGCCGACTCGGCCCCGCGCGCCCGGCCTACCGCCTGGCGGCGGCCGCCGGTGCGCTGGACTCCGCGGCGAGCGTCCTCTTCCTGCTGGCCGCCCGTAGCGGCGACCTCACCGTGGTGGCCGTGATCACCGCCCTGTACCCCGCCGGCACTGTGCTGCTGGCCCGCGCCGTCCTCGCCGAACGCATCCACCGGGGTCAGTTGGCGGGCCTCGGCGCGGCGGCGGTCGCGGTCGGTCTGCTGGCGCTGGCGTGATCGACGTGCCCTTCTCCGAACGGAGCACCGTTCGCGTGGGGTTCTTGCACTCGCGCCGCACCGTCGGCTTCGGGCCGCTCGCTCGCCGGGGGCCAGGGTGGCCTGCCTGCCTGCCTGCCTGCTCGCCCGGGCCGATTGTCCGTACCTCTCTGAACGGAGCACCACCGCATGACGTCTGTGCACCTGCACCCCGCCGTGGCCGAGGCCTTCCCCGGCACCCGGATCGCGCTCATTGCCGCGCGCGGGATTCGCGGGACCGAGCCGTGGCCCGCCACTGCCGCCGCGCTGGAGCGGTTGGAGGGTCAACTTGCCGACGGTGACTGGCGGCCGGCCGGCGAGGACGATCCGCGGATCGGGGTCTGGCATGCCGCGTATCGGGCCTTCGGAACCAACCCGCGGCGGATGCGGCCGAGTGTGGATGCGCTCGGGCGGCGCTTGGCCAAGCAGGGGGTGTTGCCTCGGATCAATCCCGCCGTGGACTCGTACAACGTGGTGTCCGTTCGGCACGGGCTGCCTGCCGGGGCGTTCGATCTGGCGGCGGTGCAGGGTGAGGTGGTGATCGGATTCGCGGACGGGAGCGAGGAGTTCACGCCGCTCGGGGAGCCGGGGACGGTGGAGCGGCCGAAGGAGGGCGAGGTGATCTACCGGGATGCGGCGGGCGTTCTCACCCGTCACTGGAACCACCGTGACGCGCACCGTACCCGGGTCACCGAGCACTCGGCGGATGCCTTGTTCCTGCTGGAGACCTTGGCGCCGGACGGGGAGCAACTGGCGGCTGCGGCAGGGGAGTTGGAGGAGTTGCTGGCGCCGCACAGCGCGACGGTGACGGTACGGTACCTCGACCCGGGGCATGCCCGGGCCGAGGTCTGAGCCGTCAGCGGGCGGTCAGCGCGGCCGCCCGCTGCGGGTGCTGGTCACGCCAGGTTTCCAGGGCGTGCTGGACGGCCTCGGCGACGCAGGCCCGGACCGGGGTGTTGCCGAGGATCTCGCGGCGGCAGCCTTCGTAGCTCGGTTCGTCCAGCTTCACCGAGACGACCGCCGTCAGCCGGGCGCCTTTGCCGAGGACGGCCGTCACGCCGTCGCGGAAGCCGACCAGGTGGGTGCCGCCTTCGGTGCGGCGGGAGTTGGCGAACCCGAGGACCTGTGGTTCGCCGTCTCCGGCCGGGGCGAGGGCGATCTCCATCGACCCGCCCATTCGCTCGTCCTCGCGTTCGACGACCACCGCCTCGGCCGGGTCGGCGCCGAGCTGGGTGAGGAACTCCCGGACGCCGTCCGGGGCGTGGAAGCGTTCGGTGTGCGGTTCCTCGCCGCGTTCGTCGGTCAGGACCACGTCCAAGGTGCGGTTCAGCATGGCGAGTTCGCGGAAACGCGCGGCCAGGGCGGGGCGGTCGAACTCCACCGTCTCGAAGATCTCGGGGTCGGGCCGGAAGGTGATTGCCGTGCCAGTGCCGTCCGCCGGGCCCGTCGGGTGGGGCGGGGCGATCGGTTTGCCGCAGGAGTACTCCTGGCGGGTCGTCACCCCGTCGCGCCACTCCTCCGCGAGCAGCCGGTCGGAGAGCGCGTTGACCACGTAGAGGCCGATGTCGTACCAGCTGACGGTGCGGCGATCGCTGGTGCTCCGAGTGGCCGGCCGCAGGACCGTCAACTGGTGGTCGAGGGGGCGCTCGTGGATACCGTCGTGGGTGACCCGCGCGCTTCCGTCGGCCAGCAGGACGACCTCCACCCGTCCGGCGCTTCCGAGCACCACCTCGTTCATGGCCGAGTCCGTCACCTCGTACAGCAGGTGATGCAGACCCCGTTCACCGGTCGATCCGACGTACATCCCGGGCCGTTTCCGGATCGCCTCCAGGCCCTCCAGCACCACGATCGAACTGGCGTCGTATGCATGCGTCACGGTGTCCCCTCCGGTGCTCAGGCAGTGCCCCAACCCTAGGGGAAATCCTGGAAAGCGCCAGGTCAGGGGCTATGCGGTGAGGGCCTGCGGGCGGCGGCGCCGGGGGTTTCGGAGGGGCCTCGCCGCCACGGTCGCGGGTGGGGGCGGGAGGAGCGGGGCGGGGTGGCCGCGGGCGCCTGCGGGGCAATTCCGGGTGGCTGCGGCAGCACGAATTCGAGAAATCTTTCTGCGGTGCCGGACCGTCAGGTGAAGGCCTCCACCCGGACGCCCGCGGAGGCCAGCGCGCCCCTGACCCGCCAGGCGAGCTGGGCGGCGCCGGGGGTGTCGCCGTGGACGCAGAGCGAGCGCGCCCGGACGGCGACGGGCTCGCCGCCGACAGCGGTGACGGTGCCGTCGCGGGCGATGCCGACCGCGCGGGCGATGACCGCCTCCGGGTCGTGGACGACGGCGTCGGGGTCGCGGCGCGGGACGAGGGTGCCGGCCCAGGTGTAGGCGCGGTCGGCGAACGCCTCGGTGACGACCGGGAGTCCCACGCCCTCGGCGACGTCCAGCAGGCGGGAGCCGGGCAGGCCGAGCAGCGGCAGCGGGCCGTCGCAGATCGCGCCGGAGCGCAGGACGCCCGAAACCACCGCCTCCGCCTGCTCGTTGTCGTGGACGACCCGGTTGTAGAGGGCGCCGTGCGGCTTGACGTACGACACCCGGGAGCCGGCGGCGCGGGCGAACACCTGGAGGGCACCGATCTGGTACGCGATCTCGTCGGCCAGTTCCTCCGACGGGACGTCCATCGCGCGACGGCCGAACCCGGCGAGGTCGCGGTAGGAGACCTGGGCGCCGATCCGCACCCCGCGTTCGGCGGCCAGCGCGCACACCCGGCGCATGGTGGACGGGTCTCCGGCGTGGAAGCCGCAGGCGACGTTGGCGCTGGTGACCACGGACAGCAGGGCCTCGTCGTCGGTGAGGCTCCAGCGGCCGAAGCCCTCGCCGAGGTCCGCATTGAGATCGATCGCCGTCTCGGCCACTTCGCCTCCTCCGCCCTTTCCCGCACGGTTCGACCCGGGGTCCGGGTGCCCGTTCCTGGGGGTGATCGTAGGGCCTGATCGTTTCGGCGGTGGCGGCTGCCGGATTCCGGGCGACAGGTTTTACCCGCCAGTTTCCTGGCCTGTGCCGCACTGGCCACCCACTCGGGTGCAACGCGGTCGGGGGAGCGTTCGGCGGCGCGAATTGACGCCGAGCCGGGAGAGCGTCCGGCGGCGCGAATTGACGCCGAGCCGGGGGAGCGCGCGGACGGGTCGTCAGTCGCGCGGCCAGGGGCGGCCCTGGATCTTCTCGATGTCGCGGTTGAAACGTTCCAGGACCTCGGCGAACCCGGCGAGCTCCTCGGCCGTCCAGTCGTCGACCACCTTGGCCAGCCCCTGGATCGACCAGTCGCGGTCGTGGTGGAGGCGGCGCAGCCCCTCCTCGGTGATGCGCAGCTTGCGGGCCACCCCGCCGTCCGGGTCGGGGATCCGGTCGACCAGGCCGGCCCGCAGCATGGCGGCGGTCTGCCGGTTGACGGTGGAGGTGTCCAGGCCGAACGCTTCGGCGAGTTGGCCGATGGTGAGCGGTCCCTCGGTCTCGATCCGGCTGAGCAGGGTGTACGCGCTGCGGTCGAGGCTGTCGGGGCTGCCGGAGGTGCGGGCGGTGGCGAGCACCTGGTGGCGGTTGAGCAGCATCATTTCCCGCTCGATCAGGGCGAGTTCCTTGGTGTGCCGCATGCTCCTCCGTCCAGTGCGTCGCTTTTCGGCAGCATATCCCGCGAGGGTCGTATATGTATGGTACACATGATGTGCATCATGCATATGAAGTGCCAGCCGGAGAGCTGAACCAGAGAAATGAGAAGAACCCCATGAGTCAGGCACGCACCGGCCCCGTCGTCGGAGTGCTCGCCGGCGCGGGCATCGTGGTCTCGCTGATGCAGACCCTGGTCGTCCCGCTGATCCCCCAACTGCCGGACCTGCTCCACACCTCCGCCGCCAACGCGTCCTGGGCGATCACCGCCACCCTGCTGGCCGGTGCCGTCGCCACCCCGGTGCTCGGCCGACTCGGCGACATGTACGGCAAGCGCAAGGTGCTGCTGATCAGCCTCACCCTGCTCGTCATCGGCTCACTGATCTGCGGCTTCAGCAACGCGCTCGCGCCGATGGTGATCGGCCGCGCCCTGCAGGGCATCGGCGCCGGCGTCATCCCGCTCGGCATCAGCATCATGCGCGACGAACTGCCGCCGCAGAAGCTCGGCTCGTCCATGGCGCTGATGAGCTCCTCGCTCGGCATCGGCGGCGCGTTCGGCCTGCCGCTGTCCGCCGTCATCGCCCAGCACGCCAGCTGGCACGCCCTGTTCTGGATCTCCGCCGCGCTCGGCGTGCTGATCGCGGGCGCCGTCGTCGCGCTCGTCCCCGAGTCCCCGGTGCGCTCCGGCGGACGCTTCGACGTGGTTGGCACGATCGGCCTCGCCATCGGGCTGGTCTCCCTGCTGCTCGCCATCTCCAAGGGCGGCGACTGGGGCTGGGCGTCCGGCTCCACCCTCGGCATGCTCGCCCTCGCGGCCGTGGTGCTCCCGGTCTGGGGCTGGTGGGAGCTGCGCACCGAGCAGCCGCTGGTCGACCTGCGCACCAGCGCCCGCCGCCAGGTGCTGATGACCAACCTGGCCTCCGTGGTGATCGGCTTCGCGATGTACGCGATGAGCCTGGTCTCCCCGCAACTGCTCCAGCTGCCCACCAGCACCGGCTACGGCCTCGGCCAGTCGATGGTCGCCGCCGGCCTGTGGATGGCCCCCGCCGGCCTGGTGATGATGCTGCTGTCGCCGATCTCCGCCAAGCTCTCCCGGGCCAAGGGCCCCAAGGTCTCCCTACTGGTCGGCGCCGTGATCATCACCGGCGGCTACCTCGCCGCGCTCGGACTGATGGGCCACGCCTGGGGTGTCCTGGTGTTCTCCTGCCTGATCAGCGGCGGCATCGCGTTCGCCTACGCGGCCATGCCCGCGCTGATCATGGGCGCCGTCCCGGCCTCCGAGACCGCCGCCGCGAATGGGCTCAACGCCCTGATGCGCTCCATCGGTACGTCCACCTCCTCGGCCGTCATCGGTGTGGTGCTGGCACACATGACGACCAACTTCCACGGGCGCACCCTGCCGTCGGAGGGCGGCTTCCGCACCGCGTTCCTGATCGGCGCGGGCGCAGCGGTTCTCGCCGGGCTGGTCACCCTCGCAATCCCCGGCATGCGCCGGGCGGCCGCTCTGAAGGCCGTACCCGCCGAACAGACGCCCGCCGTCGCGGCGAAGTAGCCCGGCGCGGGGGCTGCGCGCCAAGCGCCAACCGGCCCGCGAGGCCGCTTTCGCGGGCACGTCAGCGTCGTCCCGCCCGGCGAACGTCCTTGCCGGCCGACCCGAATCACGCGACACAGGCCCCGCCTCGTCCTCCCCACGCGGGTGGCCGGGGCGGGGCCTGTGCCGTCTCCCTGATCCTCCGGGCGGGCCGGTCGACCGCACAGCCGGGTGTCCGCCGGTGGCCGTGTCGGTGCCGACGGCCGGTGCGCCCTGGCGGTCGAGTTGCTGCGATTGGCCGCATGGGTACGGGGTCCGCCATTGGGGGGAATCGAGAGGAGGAGCCTGCGGTTCGGTCCGGCGTAGGCTGCCGCTCATGACGACGGCGGTGGGGAGCCTGATCGAGGAGTTGCGCCGCGGACTGGGCATGTCTCAGGACCAACTTGCGGCGAAACTGAATGAGTTGGGCAACCGTGCGACGGTGACACGGCAGTTGATCAGCCGGTGGGAGAACGGATACCAGGGCCGGAAGCCCGGCCCGCTCTGGCTACGTCATTTGGCTACCGCCTTGCAGGTGCCCCTGCACGCTCTTGAAAGTGCGGACGTGAACCGACGAGCCTTTTTGACGAACGTTGCCGCGACAGCCATAGCGCCCGGGACTGCCTCGGACTTGTTGTCCCACGGCTTCGCCGCTGCTCTCCGCGGCGGGCCGTCCCTGGACGATTGGCGGGAACGGCTCCACATCTACGGCCAGGACTACATGTCGTCCGGTGCGGAGGAGATCCAGCGCCGCCTCGCCGCGGACATGGTGGTGCTACAGCGGCAAGTTGAGGGCCCCCATATGTGGGAGGTGGCTGCTCGGCTCGCAACTCTGTTCGCCAAGACGTTCCCCGGCACCGACGCGGCAAGGACCACGGGCTGGTACGGCATGGCGGCAACTGCGGCTGACCGGTCCGAGGACCTGGCTGCTCGGGTATGGGTGCGGGGGCGTGCCGCGATCGCACTCGGGTACGAAGGCGCATCGCTGGCGGTTGCGGAACGGTTCGCGGACCAGGCTCTGGCGATCGACTCGCGCCCGTCCCTCGGCCGACTCAACGCGCTCATGGGCAAGGCGCACGCTGCCGCGATCCGCGGCGACCGGCGGGCAGCTCTGCAGCTCAACGACGAGGGGTGGCGAGTCTTCGAGCGGGTTGCCTCACCGGCGAGCGAACAGTCGGACTACGCGGTGCCCGAGTGGCGGATGAACGTCTTCTCATCTCTGCTGCTTGCTCGGCTCGGTGAGGAGAAACGGGCCGAACATGCCCAGGAGCAAGCGCGCCTGTTGCTTCCGCCCACGCTTCCGCGGTTCGCCACGCATCTTGAGCTGCATCGCGGGCTCATGCTCGCTCAGGCAGGCGACCGGGTCGGCGGGGTGGCGTATGCGCAGGCCGCGTTGGCGCAACTCCCGCTCGACAAACAGTCCCTGACGCTACGTCTGTTGATGGCCGAGGTGGAAGCGGCCTGAGCGGCCTGGCTACCCGATACGGCTACCCCCTGTCTGCCGACCTGTCGCGGCGCGCAGAGTTGGTCCCCGCACGATTCGGAGCGATCGGGGACAACGTGACCAACGAGTCACTTGCACAACTACGGGCAGAAAAGCTCGACCAAGCGCGAACGGTGTGCGCCTGCCTCGGGAGTGCGCTCGACTCCATCGGGGTCCCGCTGCCGGGACTCACGGTGGAGCAGACGGATGCGGGCGACTACCGCTTGGCACTCGGCAGCCTGGACATTGACCCCGGCAAGGAGCTGGCGTTCGCCGTTCTCGCAGGTGCGCCAGTGCTCCACGCGATCAAGGCGGTCCCGGACGCCGACGAACTGCTGGTCGACACCTCTACCGGCCGACTCGGCAAGTTCCGTGGTGTGGACGGCAAACGGTGGTGGCTCGCCGCGCCGTTCGACAACGACGAGCCGTGGACGGCCGACCCGCACAAGGTAAGGGAACCGACCGTCAACGAACGGGTCCGCGCAGACATGGTGGCCGCCATCGGCAGGAAAGCGGAGTAAGCGGTGATGCGCTCGACCGCCTTGACGGGCCTTGTGCTGCTCGGTTTCGGCGCCGCGCCGGCTGGTCCGGTACTCGTGTTCGCCATGCTCGTACCGGACGACGGGGTGCGCGGTGCGGACGTTGTCGAGGTCACCTGGCAACTGGATGAACGCGATCGCAGTCCATGCCTCATGCTCGTGATGGTGTTGTATGGACAGCCAATAGCCACGCGGCGGCCTCGGACGTCAGCGTAGTTCCTGCCCAGTGGCTGGAGGCGTTCGAAGGTCTGATGAGCCGGATGGCCAGCCGGTTCGCCCGAGTTGAACCCGCCGCCGGGTGCGGAAGTTGATCTCCGGGCTGCTGTCGGATCTGGTTGGGCTCTCGCTGGTTTCGTGCGCGCCGGTTCTCGGGTGGCAGTAGGGTGCGCGGATGGCGACCCATGAGCGTGAGATCACCGAGCCCGTTGACCTGTGCCGGCCTGATGGGCGGCTCAACCCCGGGGCGGTTGGGTGGTCTCGGACTCCGTTGCACCGGGGGAACCTGCGGGGGTGGGGGCGGACCAAGCGGTTCGAGTACTGGTGTGTCACGACGCCCGGCCACCTGGTGGCGCTGACTGTCAGCGACCTCGACTTCCTCACTCTGGATGCCGTTCACTTCCTGGCCTGGGACGACCACGGTGTACTGGAGGACCACGAACGCACCGCGCTGGCCCCCGGCGTGCCCGGCCGCCGTACCGCGATGCCGGAGGGCATCGCCGGGTCCGGTGGCCGGTACGGCGGGGATCTTGTCGTCGGGCCCGAGCGGCCCAGCCGCCGTCAGGTCCGGGTGGCGATCCGTCAGGAAAAGGGTGGCACCCGGCTGCTGGCCCGCGCGCTCACCGCCGATCTGCGGCCGCTCGAAGTGGACCTGCTGGTGGCTCTGCCCGACGGCCACGAGACGCTGTCGGTGGTCGTGCCCTGGGACGGAAAGCGCTTCCAGTACACCTCCAAGCACACCGCCCGCCCCGCCACCGGCACCGTGCGACTCGGCGACCGCAGCTACGAGTTCGGCGCGGATGCCTGGGGCGTGCTCGACCACGGCCGGGGCCGCTGGCCGCGCTCGCTCAGCTGGAACTGGGGCGCCGCGTCCGGCCGCACCGACGGGCACGTGGTCGGCCTCCAGTTCGGCGGGCAGTGGACGGTCGGGACGGGCGCCACCGAGAACGCGCTCTGCGTGGACGGCCGGCTCAGCAAGCTCGGCACCGAACTCGACTGGCAGTACGACCCCGCCGCCCCGCTCGCCCCCTGGCGGATCAGCACCCCCGACAGCGACCAGGTCGAGCTCACCTTCACGCCCTTCCACGACCGCCGCGTCCGCACCGAGGCCGGACTGCTCGCCAACCGCACCGACCAGTGCTTCGGGCACTACCGGGGAAGCATCCGCACCGACGACGGTCAAAAGGTCGCGGTGGACGGGCTGTTGGGGTGGGCGGAGGACGTCCGGATGCGCTGGTGAGTACCGGGGGCCGCCGGAGAACCGCTGTGCGGGCCGTGGGCGCCGGTGATAGGCAGCCGCGGGTGGAGAACAAGCTCGACTTCGCCGACCTGCCGCGCCCGGTCGGTCAGCCGCCGGCAGGCCAGGGCGCCGCGATCGCCGCCGCGCGGAGCCTCGACGGGGCCGGTCGGTGAACGTCCCCGCCCCGCTGCCCAGGTGCCCCGGCCACGGTGACGGCATCGACCCCGCCACTCTGGTCGGCCGACGGCCGGCCGGGCTGGCGGCGGCCTGGTACGCGCGCCCCGCCGAGCGCGAGTACCAGGCCGAGCCGGTTGCCGTTCGGCTCCACGACGACCGGGGCGGCCGTACCCGGATCACCACCGGCTCCGACTGGTGCCTGATCGTGGACGAGGAGCCGCCGCACGAGGACCTCGGCATGGGGGAGTGGGGCCGCATCGACGTCCGCCGCGACCACGCCGTGACGCCGTTCGCCCGCCACCTCGGCGAGCCCGTGCTCGCCGCACGCGAGGAACACGAGCCGCTCACCGGCCGTGTCGCCCTCGAACTCGCCTTTCCCGCCGGGGCCGTTCGATGCGACAGCTGGGCCGGTGACCTGCGGGTCCGGTCAGCTCGCGGCGGGGACCAGGCAGAACGGGTGGCCCTCGGGGTCGGTGAGGACGACCCACTTGTCGCCGCCGGGCTGGAACTCGGGGCGGGTGGCGCCGAGTTCGAGCAGCTCGGCGACGGCGCGGTCGAGGTCGGCGACGGTGAAGTCGAGGTGCAGGTGCTTGGCGCCCTCGGGCCACTGCGGGGCGCGGTAGTCGGCGACCCGGGCGAAGGCCAGGGCGGGACCGCCCCGGCCGGCGTCCAGGGCGGCGAACTCCTCGGTGCTGTCAGTGAGTTGCCAGCCAGTTGCCTTCTGGTAGAAGGCGGCGAGCGCCACTGGATCGGCGCAGTCGACGAACACGGCGGAGAGCTGGGTGAGAGCGGACAAGAGGAGACTCCTCGGTGAAGGGACGAAGCCACCGCGGCTTCGGTGACGAGCCTCGCCCACCCGGTCCGCCCGGGTCTTGAACATTCTTGCGGCCCCGGGCCACTTGTCGGACCCGGCGGGTACGGTGCGGGCCGTGCTCTCCCTCCAATCCGTCGCGTCCCGGCCCGACTTCGAGATCAGCGCCGTCGTCTGCCGCAGCGACCACACCCGGTGGTCGCCGCCCGAAGTGCACCGCGCGCACCAAGTGGTACTGGTCCGGCGCGGCCGGTTCCGGCGCCGGGCCGGCGGGCGGGCCCTCGAACTCGACCCGAGCCTCGGCTATCTCGGCCCGCCCGGCGAGGAGGAGTCGTTCGCCCACCCGTCGGGCGGCGACCACTGCACGGCGATCAACGTCACCCCCACGCTCTGGCACACCCTGGCGGGGGACACCGCGCCGGGCGCGTTCTACGTCGATCCGCCGCTCGACCTCGCGCACCGCCGGGTGCTGCGCGCGGCCGGTTCGGGGGACGTCGACTACGCAGTCACCGAAGAACTGCTCGCCCTGCTGGCGAAGGCCGTCGCCCGGACGGCGACCGGGCCGGCGCCCTGCACGGACGAACGGTCGGCCGCCGCGAAGGACCGGGCGCTGGTCGCGGCCGCCCGGGAGGCCATCGCCGCCGACCACCCGGCGTCCGGCACGCTGCTCGCGCTCGCCGAACTGCTCGGCGCGTCCCCGTACCGGCTGAGTCGGGCCTTCCCCCGCGAACTCGGCGTCTCCGTCACCCACTACCGCCACCGCGTCCGCCTCGCCCGCGCCCTCGACCGCCTGGAGGCCGGCGAGACCGGCCTCGGCACCCTGGCCGCCGACCTCGGCTACGCGGACCAGGCGCACCTGACCCGCACCGTCCGCCGGCACCTCGGTCACACCCCGGCCGCGCTGCGCCGCCTGCTGGGACCGCCGCGCGGCCGCTGAGGCCGGCCCCGACGGCGGCCCGCACCGCCCGCAGGCGCCCGGCGGCGCCCAGCACCGCCGGGCGCCCGTCAGGCCCGGTCGGTGTCGTCCGGGTGCAGGGCGATGTGGTCGGCGCGCAGGTCGGCCGCGACCCGGTGTTCCATGCCGAGGGCGGCCAGGAACTTGGCGGGCAGCTGGACCCGGCCGGTGCGGTCGAGCATGACGTACTCGCGTTCGCTGACGGTCTCCTGGCCGTGCTCGTCGGTGACGGTGCGGCGCAGCACCTCGCTGCTGGTGCGGCCGTCGCGGATCGCGACGGTGCGGCGGACCTCGCCGGCCACCATCGGGTCGTGGGTGACGATGACGACGGTGGTGCCGAGTTCGCGGTTGACGGTGCGGAACGCCTCGAAGATGCCGACGGCGGTCTCCGAGTCCAGTTCGCCGGTGGGTTCGTCGGCGAGCAGCACCGCCGGGTCGTTGGCCAGTGCGACGGCGATGGCGACGCGCTGCTGCTGGCCGCCGGAGAGTTCGGCGGGGCGGCGATGGCCCAACTCGGCGATGTCCAGGGCTTCCAGGAGTTCGGTGACGCGGCCGCGCTGCCGTTTGGCGGCGCGGTGGCCGGAGCGCAGCTGCATCGGCAGGGCGACGTTCTGGGCGGCCGTCAGGAACGGCAGCAGGTTGCGCGCGGTCTGCTGCCAGATGAAGCCGACGACCTCGCGCCGGTAGTTCAGCCGGTCCTTGGGGGTCATGGTGAGCAGGTCGCGGCCGGCCACGGTGGCGCTGCCCGCGGTCGGGGTGTCCAGCCCGGCGAGCACGTTCAGCAGGGTGGACTTCCCGCTGCCGGACGCGCCGACCAGGGCCACCAGGTCGCCCTGGTCCACCGTCAGGTCGAGGCCCTGGAGCGCCTGCACCTCGATGCCGTCGGTGCTGAAGATCCGGACCAGCCGTTCGCAGCTGATCGCGACGTCGGATCGGACGGTCCGGGGCGCGGAGGCGGCCAGGGCCCTGGTGCGGAGCTCGTCCAGGCTCGGGGGCGGAGTGCTCATGGGGTGTCTCCCGCTCGTAGCTCGGTGGTGATCTGCCGACGGGCGGTGACGGCGGCCTCGGCCAGCACCGCGAGGGCGGCCAACAGCGCCAGCCCGATGGCCTGTTGGAGGATCGGCGCGGCGGTGAGCCGCAGCCCGGTCGGGGTGTCGGCGCCGACCAGCGGGGCGAGGTCGACGGCCGGGCCGAGCAGCAGGACGCCGCAGACCGCCGTGAGTGCCCCGCCGAGGGCGGCGACCAGGGCCTGCGGCAGTGCCTCGGCGAGGATCAGCGCCAGCCCCTGCCGGGGCCGCAGGCCCATGGTGCGCAGCCGGGCCAGGGTCGCGGCCCGTTCGGGCCCGGCGCGGAACAGCGTGAGCAGGACGGAGAGCACCGCGAACAGCGCGGTGGCGCCGACCGAGACCCAGAACATCCGCTCGGCCGAGGCCTGCAGGGGGTCGCCGCCGAGCTCCGCGATCTCGCCGGTGCGGGTGCGCACCACGTGGCCCGGCTGGTCGCCGGCGGCCGGCGGCCCGAGGTACTGCGTGGCCAGGGCGCGCAGGCGGGCGTCGTCGATGTTCCCGCTCGCCAGCCACTTTCTCGGGTCGCCGAACCGGGGCACCAGGTCCTTGGCCGCGTCGAGCGGCAGCACCACGGTGGTGCCGGCGGCGCCGTTCAGGGCGGGGGTGGCGTCGACGACGGCGACGGTGTGGATCCGGACCGCCTCGCCGCCCGCCAGCCGGAGGCTGAAGGTGCCCTCCGGCAGGTCGCTGCTGACCAGGGCGGGCAAGGAGTTGTCCGGTTGGGCGGTGAACACCGCCGGGTCGAACCGTCCCCGCCCGGCGACCTCGGCGAGCTTCGCGTACCGGACGGGGTCGGCCACCACCACGTTGACCCGGGCCGAACCGCCGTTGCCGAACGACAGGGTCACGTCGTCGTCGGTCCAGATCGGCAGGGAGACGTCCACGCCGGGCAGCCGGTCGGCGGCGCCGAGGAAGGCCTGCGACAGCCCGGTGAGCGTGCCGGCGCCGACCGAGGCGTCACCGCCGATGCTGTACCGGGCGACCTCGGTGCGCTTGGCGGCCACCGAGCTCAGCACGGTGGCGCCGATCGCGCCGCAGGTCACCGCGAGCACCAGGGCGAGCAGCGGCAGCGCCGAGGGGCGCGAGCGGCCGCTGCCCCGGGCGGCGCGGGCCAGGCCGAGGAACGCGATCGCGCCGGGCCGCCGCCCGGCCCAGCGGGCCAGCAGCCCGATCAGGACGGGCTGGAGCCGGGCCAGCAGCAGGGCGCCGGTCAGCGCGAGCAGCAGCGGCGCGGCCACCAGCAGCAGGTCCGCTCCTTCGCCGAGCGGGGCCACCCCGCGCCGGACGACCTGGGTGACGGCGGCCGCGGTGGTGGCCAGTACGGCGAGTTCGGCCATCAGGCGGCGGCGCCGGGAGAAGCCGCCACCGGCCTTGTCGCGAAGCAGCACGGCGGCGCGGACCGGGAAGGCCAGCAGGGCGAGCAGGGTGACCGCGCCGGCCGCGACGGCGGAGGGCATCTGACGCGGGGTCGGCAGCAGCGTGAAGGCGAGCAGCGCGCCGAGCCCGGCGGCGGGCAGTACCGTCAGCGCGCCTTCGCCGAGCAGCCGTCGGCAGGTGCCGCCGATCGCGGCGCCGCGGGCCCGCAGCAGCCGCAGTTCGGTGGTTCGCCGTTCGGCGGTCAGTGCCGCGGCGAGGCAGAGCACCACGGCGGCGACCCCGGCGGCGCCGGCGGGGCCGACCTCGGCGAGCGAGTCGATGGCGCTCTGCCGCTTCCAGGCGTTGTCGATCAGGGTGCGCAGCTGGGTGGTGATCCGGACGTTGGACCGGCCGAGGCCGGTGGTCACCTTGATGGAGACCGGACCTTGGGTGACGGTGGCGAGGCCGAAGGAGGTCTGCTTGAGCCGGTCGGCCCGCAGCGCGTCCACCCCTACCGGCAGTCGCCAGTAGTCCTCGGCCCCGCGGCCCCAGTCGGCCAGCCGGGACACGTTCTCCGGGCCGGTCAGCGCGACGGCGTACCAGTACTTCTCGGGCGGGTCGCCCGGGCCGCTGCTGGGGGTGAGGTTCAGGCAGGCGGCGACCGCGCAGCCGAACCGGTCCCAGAACGGGTCCGCCGGGTCGTCGACGGTGTACAGGCCGACCACCCGGATCTGCTGCGGGCTGGGCGGCGTGACGATGCGGTCCAGCACCGACCTGGTGCCGTCGAGCACCGCGCCGACCTTGACCCCGATGGTCTCGGCGGTGGCCGCCGACAGCGCGACCGGGATCGGCCCGCCGTCCGGCGGGCTGTCCGGCCACTGGCCGGAGGTCAGCCGGAGGTGCTCGCGCGCGCCGTGCTGGTACTGCACGGCGAACTCCGGCGGGACGCCGTCGGGGCGGGTCAGCGTGGGATCGGGCAGCCTGCGCGCCTGGGCGCCCCGGCGTCCGTACACCGTGCCGCTCGGGTCGAGCGGGAGCACCGGGCCGATGGCGGCGGCGAGTTGGCCCGCGGTGGTGTCCAGCAGCTGCGACGGGTCGCCGCTGCTGGGTATGGCGGAGGTGACGTGCACGCTGGTGGCGGTCGGGCCGGCCGTGCGCAGGAAGCTGTGCAGCGCGCCGTCCGCGCCCCGGTCCTGCGCCCGGGGCAGGGCGGCGGACAGGAACACCACGGTGAACGCCAGGGCGGCGGTGAGCAGGGCGCCCAGGGGCGAGGTGCGCAGCCGGGTACGGACCCAGGGGGCCGGGGTGCTCATTTGTCCTCCACGAACCGGAGCCGGGCGGCCATGTCGCGGCGGCTGCCGACCAGGAAGGCGGACAGCAGCGGCAGGGCGGCGGTCCCGGCCGCCAGCGCCAGCATCTGGCCGAGCGGCAGCCCGACCAGGACTTCGGGCATTGGGGGGCGGGCCGCCGGGGTGAGCACCACCAGCGGCACCACCAAGTGGGCCAGCACGGCTCCGAGCAGCAGCCCGACGCCGGTGCCGATGCCCACCAGTACGACCTGTTCGGCGGCGGCGGTCCGGCGCAGCAGCCGCGGGGGCGTGCCGAGGGCGAGCAGCACCGCCGACTCGCCGGCCCGTTCGCTCGCCGAGGCGGCCGCGGCGGCGACGAAGCCGATGGTGGCGAGGACGGCGGCGGCCAGGGCCAGCGCGGCCAGCACGCTCTGCGGGGCGGCGCTCAGCGGGTCGCCGGAGCGGGTGGCGGCGTCCTCCTCGCGGAGCGTCAGCTGCTGGGCGGTCGGTCCGGCGCGCAGGGCGGCGGCGGCCTCGGCCGGGGTGCGGTCGTCGGGGCCGGTGGCGGGCAGCCACCACTCGGTGATGGGCGGCACGTCGGCGCTCCGGTCGGTCAGCCACCGGTGGGTGCCGGCCAGGTCGAGCAGCAGGGCGGTGTCGCCGTACACGGGCAGCGCCTCGACCTGGCCGGTGATCCGCACCGGGAGGGTGGTGCTGCCGAGCTGGACCTTGATCAGGTCGCCGACCTCGGCGCCGGCGTCCGTCAGGTAGGTGCGGGTGGCCAGGGCCTTGACCTCCGGGCCGGACGGGCTGCTGCCGGGGGCGAGCACCAGGGCGTGCTTGCCGTCGCGCCGGTCCGCGCCGTTGGGGTCGGCCGGGGTGTAGGCGACGGTCACCAGCCGGTCCTCGGCGGGGTCGTCGGTCACCGTCACCGGGATGCCCGAGCCGCTCCAGGTGCCGGGGGGCGCCGGGACGGGCGTGGCCGGTCCGGTCGCGGTGTCGGAGACGGCCAGCCGGCGGAGCGTCACCTCGCTCGCGGAGTCCCTGGTGTTCGTGCCGTACGTCAGCTCGAAGCCGATCAGGCTCAGCGGCGCGGCGGCCGAGCCGAGCGGTGCGGCGGTCAGCGCGTCCAGGTCCACCGAGAAGGTCCGTTCGCCCTGGACCGGGAGCTGCGGCACCAGGACGCGGTACCCCGCGCCGAAGCCGTCCCGCAGGTGGAGCCAGAGGTCGGGTGCCGCCAGCTCCGGCTGCTCCCACTTGGGGAACGGGTAGAGCCCCTCGGGGCGGTCGGCGACGTGGACGGCCAGGGTCAGGTCGATCCGGGCCGGCTTTCCGGGCAGCTTCACCCCGGCCGGCTGCGGTTCGGCCAGCGGCGCGAACAGTTCGGTGGCGGGCCGGCCGTCGAACAGGTCGGGCCGGACGTGCAGTTCGGTGGCGGCGCGAGCGGTGTCGGTGAGCAGCACCCGGCCCCGCTTGTCGCCCGGGAGCCACTGGTCGAACCCGGCCACCGGCAGCAGCCGGTCGCCGCCGGGCAGCGCCGCGTACCGGCCGCCCTGGCCGAACGGGGGCAGCGCCGAGCCCTGGATCCGCAGGCCGCCCGCCGAGGCGAAGTCGGCCTGGTCGCGCTGCGAGTCGCGCCAGGCGGCGTGCTGACCGAGCGCCAGGACGCCGGTGGCGACCGCCAGCACCAGCAGCAGCACCGGGCCGTTCGCCCGGCCCGGGCGGCGGGCCAGCTGCCAGCCGCCGAGCGCCGGGCCGAGCCCGCGGCCCCGGGCGGCCAGCCGGGCCCCGAGCCGGGCCGCGAACGGCAGCAGCCGCAGCACCAGCAGCGTCCCCGCGCACAGCGCCAGGGTGGGCGCCGCGACCAGCACCGGGTCGATGCCCAGCTGCCCGGAGGCGTCCACCGAGAGGCCGCCGGTGCGGGCGTCGAGCTGCCGGTAGGTGATCACGGCCAGCACCAGCAGCGTCAGGTCGGCGCCGGAACGGGCCACCGAGCTGACCACGGCCTGCCGGCGGGACACCACCCGGTCGGCGCCGCGCCGCAGCACCGGCGGCAGCGCGACCAGCGCGACGCAGGCCAGCGCGCACAGCGCGGCCACCGGCCGGCGGACGGCGGTGTCGGCGTGTGCCAGCGGAAGGCCCTTCAGCGGGCCCCAGGAGGTCAGCAGCCGCAGCAGCGGCCCGGTCAGCAGCGGGGCGAGCAGGGCGGCGGGCAGTGCCAGCAGCAGCGCCTCGACGGCCGTCCAGGCGGCCAGTTGGCGCCGGGTCGCGCCGCGCGAGGTGAGCAGCGCGTTCTCCCGGGACTGACGGTCCGCCACCAGGTGCACCACCAGCAGCAGCGCCGCCCCGGCCAGCACCGCGAGCTGGAGCGCCCCGATCAGCAGGCTGGAACGGGCGACCAGGGTCGCCGAGTGCAGCTCGGCCAGCAGGGCGGGCAGCTCGCTCTGCGGCTGGAGGCCCGGACCGTCCTGCTTGACGAGGTCGGGCAGCTTGTCGGCGCGGGCCCGGATCCGGTCGATCCGCTCCGGGTCGGCGGTGGAGAAGTCGGCGGTCAGCAGCAGGCTCCGGCTGCCCTGGGTCAGCCGGCCGGAGGTGAAGACGCCGTCGTCCACCACCATCGGCCCGTACGTGGTGAAGGCCCGGACCTGGATCTCGCGGCCGCCGAGCGGGTCGAGCCGCCAGTACGGCGCGTCCCGGTCGGCGACCTGGTAGACGCCGGTGATCTCGACGGTGAGCGGGCGGCCGCCGTACCGGTCGGACAGGGTGACCTTGGCGGGCAGCGCGTTCTCGGTCAGACCGAGCCGGAGCAGGGCGCTGCGCGGCACGGCCGCCCGGACCGCCTCCGGGCCGCCGTCGGCGGTCGGCCACTGGCCGGCCGTCAGCTTCAGCCGGCTGCGGTCCGGCGCGGCCAGCATCGTCAGGTCCACCTCGCGGGCGGCGGCGTTCGGCGGGGCGGGCAGCCCGTACGCGCGGCTGAGGGCGAGGGACTGCGTGGTGACCGGCAGCCCGTCGAACAGCCGCGCGCCGACCTTGGCGGCCGCGGCGTCGTCCGCCGCCCTGGCATCCACCGCGTGGTCGGCGCTCAGCTGCACACCGACCCGGCTGCCGCCGTCCAGATTCCGGCGCAGGCCGGCCTCGGCGACGGTGCGGTTGAAGGCCACCAGCGTGGTCAGCACCGTGGTGGTGATCAGCACCGTGAACAACACCGCGGCGGCCAGCGGCAGCCGCCCGCGCAGTCGGCGCAGGACAAAGCCCAACATCGTTTCCCCGTACCCCCGTGCCGGTCAGCGTGTACCGGATGGCGGACGACTCTTGCAGATCGGATCCGGCAGCGGAAGGGCCTTGCGCGAACCGTTGTCAAGGTGATCAGAATCGAGCACCGTCATATTCAATGGCCAGCGGGGGGAACCGAGATGACCGAAGCACAGGCACCCATGGTCGTGGTCGAGGAGCTGTGGCGCAGCTTCGGCACCGGAGCCCGTGCCGTGCACGCGCTGCGCGGGGTGTCCTTCACCGCGGCCCGCGGCGAACTCACCGCCCTCAAGGGCCGGTCCGGCTCCGGCAAGACCACTCTGCTCAACTTGGTCGGCGGCCTCGACACCCCGACCGGCGGACGGATCTCGCTCGACGGCACCGACCTGTCCGGCCTCGACGAGGCGGGGCGGCTGGCGCTGCGCCGGGACCGGATCGGCTTCGTCTTCCAGTCCTTCGGCCTGCTGCCGACGCTCACCGCCGCCGAGAACGTCGGCGTCCCGATGCGGCTGCGCCGGCTCCCCGCCGCCGAACGCGAGGAGCGGGCGCGCACCCTGCTGGCCCTGGTCGGGCTGGCCGAGCACGCCGGGCAGCGGCCCACCGAGCTCTCCGGCGGCCAGCAGCAGCGGGTGGCGATCGCCCGGGCGCTGGCCAACGATCCCGCGCTGATCATCGCGGACGAGCCCACCGGCCAGCTCGACTCCGAGACCGGCCTGGCCGTGATGGAGCTGCTGCGCGCGGTGGTCCGCTCCCAGGGCGTCACCGCCCTGGTGGCCACCCACGATCCGGCCCTGATGGACCAGGCCGACCGGGTCGTGGAGCTGCACGACGGCACCGTGAGCCTGCCGGAGGCCGGCGCCGCGTGAGGTGAGGGGCGCTCAGGGGGAGGGGACGACCCGGGCGAAGTCGTGGTGGGTGCGGACGGCCTGGTCCCACTCCAGGGTGCGGATCAGGCGGTGCACGACCAGCAGCGGAATGACGCCGAAGACACCGAACGACATGTCGACGAATTGCCAGAACAGCGGGATGCCGCGCAGCGGACCGCAGATCAGTGCCAGCGGAATGACGCCGCCGCAGGCCAGCATCGCCCAGCGGATCACCCACACATTGCGGACCGGATCCCGCAGCGGCCCCCAGAACGCGGCCGCGATCACCAGGTGTGCGAAGGCCAGCCAGTCGGTGCCGTAGGCCAGGAACGGGTGGTTGCCGTAGCCGTCGGCGAGCCCGTCGCGGACCCGGCGCACCCAGGCGTCGAGGGCGGGGAGCGCGGAGTCGAGTCCGCTCGCGTCCAGGGCCCGGACCAGTAGGTCGGTCTCGGTCTGCAACGGGAAGGCGGTCAGCCCGCTGAGCACCAGGCAGACGATGAACAGCCACAGCCAGCGCCTGATCCGGCGCCGGACGAGCGCGGTGTCGGTGACGGTGGCGGGGCCGGGGCCGGCGGTGGTGGAACCGGTCGGGGCGGTGGCGATGTCGGACATGGGGATTCCCCCCTCCATGACGCGGGTGCCGGAGACGGCACGCGGTGTCGCGAGAAGGACTCTAGACCTGAAATTGAACACGTTCAACACGCCGGAACAGCTCGCCCAAAGGGGACGTTTCGGACCTGTCCACGGAAAGCCCTAATCTTGTCCTCCGTGACCGCCATCGCAGACCAGCCCACCAGGCCCGCCCCCGGACCGGCCGCCGACGAGGGACTCGCCCGCCGGCTCAAGGCGCTCGCCTGCACCGCGCCGCTGCACGACCTGGACAGCCGCAAGGTCAACCTGGCCGGCGAGTACGCCTCGTACACGATGGCCGAGATCGGCCTCGCCGCCATCGACCTGGTCACCCTCAACATGGACTTCGACACCGGCGCCGACCGCGACATAGTCCTCAGCCGGCTGCACCCCCGGATCGCCGCCCAGAACCCCGGCCGGGCCGCCACCGAGCACGAGCGGGTCGCCCGCTGGGTGCTGGAGTCGCTGATCAACGTCGGCAGCGTCGACCGCGGCTTCCGCGCCGTCTACGGCACCTTCGGCCCCGACGGCGAATACACCCGCCGCGACTACGACTTCAAACTGATCGAGGAAGTCCCCGGCCAGGACGGCGGCGTCTACCTGCGCACCACCGACGAGGCGGTCAACGTCCTGGTCGGCGCGCTGGACACCGACGTGACGAGCGCTCAGATCGCCGCCGAGGTCAAGCTGGAGGTGCTGATCCGCCGCGGCCGCCTCGCCGACGCCCAACTCGCCGCCGAACAGGCCCGCTACCGCACCGTCCAGTACGCCGAGACGCTGCGCCGCGCCCTGGAGGCCACCCGCCGCAACGTCCGCGCGGTGGACTGGATGGAGACCGTCCCCGACCTGATCGACGAGGCACTCGACCACATCGCCGACCGGTACCGGCACGAGAACGCGATCCTCACCAACATCCGCAAGGCCCGCGACGAGAGCACCGACGCCGAGCACAAGCGGCGCGCCGCCGAACTCGTCGACATCGTCAAGGACTGCATCCGCCGGCACACCCAGCTCCAGACCCGACTGCTGGAAGCCGGCCCGCTGTTCCGCGCCGAACAGGACCGGCAGGCGTTCTCCGCGCCCACCGCGCGCACCGGCATCGACCTGTACGGTCAACTTCTCGCCCCGGTCCTCACCCTCCCGCTCGCCGAGGCCACCCGGCCCACCGACGCGTTCTTCGCCCGCGGCACCGGCCTGCGCACCCCCGTCTCGGTCCGGGTCAGCGACCTGGTCGACCTGCTGCTCACCCCGCCCGTGGAACGCGAACACCTCGGCGCCGAACTGCCCGAACCCGACCTGGTCGCCACCCCCGACGACAGCCGGTTCTCCGAAGCCCAACTGGAAGCCGCGCTCGACCTGCTGGACCTGCCCGCCGACGCGCCCCGCCGCCTGTCCGGCCTGCTCGCCGACGCCCGCGCCCGCGGCACCGACGGCGGCGAGGACGGCGAGGAACTCGCCTACCTGGTCGCACTGTTGGCCGTGCACGCCGCCAGCCCGCCGGTCGGCACCGCGTACCGGCAGGGCGAGGAACGCCTGCTGTTCGCGGTGGACGACGGCACCCGCCTGGACGACCCGGGCTTCGGCGGCGCGGACCTGATCGTCGGCAGCGCCCTGCTGGACGCCGCCGGGATGGCCGCCGACCGCCGGGACGCGGTGTGACCGGCCGTCCTGCCCGCACCGCCCGCACCGCTTGCAGCACCTGCACCGCCCGCGGCACGAGCGCTGCCCGCAGCACCAGTACGGCCCGCACCGCCCGCAGCACCAGTACGGCCGGCACCGCCCGCAGCACCAGTACCGCCCGCGGCACGAGCACCGCCCGCAGCACCAGCACCGCCCGCACCGCCCGCAGCACCTGCACCGAAGGAGCACCCGCATGACCACCAGCACCGAGGCGTGGGCGCCGCAGGACGCCGAGCCGGCCGCCGCCGCCCACGCGGCGATCAGCCCGGCGGACGTCGCCGAGGCCGCCCGCCTGGTGTCCTTCGGCCTGCAGGCGAAGCTGCTGCCCTCCCGGGACGCGGAGTACGCCGAACTCGTGCGCCGCTACCGCGAGGACCCGCAGTTCGGGCGCCTCGCCGACGCCGTCGCCACCGGCATGGGCCTGGTGGTGCTGGAGGTCTCGCCGCGGGCCGGCATGGCCGTCGCCGCCGCCGAGGAGTCGGTGTTCGCCGTCCGGATGGGCGACTACTCGCGCCGCGCCGCCTCCGAGTCCACCGACCGCTTCCTGCACGGCCTCGCGCACCTCGCGGTCGCCGCGCTCGCCTTCCCCCGCCCCGAGGACCTCGCCGACGACGGCTACCTCGGCCGGGTCAGCGTCAACGGCGTGGACGCGTTCGTCCGGCAGGCCTGCCGCCGCCTGGAGGAACGCGCCGCGGCCGAAGGCAGCAACACCGACCCGGCGAGCTCCGCCCCCGCCCTGGAGGCGGCCTGGCGGGTGTGGGCGCGCCGCTCCGCGACCGGCGCCACCAAGGACGCCCGCCGCCTGTCCGGCTCCACCACCGGCATCGTCTCCAAGGCGGTGTCCTTCCTGGTCGACTCCGGCTTCCTGCAGAAGACCTCCGACGACGCCGGCGGCACCTACCGCACCACCGCCCGCTACCAGTTGCAGGTCCGCGACCTGGCCGGCAGCGCCGCCATGGGCGAACTGCTCGACCTGGGCGTCGTCCCGGTCAGCGACGGCACGGCCACCCTGCTGCCGCCCGACGACAGCGACGAACTCGTCGCCGACGCGGGTCTGCCGTTCCACGCACTCTGACGTTCCGTCACCACACGTTCTGAACTGACCGCTCCAGGAGAACCACCGCACATGTACGAGCTGAACCGGGTCCGCCTGTACTCGATCGGACCGGCGGGCGCCCGCTACGCCGACACGGTGCTCGACCTGCGCGGCGTCGGCGAGCCGGTCCCCGAACCGCAGCCGCAGCAGATCGGCCTGTTCGGGGAGGAGCCGGAAGGCCCGCAGCGCCGCCCCGCGCCCGCCGGCGTGCTGTTCCTGGAGAACGGCGGCGGCAAGTCCGTCCTGCTCAAGCTGATCTTCTCGGTGATGCTGCCCGGCCACCGCAACACCCTGGGCGGCGCCTCCTCCGGCGTGCTGCGCAAGTTCCTGCTGGCCGACGACTGCGGCCACGTCGCCCTCGAGTGGCAGCACACCGTCACCGGTGAACTCGTCGTGGTCGGCAAGGTCAGCGAGTGGCGCGGCCGCCAGGTCTCCTCCGACCCGCGGAAGTTCGCCGAACTCTGGTACTCCTTCCGGCCCGGCCCCGGCCTCACCCTGGACGCGCTGCCGGTCGCCGAACGGCCCAGCCTGGCCGGCGATCAGAAGGCCCGCGGCCGCCGCCGCACCATGAAGGGCTTCCGCGACACCCTCACCGAGGCCGCCAAGGCCCACCCGCACCTCGACGTCACCTTCGAGGAGATCCACGACCGCTGGAACGAGCACCTCGGCGCCCTCGGCCTCGACCCCGAACTCTTCCGCTACCAGCGCGAGATGAACGCCGACGAGGGCGAGGCCGCCGGCCTGTTCGCGGTCCGCAACGACGCCGACTTCACCGACCTGCTGCTGCGCGCCGTCACCGACACCCGCGACACCGACGGCCTCGCCGACCTGGTGCACGGCTTCGCCGCCAAGCTCGGCCGCCGCGCCGAACTCACCGCCGAACGCGACTTCACCGCCGGCTCCGTCGACCTGTTGCAGCGCATCGTCGACGCCACCGCCGGCCGGGAGACCGTCCGCGAGGGCCACCGGGCCGCCGAACGCCGCACCCGCAAGCTCGCCCTGTCGCTGTCCGCCCGCTCCGCCGTCGAACGCGACCGGATGCACGACCTGGCCGTCGAGGTCGCCGCCGCCGCGAGCGCCGTCACCGCCGCCGAGACCGACCGCACCCGGCACGCCCTGATCGTCGCCGAACTCGGCCACCGGCACGCCACCCTCGGCCTGGAGGCCGCGACCGCGGAAGCCGGCCGCCTGCGCCGCGAACTCACCGACGCCCGCGCCCAGTTCACCGCCTGGCAGGCCGCCGAGGCGGTCCTGCGGCACCGCGCCGCCGCCGACCGCGCCAGCCGGGTCGCCGCCGCCATCCGGGAAGCCGAACTCGACGCCGCGCCCGCCCTCGCCGCCCGCGACCGCGCCGCCGGCGCCCTCGCCCGCGCCCTCGAAGCCGCCGCGCTCGGCGCCGAGACCCGCGCCGACCAGGAAGAGCTCCGGGCCGGCGAGTTGCAGCAGGACGGCTCGGCCGCCCAGGCCGAAGCCACCGCCGCCGCCACCGCCGCCCAGAAGGCCCGCTCCGAGGCCGAACACCTGCGCCAGCGCCTCACCGAGGTCGAGCAGGAGACCGCCGCCGCCGTCGAAGCCGGCTGGATCGACGACTCCGGCGCCGAACCCGACCCCGCCCGCGCCGCCCTGCACGCCGCCGACGCCGAACGCGCCGCCACCGAAGCCCTCGAACTCGCCCGCACCGCCGCCGAATCGGCCGCCGTCCGGGCCCGCGAATCCGCCGCCGCCGAGGCCCGCGCCGAACTCGCCGCCGCCCGCGCCGCCGACGCCCGCACCGCCGCCGAACGCGCCCTGGCCGCCGAACAGCGCACCGCCGCCCAGCTCGCCGCCGAACCCCGGCTCGCCGAACTGCTCTCCCTGACGCCCTACCAGGACGGCGCCGAGGAGACCGAAGGCTTCCTGACACCACGCCAACTCGACGCCTCCGCCGAGGACCTGCGCGAACTGCTCGACCAGGCCGTGGCCAACGCCGAACGCACCCTGTTCGACCTGCGCACCGCCGCCGCCGACGACTCCCGGATCCTCGCCGCCCTCGGCGACGGCGGCCTGCTGCCGCCCGGCCCCGACGTCCTCGCCACCGTCGAGTACCTCGGCGAACAGGGCATCCCCGCGCTGCCCGGCTGGCGCTACCTCGCCCAGTCCGTCGACCCCGCCGACCACGACGCCATCCTCGCCGCCCGCCCCGAACTCGTCGACGGCGTCGTCGTCACCGACCCCGCCTCGCTCGACCGGGCCCGCGAAGCGCTCGCCGCCGCCGCCCTGCTGCCCCGCTCCACCGTCGCCGTCGGCACCGCCGCCGCCCTGATCGCCCCCATCGAGGGCGAACCCGGCTTCTTCCTGGTGCCGCCGAACCCGGCCATGCACAACGAAACCGCCGCCGACGACGAACGCCGCGAACTGCGCGCCCGCGCCACCGCCCGCGAGGAACACATCCGCGAACTCGCCGCCCGCCTCGGCGGCGACCGCGCCCTCGCCGCCCGCCTCGCCTCCTGGCACGCCAGCTGCCCGCCCGGCACCCTCGCCGAACTCGCCGAAGCCGCCGCCGCGGCAGCCGAACACGCCGAACACGCCGCCGCCGAACTCGCCACCCTGCGCGCCGACCACGCCGAAGCCGACACCGACCACCAGGCCGCCGCCGCCCGCCACGAGGAATGCCGGGAAACCGCCCAGCGCACCCGCCGCCGCGCCGACGCCCTCGCCGGCCTCGCCTTCCGCCTGCGCGAACGCGCCAACTGGACCCGCCGGCAACGCGAACTCGCCGACGACGCCACCGAATGCGAACGCCGCCAGGCCCTGTGCACCGAACGCGCCCGCACCTGCGACGAGGACCGCCGCGCCGCCCAGCGCGCCGCCGACGACGCCCGCCGCACCGCCCGCACCCTGCGCGGCGAACGCGCCGAAATCGCCGCCGCCGACACCAGCGCCGAACCCGACGACACCGCCACCCCCACCTCGCTGCCCGCCCTCCGCGAGGCCTACCGGGCCGCCGCCCAGCTCTACGAAAAGGTCGGCGTCGGCGCCGACCTGCGCGCCGAACAGGCCCGCGCCGAAGGCGACGAAGCCGCCGCCGCCGCCGAACTCGACCGCCTCAGCAACAAGGTCAAGGCCCGCGCCGAAGAACTCCTCGCCAGCCCCGACGGCGCCGACGGCCCCGCCCGGCAGGCCGCCGCCGCCCGCGCCGAAGAACTCGTCACCATCATCGAAGCCCGCTCCGGCGCCGCCGCCGAAGAAGTCGGCCGCCTGCGCGGCGACGCCGAACGCTCCGCCCCGGTGAACGGCGAAGCGCACACCGAACTCCCCGAGGACCTCCTCCCCGCCGACCCCGAACACGCCCAGGCCCTGCTGCGCACCGCCACCGCGCTGCTCGCCGAACGCCGCGAACGAGTCGACGCCGCGCGTACCGAACACGCCGACCTGCAGCGCACCCTCGACCAGGCCCAGGCCGCCGCCACCGACTTCGAGGAACTCGCCGGACAGCTCCGCGACGCGCTGCGCGACAACGGCGACGAGACCGAGACCGCCGACGCCTACCTCGGCGGCCTCGCCGCGGCCCGCGCCGCCGCCGCCGACACCCGGCGCGCCATGCGCACCGCCGCCACCGAACTCACCGGCGCCGAACTCGCCGTCCGCGACGCCTCCGACGCCCTCGTCCGGCACGCCAACGCCGCCCGCTACGAGGCCGTCCGCACCCCCGCCCGCCAGCAGATCCGCGAGCTGCCCGCCGCTGCCCTGCCCGACCACGCCGCCGCCTGGGCCGCCGCGTTCGCCCCCCGGCTGCGCGTCCTCACCGACGAACTCACCCAGCTGGAACGCAACCGCGCCTCCATCGTCGACCGCCTGCGCGGCCTGGTCGAATCCTCCCTGGCCACCCTGCGCGCCGCCCAGCGGCTCTCCCGCCTCCCCGAAGGCCTCGGCGAATGGTCGGGCCAGGAATTCCTCCGCATCCGCTTCGAGGACCCCGATCACGCCGTCCTGGTCGAACGGCTCGGCGAGGTCATCGACGAAGCCACCCAGTCCGCCGTCAAGAAGAACTCCGACCTGCGCCGCGACGGCATGTCCCTGCTGCTGCGCGGCGTCGCCGCCGCGATCGGCCCCAAGGGCGTCTCGGTCGAAATCCTCAAGCCGGACGCGGTCCTCCGCGCCGAACGGGTCTCCGTCGGCCAGATGTCGGACGTCTTCTCCGGCGGCCAGCTGCTCACCGCCGCCATCGCCCTCTACTGCACGATGGCCGCCCTCCGCGCCAACGACCGCGGCCAGTCCCAGCTCCGCCACGCCGGCACGCTCTTCCTCGACAACCCGATCGGCCGCGCCAACGCGACCTATCTCCTGGAACTCCAGCGCGCCGTCGCCGACGCGCTCGGCGTCCAACTCATCTACACCACCGGCCTGTTCGACACCACGGCCCTCGCGGAGTTCCCCCTCGTCATCCGCCTGCGCAACGACGCGGACCTCCGGGCCGGCCTCAAGTACATCTCGGTGGAAGAACACCTCCGCCCGGGCCTCCCGGCCCCGCAGGACCCGGACGGCCCGACGATTCACGGGGAGATCACGGCGACCAGGATGTTCCGCAAGCCCGAATAAAGCACGCGGGCGCGAAGCCAGGGGCGCGGGGAACTGCGCGAAGGGGAACGCACCACGTCCGCAAGATCGCGACGCAGGCAATGACTTGCCATTGATCGCGACCTTGCGGACTGGTTGGCGCTTGTCGCGCAGTTCCCCGCGCCCCTGGGGTTGCTCTCCCTGGGCTTGCGCCTCCTGCCCCTACGCGTCTTGCACCGGTTGGCCGGCCTTGAGGGTGACCGGGATGCGGCCGGCAACGGCCACGAGTGCGGATTGGAGGGCGGGCGACTTCGCGGAGGTCTCGTCGGTCTCGACCAGCAGGCCGGTCGCGTGCGGGGCCATGGACGCGCTGAAGATCTTCGCGGGGAGCTTCGCCGTCATGACGGCTTCCATCGCCCGATCGATCTCCGCCTTCGTGAACGGGCAGTCCTCCACCCGGACCCGTGCGGTGTCGATGCCCGGATGGGCCCGCTTCGCGGCGTCGACCAGCGCCCGGCCCCGCGCCACGTCCGTCACGTACAGCGCGACAGTGTTCTTCTCGTTCTCCAACTCCAGTGACCCGTAAAGGTCCTGGAACGCGCCGCGGCCCTGTTCGCCGAGCGCCGACGCGAGATCCGACAGCCCGGGCCGCGACATTGGCGTGCCGCTCGGTTCGGGCGAGGGTGAGGCGGGCGCCGGCGCGATCGGTGCGACCGGCGCCACGCCGATCGCGGACTGCCGCGTGGAGCCGCAGGCCGTGATCGCGAGCAGCCCGGCCGCCGCAAGGCCGAGTCCGAGTCCAAGTCCCCGTCGATTCCGTGCAGTTGTCATCGGTTCCCCTCGGTTCGACGGGCGCGAGCACTTCTCGCGCCCCACTGGAAATCCCCCGATCCGACGCACGCGGACCGGGGGAGGTTCCAGTGAACGGACCGTCAGTTCCGGGTGGAGACGGTGACCGAGGCGACCTTCATCGGGTGGCCGGGTTCGGTCGCCGAGGTTGGCGAACTGCCGTGTGCGGCGGGCAGGTTGCCGCCGATGGCGACGTTCAGGATCAGGGAGATCCCGTGGTGCACGGCCTGGTCCCACGCGGCCGGGGCGACCTGGTCGGAGGTGACGGCGAAGTACTCCTGGCCGTCGCGCAGCCAGCGCACCTTCTCGGTGGCGGCTGTGCGGTCCACCTCCACCGTCCAGGTGTGGAACGCGCCCCAGCAGTCCGAGCAGGACTGTTCGCCGGAGCCGAGGCCGTTGGGCTCCTTGCAGGGGCCGCCGGGTGTGGTGCCGCAGTGGAGTGTGCCGAACACCCCTCGCCCGCCGACGGATTCGAGGACGTCGAGTTCGCCGACGCCCGGCCAGCCGGTGTACCCGTCACGGAGTTTCCCGCCGAGTGCCCAGAACGCCGGCCAATACCCGGACGCGGCAGGCCCCTTGACGTCCGGCAGGGCCAACTTGGCTTCCACGCGCAGGACTCCGCCCGCAGGTGCGGTGAAGTCCGCGCGCCTGGACTCGATCCGGCCCGAGGACCAGTGGCCGGTGGCGTCCCGGGTGGGAACGATCTCCAGTGCGCCGTGGCCGTCCAGCCGGACATTCGCGGTGGAGTCGGTCATGGTTTCGATCTCGCCGGTGCCCCACTGGACGGCGGGGCAGCCGGGGTAGCAGGTGCCCAGGTCGTACTGCCAGTTCGCGGGGTCGGGCTTCGCGCCGGCCGGGCCGTCGAACTCCTCGTGCAGCAGGGTGGTCCAGCCGGTGCCGAACACGCCCGCGTCGGTGAGGAGTTGGTCGAGCCGGGAGGTGAGGACGACGGCCGCCGCGTTGGTCAGGTGGGAGTCGTCGCGGTACAGCAGGACGTGCTCCAGGACGGCGGGGCACATCCGCCCCTCGCCGGGGCAGAGCACCGAGTTGACGCCGATGGTGCGGACGCCGGGGACGCGGCCGGCGGCGATCTCCTCGGCCAGCGGGTCGGCCCACAGGCCGTCGCTGCGGGCGAAGTCGCAGGCGGAGGTGGTGTCGGGGTGCCCGGAGACGCAGGCGGGGACGTCGCGGCCGGGGATCGGGGTGTCCTGGAGGTAGACGATCGGGACGCCCAACTCCCTTAGCGGGGTGAGGGTCTGCTCCCAGCCGCGCAGCAGCGTCTCCCGGTCGGAGGTGTAGCGGTTCAGCGTGGAGACGATGATCAGCTTGGGTTTCGGCCCGTCCTTGAGCCGGCTCAGCGCGTTCGCCCGCCAGGTGTCGCACTCGTGGTAGGTGCGCCCCAACTGCGGGTTGGTGACGGTGAGTTCGGGCAGTGGGCAGCCCTGCTTGACGAGCTCCTCGACGGACATGTGGTGCTGGGCGGCGATGCCGAGCAGCGCGGAGAACCACTGGCCGGCGTGCGAGTCGCCGAGCAGCACGATCCGGTCGTCGGCGGTGCCGAAGCGGCAGGGTGGGCTGGTGGTGTCGGCCGGGTTGACCTCGCAGGCGCCGTCCGGCGGGAAGTCCTGCCGGGCCTGGACGGGGTTGGGCACCGTCGGGGCGTGCGCGGGCGGGGCGGCGGCGAGCAGGGTGCGGCCGTCGCGGGCGCCCGGGGGCAGACCGGACGGGTCCGGGGGAGTGGCGGGGCCGAGCATCCGGATCGTTCCGGTGCCGACGATCAGCGCCAGCACCACCGGCAGCACCACCGCGGTGAGGCCCAACGACAGTCCGCGACGCGGGATTTCACCGAGCACCCGGCTGCGGCGCAGTGGCTGCTCCAGCCAGTTGAGGGCGGCGAGCGCGGGCAGCGCGGCGGCCGCGGTGAGGGCGAGCTTGACGCCCCAGTGCAGGGTGCCCCACTGGGCTTCGGCGAGCACCAGCACCGGCCAGTGCCACAGGTACAGGTTGTAGGAGAGCCGGCCGATCGCGCGCGGCGCGCCGAGCGACAGCAGCCGTCCCACCAGGTGCGGCCCGGTGCCGGCCAGGACGATCGCGGAAGTGCCGATGGTGGGCACCAGCGCGGCCCAGCCGGGGTAGGGGGTGCGGGCGCCGAAGAGCAGCACGGCGGCGAGCACCGCGGCCATGCCGCCCAGGCCCAGCAACTCCCGTACCGGGCGCGGTATTCGGCGGATCGGCAGCAGCGCGAGGACCGCGCCGGCCGCGAACTGCCAGGCCCGGGTGGGCGTGGAGAGGTACGCGCCGGCGCTCCAGTGCAGGGAGAGCCAGAACGAGCCGGCGCCGAGCAGCAGCGTCAGGCCGAGCAACGTGCGCCGCTTCCAGACCCGGCGGGCGGCGAGGGCCATCAGCGGGGCCCACAGCAGGTAGAACTGCTCCTCGACGGCGAGCGACCAGAAGTGCAGCAGCACGCTCGGGTCGCGGCCGGCCGCCAGGTAGTCGGTCTGTTCGGCGATGAAGCGCCAGTTGGCGACGGACAGCGCGGAGGCGAGGACGTCGCGCTCCAGGTCGGCGCGGCGCAGCGGCGCGGTGAGCAGGGCGCCGAGGACGGCGACCACGGCGAGCACCACGGCGGCGGAGGGCAGCAGGCGGCGGGCGCGCCGGGAGTAGAACTCGGCGAGCCGGACCTTGCCGGTGGCGGCGCTCTCGCCGCGCAGCAGGCCGGTGATGAGGTAGCCGGAGATGACGAAGAACACGTCGACGCCGACGAAGCCGCCGGCCAGGCCGGGGACGGCCGCGTGGAAGGCGAGCACGGCGAGCACGGCGACGGCCCGCAGTCCTTCGATGTCGGGTCTGAACTTCGGCCGCTCGACGGGGGGTTGCCCGAGAACGACGGTGAGCGGGGCGGTGCTGGTGGACACGGGAGGTGGACCTTTCAGCCCAGCCAGGGCAGCATCGGCGCCACCCAGCCGGAGGCGAGCAGGGCGATCAGGGCGAGCGTGCTCGTGACGGCGAGGGCCTCGGGCCAGCGCCGGGGCCGCATCGCCGGGCGGGCCCCGGATTCGGTGTTCTCGGTGGGGTGCGGCCGCAGCTCGGCGTACAGGTCGCGCACCAGCGGGAGGCCGGCGTGCAGCTGTACGGCGAGGTAGAGGCCCAGGCCCCAGGTGTAGTGCCAGCCGTACCTGGCGGTGGCGAGGCTCACGCCGACGGCGGTGGCGATCAGGGTGCCGGCCGTCCACAGCAGGGAGACCAGCAGGACCTTGCGGGCCATGCCGCCGGAGCCGCCGGGCCTGGCCACGCCGGTGGGCACCCAGGCGGCGCTGCGGCCGCGCAGGGTGTGCCAGTAGGCGGTGGCGGCGGCGAAGCTCATCAGGACGTTGGCGCGCAGCACCTCGGTGCGCCAGCGGGTGCGGCTGACCCGGGGCAGCAGCACGTGCCACAGCCACAGCAGGGAGAGCATCGGCAGCACGTACCAGGCGCGGACCTCGCCGGGGAAGGCGAACAGCATGATCAGCGGCGGCAGCGGCGCGGTGAGCACGTTCACGGCGGCGGCCAGGTAGCCGACGATGCCCTCGTCGAAGCAGCGGCGCATCCGCCAGGTCATGGCCTTGCGGGCGGGCCGGTCGCCGATCAGGTGCAGGTTGCCCATCGCCCAGCGGTACTGCTGGTTGACGAAGCTGGTGGTGGACTCGGGCGAGGTGCCCTTGGCGACCAGCACCGGCACGTACCGGGTGGTGAATCCCTGCTGGTGCAGGGCGAGTCCGGTGTACATGTCCTCGCTGTGGTCGAGGCGGGCGAAGCCGCCGGCGGCGTCGATCGCGGAGCGCCGGTAGACGGCGTTGGAGCCGCAGCAGATCGCCGCGTCGGAGGCGTCCCGGCTGGGCTGCACCCAGCGGAAGAACCACTCCTGGGCCGCTCCGGCGGCGCGCTGCACCCAGCCCATCTCGGCGTCGGTGTCGAAGCACTGCGGGCTCTGCACGATGCCGACCGCCGGATCGCCGAAGTACGGCAGCAGGTGTTGCAGCAGGTCGGCGCGCGGCGCGAAGTCGGCGTCCAGGATGGCGATGTACTCGCCGCTGCTGAGGGTGAGCGCGTGGTTGAGGTTGCCGGCCTTCTTGAACTCGCCGCGGTTCGGCCGGACCACGTAGTGGTAGCCGAACTTGGCTGCCAGCGAGGCGACTTCGGGCCGGTCGGCGTCGTCCAGCACCCAGACGTCGAGGGTGCCGGGGTGGTTCATCCGGGCGACCGCGCGGTAGGCATTGGCGAGGATGTCGAGCGGCTCGCCGCAGGTCGGCAGGTACAGGTCTACGGTCGGCGGGTCGGCGGGCTGCCAGGCGGCGACCAGCAGTTCGTGGCCGGCCCGGGTGAAGCGGCGGCGGCGGAGCCCGTTGAGACAGGTCAGGGCGAGAGCCACCAGGTTGATGCCGAGCACGGCCAGGAACGGCCAGAGCGCGGGATTGCGGAGCGAGAAGCTGAACATCGTGGCCGCGCTGAACACGAAGGCGAGCGCGGAGAGCAGCGGGACCCAGCGGCGCTGAGGTCCGAAATACCAGTAGAGCTCCTGATCGGAGGGTGGTGACGGAAGGTGATTGACAGTCATAAGGCCCCCCACGGCCGGTCATTGACACCTGTCGTCGGTCAGATTACCTGATTGGTATAGACCAAATGACCACGTGGGATGAACGCTGGAGCAACTCTGGTGAAGCCCGTGTGACCAGGCATGACCGTGTCAGAAAATGCCCCGGGCCGCCCGGCGGGCGGGGCTTCCGAGGCGGTTGACGGGCAGGGTGACGGGACGGTTCCGGGTGAAAGGTGGCGAAGGGGCGCCAGGGCTCAGGGCGAGGACTCGCCAGGGAAATTGACGGACCGTCAGGCTCGTGGCCGGCGATGCGCGCGAACGGTCAGTGGGCGGTCGGCTTCGAGATGGTGAGGCAGGGCTCGGCGGCGGCCAGCACCGCGTCCAGCAGACCGGGGAAGCGCTCGCCGAGATCGGCGGTGCGCAAGGTGTTCATCTTGGAAGTGCCGCGCCGGTGCTGACGAATCAGTCCGGCTTCGCGCAGGACGCGGAAGTGGTGCGTCAGCGTCGACTTGGTGACCGGCAGCTCGAAGGCCAGGCAGTTCAGCTCGTCGCCGCCCGCCCCCGCGAGCTCGGCGACGATCCGCAGCCGGGTCGGGTCGGCGAGCGCGTGCAGCACGGCCTCCAGCCGCAGCTCGGCGACGGTCGGCTCGGGCAGCAGCCCCGGACAGTCCTGGTCGATGGTCACCCTGCCATAGTACGAGAACTCTCGTAGTTTGACAGATCTCGTAGTACGGCAGCTATCGTACGAAGCGAGAGACCGTCGCTGTCGGGACCACAGGAAGGACGGGCCGTCGTGAGCGCCCTGTTCGAGCCGATCACCCTCCGTTCGCTGACCATCCCCAACCGGATCTGGCTCAGCCCGATGTGCATGTACTCGGCCGCCGCCGAAGGCCCCGAGGCCGGCGTCGCCACCGACTTCCACCTCGCCCACCTCGGCTCCCGCGCCGCCGGCGGCGCCGGCCTGGTCATGGTCGAGGCCACCGGCGTCCGCCCCGACGCCCGGATCTCCCCGTGGGACCTCGGCCTGTGGAACGACCGCCAGCAGGACGCCCTCGCCCGGATCACCGCCCTGATCCGCGCACACGGCTCGGTACCCGCGATCCAGCTGGCCCACGCCGGCCGCAAGGCCTCCACCGCGAAGGCCGGCGCGGGCGGCGGCCCGCTCGCCGTCGAGGACGGCGGCTTCCCGGTCGTCGGCGCCTCGCCGATCCCGTTCGACGACGGTTACCCCGCACCCGCCGAGCTGACGGAGGCCCAGATCGCCGAACTGATCGAGGACTTCGCGTCCGCCGCCCGCCGCGCCCTGGCCGCCGGCTTCCAGGTGGTCGAGGTGCACGGCGCCCACGGCTACCTGATCCACCAGTTCCTCTCCCCGCTCACCAACCACCGCACCGACGGCTACGGCGGCGACTTCGCCGGCCGCACCCGCCTCGCCCGCGAAATCGCCACCGCGGTGCGGGCCGTGTGGCCCGCGGACCTGCCCGTGCTGTTCCGCGTCTCCGCGACGGACTGGGTCACCGACGAGCCGAGCTGGACGGTCGAGGAGAGCGCCCTGCTCGCCAAGGAACTCCAGGCCATCGGCATCGACCTGATCGACGTCTCCTCCGGCGGCCTCGTTCCGAACGCGAAGATCGTCGTCGGGCCCGGCTACCAGGTGCCGTTCGCCGCGCAGATCCGCGAGCAGGCCGGCGTTCCGGTCAGCGCGGTCGGGATGATCTCGGAGCCTGCCCAGGCCGAAACCGTCCTGGCGGACGGCAGCGCGGACGTGGTCATGCTCGGCCGCGAGCTGCTCCGCGACCCGTACTGGCCGCTGCACGCGGCGAAGGCGCTGGGCGCGCAGCGCAACTGGCCGGCGCAGTACGGCTACGCCGTGGGCTCCAGGGGCTGAGACCGCGGAGGGCGCGAACCCGGGGGCGCCTGGGGGGGACCTCCCGGCCCGCCAGGGCTGGGGGAGAACGGCGCGGCCAGCCGAGCACGGTCGGCCAGATCGCGATGCAGGACGATGACTTGCACTGTCTCGCGATCCGGCGGCCGGGTGCCTTCCGCTGCGCGCAGTTCCCCGAGCCCCTCGTTTCGCACCCGTCAGCGAGGTCGCGGGACAGTGCAACTCACCATCCTGCGCGGCGATCTGGCTGCTGGTGCATGGCTGGCCGCGCAGTTCCTCGCGCCCCTGGGTTCCCTCCTGCGCGTGAACCCGTCATCGGGCCGGCCGAGTTGGGTGTGCGGCGGCGGCTTGCCGCAACCTGGCGGGAGACCACGATGTCTATCAGGCACCAGGCCAGGACGAAGACGCCCATTGCCATCGTCGCCAGCGCGGGCACGATGAGGGCGGTGTGCGACCAGGACGCCAGGACGGCGACTATCACCGTCACCACAGTGAACGCGAATGCCAGGCCCGCCCGGACCGCGGCCGCCCGCACCTCGTCCGGCAGCCGATTGCGCCGACGACGCGCCATCGCCACCCCCTGTCGGATGCGCACCCGTCCGGTGCTCCCCAGACTGCCCCAATAAGGGTGAAGGTATGCCGCCACTCGGCTGATTTCCACTCAATCCGGGCGTGTCGCGCCGACGGACCGTCAACCCCCTGTCGGGAATCGTATTCAGGCCCGCAAGAGGGTCAGTCCGGCAGGGTCGCGTCCAGTTCCTCCAGCGCGCCGACCACGATGGTGCGCATCGCGCGTTCGGCCAGTTCCGGCTCGCCCGCGCAGATCGCCTCCGCGACCTCCCGGTGCAGTTGCACCGCGTACTCGCGCGGCCGGTGCGGCATCAGCCGGTGTTCGGTGCGGCCGGTCAGCACCGCGCCGACGGTGTCCTTCAGGTGTGCGAACATCTCGTTCCCGGAGGCCCGCAGCACCGCCGCGTGGAAGGCGATGTCGTGCGCGAGGAAGGACTCCAGGTCCGCCGCCCGGGCGGTGACGGTCAGTTCGACGGCCAGTGCGCTGAGTTCGCGCCGGTCGTCGTCGCTGGCGTGGCGGGCCGCCAGCGACGCCGCGGCCGGCTCCACCGCGACCCGCAGTGAGCCGAGCGAGCGCAGCTGCGCGGAGCGGCCCGCGCCGGCCAGGCGCCAGCGGATGACCAGCGGGTCGAACACGTCCCAGTCGGCCTGCGGCCGCACCGTGATCCCGACCCGGCGGCGCGGCTCGACCAGCCGCATCGACTCCAGGACGCGCACCGCCTCCCGCACCACCGTGCGGGACACCCCGTGCTGCTCCTCCAGCTCCTCGGTGCGCAGCACGGTGCCGGCGGGCAGCTCGCCGGAGGCGATCGCCGGACCGAGGTGGGCAAGCAGACGGCCGGGCAGGCCCTGGATCTCCATCGGGCCAGCCTATCGGCGAGGTCACGGCCGACCCGGGGGTGGGGGAGTGCCGAACTGCTCCCACCTGCGGCGATGCCTAGAGGCGATGCATATACGTATGACGATTGGGTTTCGGTGGCTTGAATAAGTCATACCTTTGGGCTTACCTTGCCGGGGACCAGGCAAGGACAGGAGCACCACCCATGGCTCTCAGCGTCGAGAACCAGCAGCCGCCCGTCATCGTGGTGATGGGCGTCTCCGGAGTCGGGAAGACCACCGTCGCCCGACTGCTCGCCCACCGCCTCGGCCTCCCGTACGCCGAGGCCGACGACTTCCACCCCGCCGCCAACATCGCCAAGATGAGCGCCGGGATCCCGCTGGACGACCAGGACCGGCAGCCCTGGCTGCGCGCCCTCGGCGCCTGGCTCGGCGAGCGGGCCGAGGCCGGCACCGGCGGCGTCGTCACCTGCTCCGCCCTCAAGCGCAGCTACCGCGACACCCTGCGGGCCGCCTGCCCCGAGGCGTTCTTCCTGCACCTGACCGGCAGCCACGAGCTGGTCGGCGACCGACTGGCCCACCGCACCGGCCACTTCATGCCGACCTCGCTGCTGGACTCCCAGTACGCCACCCTCGAACCGCTCCAGGCGGACGAGAACGGCACCGTGCTGGACGTCGACGCCGACCCCGACACCCTCGTCGAACGCGCCGTCGCCACCCTGCCGAACTGATCCCCGCCAGACCCGTCACACCCCGCCGCCGCCCACCGGACCCCCGGGCGGTGCCGGCCCGTCAATGGAGACTCGCGTGACCCCCACCCTGCTGGCCGCCGCCGCGCCGGCGCTCCCCCACACGTCCAGCAACGGCCAGTTGCTGCTCGCGGTGCTGCTCAGCATCGGCGCCATCGTGCTGCTGATCACCAAGTTCAAGCTGCACCCGTTCCTGGCGCTCACCCTCGGCTCGGGCCTGCTCGCCGCCGTCGCCGGCGCGCCGTTCGACAAGCTGCTGAGCAGCTTCTCCACCGGCTTCGGCTCCACCGTCGCCTCGGTCGGCCTCCTGATCGGCCTCGGCGCGATGCTCGGCAAGCTGCTCGCCGACTCCGGCGGCGCCAACATCATCGCCGACACGGTGCTCGCCCGGACCGGCCCGAAGATGCTGCCCTGGGCGATGGCGCTGATCGCCGCCGTGCTCGGCCTGCCGCTGTTCTTCGAGGTCGGCGTCGTCCTGCTGATCCCGATCGTGCTGCTGGTCGCCCGCCGCGGCAACGTCCCGCTGATGCGGATCGGCATCCCCGCGCTGGCCGGCCTGTCCGTGCTGCACGGCCTGGTCCCCCCGCACCCGGGCCCGCTGGTCGCCGTTGACGCCCTCAAGGCCGACCTCGGCGTCACCCTCGCGCTCGGCCTGCTGATCGCCGTCCCCACTCTGATCGTGGCCGGCCCGCTGTTCTCCCGGTTCGCCCAGCGCTGGGTCGGCCCGCTGGAGATCCCCGCCGACACCACGCCCGCCGAGACCGTCAAGCACGAGAAGACCCCGCGGTTCGGTGCCGTCCTCGCCACCATCCTGCTGCCGGTCGCGCTGATGCTCGGCAAGGCCCTCGCCGACGTGGTGATCGACGACCCGAAGAACACCGCTCAGCGGTTCTTCGACTTCATCGGCTCCCCGCTGATCGCGCTGCTCGCCGCCACCCTGCTCGCCATGGTCACCCTCGGCAGGGCCGCCGGGTTCGACAAGGCCCGGATCTCCGAGACGGTCGGCAGCTCGCTCGGCCCGATCGCCGGCATCGTGTTCATCGTCGGCGCGGGCGGCGGCTTCAAGCAGACCCTGATCGACGTCGGCGTCGGCCAGGCGGTCAGCGAGTGGTCCGGCAAGTGGCACATCTCCGCGCTGCTGCTCGGCTGGCTGATCGCCGTGCTGATCCGCCTCGCCACCGGCTCCGCCACGGTCGCCACCATCACCGCCGCCGGCATCGTGGGCCCACTGGCCGCCGACATGTCGACCACCCACGCCGCGCTCATGGTGCTCGCCATCGGCGCCGGGTCGCTGTTCCTGTCGCACGTCAACGACGCCGGCTTCTGGCTGGTGAAGGAGTACTTCGGGATGAGCGTCGGCCAGACGCTGAAGTCCTGGTCGGTGATGGAGACGGTGATCTCGGTGGTCGCGATCGCCCTGATCCTGCCGCTCAGCCTCATCATCTAGCGCGCAGCACCCCACAGACCGCGACGCCCTCCGGATCCCGCTTCTCTCCCGGAGGGCGTCGTCGCGTTCCGGCGCGTACTACCGCGCCAGCAGCTCCGCCGTGCGCTTGCGGACCTCCTCGGTGTCCAGCCCGCGCACCGTCAGCGTGGTACGCCGCCGAAGCGCGTCGTCCACCGTGTACGCCCACTCCTGCTCGGCCGCGTACACCACCTGCGCCCACACGTCCGGCCCGTCCGGGTGCACCCGCTCGCCCAGTTCGGGGCGTTCGGCGATCAGCCGGGCGATCTCGAACGACAGCGTGCCGTAGTGGGTGGCCAGGTGGCGGGCCACCAGCGGGTCCATCCGGGAGCCCGGCTCGCGGTCCATCAGCAGCCGGTGCGCGACCGCCTGCGGGGCGCCGATGCCCGGCAGCGGCACCGTGGCGGGGAACGGCGAGATGTCCTCGGCCAGGCCCACGCCCCGGGAGTTCTTCAGCTTCTCCAGCACCACCCGGCCGATGTGCCGGTAGGTGGTCCACTTGCCGCCCGCCACCGACAGCATCCCGCCCCGGCCCTCGGTGACCACCGTCTCCCGCTTGGCCGCCGCCGTCGCCCCCGGACCGCCCGGCAGCACCCGCAGGCCCGCGAAGGCGTACGTGATGTCCTCGCGCCGCAGGTGCTCCTCGCGCACCGCGTGCCCCGCCTCGGACAGGATCTGGTCGATGTCCGCGTCGGTGGCCCGCACGTCCAGCGGGTCGCCGGTGTACTCCTCGTCGGTGGTGCCCAGCAGGACGTGGTCCTCCCACGGGATGGCGAAGGACACCCGGTACTGGTCGATCGGAATGGTCAGCGCGGCCCGCCACGGCGCCTGCCGGCGCAGCACCACGTGCGCGCCCTTCGACAACCGGATCGACGGCTCGGCGCCCGGGAACTCCATCCGCCGCAGGTGGTCCACCCACGGGCCGGTGGCGTTCAGCACCAGGCGCGCGTCGATGCCGAACTCGGTGCCGTCGAGGCGGTCGCGGACCTCCGCGCCGCTCACCCGGCCGCGGGTGAAGCGCAGACCCGTCACCTCGGCGTGGTTGAGCACCACCGCACCCGCGTCCACCGCCGCCCGCACCGTCATCACGGCCATCCGGGCATCGTTCATCTGGTGGTCGCCGTACACCGCGACCCGCCGCAGGCCCTCGGTGCGCAGCCCCGGCACCGCGCGGGCCGCCGCCTTCGGCGAGACCACCCGGCCCAGGCCGTCGCGGAACGCGGACAGCGCCGAGTACAGGAACACTCCCGCGCCCAGCTTGGGCGCCGAGTGCGGGCCGCCCTCGTAGACCGGGACGAAGAAGGTCAGCGGGTTGACCAGGTGCGGGGCCACGTCGGTGGCCAGCGCCCGGCGCTCCTTGTGGTTCTCCGCGACCAGCTTGACCGCGCCGGTCTGCAGGTAGCGCAGCCCGCCGTGGACCAGCTTCGAGGACGCGGAGGACGTGGCGTTCGCGAAGTCCCCGGCGTCCACCATGGCCACCTTCAGCCCGGCCTGGGCGGCCGTCCAGGCGGTGGCGGTGCCGAGGATGCCGCCGCCGATGACCAGCAGGTCGTAGCGGGCCCGGCCGAGCAGCTCGCGGGTGGCGGCGCGGGAGGCGACGCGGCCGGCGGCGCGCTCGGCGCCCAGGGTCGGGATGCTTGCCATGGTGTGTGCGGCGGGCCCGGTTCGCGGCCGGTTCCGCGTCTCCTTCCGATCGGGAACGGTGGCTCTGACACGGGTCAGAGTGGCGGGCTGTGGCGGGCGGTGGCGTCAGAGCTGCGGCTGCTCCTCGTCCTGCTCGATCCAGCCCATGGTGCGCTCCACCGCCTTCAGCCAGTTGCGGTGCTCGCGCTCGCGGGTCGCGTCGTCCATCCGGGGCGTCCACTCGGCGGCCCGGTGCCAGTTGGCGCGCAGCGTGTCCAGCCCGTCCCAGAAGCCGACCGCCAGGCCGGCCGCGTAGGCCGCGCCGAGCGCGGTGGTCTCGGCGACGTACGGGCGCTCCACCGGGACGTTCAGCACGTCCGCGATGTTCTGCATCAACAGGTTGTTGGACGTCATGCCGCCGTCCACCTTCAGCGCGGTCAGCGTGACACCGGAGTCCTTCTCCATGGCGTCCACCACCTCGCGGGTCTGCCAGGCGGTCGCCTCCAGCACCGCCCGCGCCAGGTGGCCCTTGGTGACGTACCTGGTCAGGCCGGTGATCACACCGCGCGCGTCGGAACGCCAGTAAGGGGCGAACAGGCCGGAGAACGCGGGCACGAAGTACGCGCCGCCGTTGTCCTCGACGGTGCCCGCCAGGGTCTCGATCTCGGCCGCCGTGGAGATGATGCCGAGCTGGTCGCGCAGCCACTGCACCAGCGAACCGGTGACCGCGATCGATCCCTCCAGGGCGTACACCGGCGGCTGGTCGCCGATCCGGTAGCCGACCGTGGTGAGCAGCCCGTGGTAGGAGTTGACGATCCGCTCGCCGGTGTTCAGCAGCAGGAACGTTCCGGTGCCGTACGTGGACTTCGCCTCGCCCACGTCGAAACAGGTCTGGCCGAACAGCGCGGCCTGCTGGTCGCCGAGCGCCGCCGCCACCGGCACACCCGCCAGCACCCCGACCGCCTCGCCGTACACCTCGGCGGAGGAACGGATCTGCGGCAGCATCGCCATCGGCACCCCGATCGACTCGGCGATCCGCTCGTCCCACTCCAGCGTGTGCAGGTTCATCAGCAGGGTGCGGGAGGCGTTGGTGACGTCCGTGACGTGCCGGCCGCCGTTGACGCCGCCGGTCAGGTTCCAGATCACCCAGGTGTCCATGGTGCCGAACAGGATGTCGCCGGCCTCGGCGCGCTCGCGCAGCCCCTCCACGTTGTCCAGCAGCCAGCGGATCTTCGGCCCCGCGAAGTAGCTGGCCAGCGGCAGGCCCGTCTCCCGGCGGAACCGGTCCTGCCCGACATTGCGGCCCAACTCCCGGCAGAGCGCCTCGGTGCGGGTGTCCTGCCAGACGATCGCGTGGTGCACCGGCTCACCGGTGTGCCGGTCCCACAGCACCGTGGTCTCACGCTGGTTGGTGATGCCGACCGCCCGGATGTCCTCCCGGGTCAGCCCCGCCTTCTCCAGCGCGCCCCGCACCACCGCCTGCACCCGCGTCCAGATCTCCGCCGCGTCGTGCTCCACCCAGCCCGGCTGCGGGAACAACTGCGCGTGCTCCTGCTGCTCGACGGCGACGATCCGGCCGTCCGCCCCGAACAGGATGCACCGGCTGGACGTGGTGCCCTGGTCGATCGCGGCGATGTAGCTGGCAGTCATGCGGTTCCTCGGCTCGGCTCAGGGACGTCAACGGGGGACGGGGCTGACCCTTCGTCAGTCCCCGTGCGCGCGGGTCCGGCAAACCACGCGGGCGGCGCGGAACGCCCGGACCCTCCAGCCGTCGTTCGACAATGTCGACCGACGTTTGGAAGCCAACAGCAGCCGGACGCCCGACGTCAAGGCGTGGTGACCCGCGACGCCCCGACGGCCACGCACCGCCGCCGGACGATCACCCGCTGCCCACCGGACACCCTCAGAACCGGTGCGCCCCGAGGTCACGGGAGATCGCCCGCGCCGCCGTCCGCACCGACGCCACCAGCGACGGGCGCACCGCCCCGCCCTCGCACACCGTCTCCACCGCGCCGCTCACGCACACCGCGCCCACCGGGTTGCGCCGCCGGTCCTGGATCAGCGCCGCCACCGAGGCCACGCCCTCCCAGGTCTCCTCCACCGCGTCCGCCCAGCCCCGCTCCCGCACCAGCGCGCACTGCGCGTCCAGCGCCGCCGGCTCGGTCACCGTCCGCGGCGTGAACGCCTCCCACGGCCCGTCGCCCAACTCGCCGCGCGCCACCGGGTCGTACGCCAGCAACACCTTGCCCAGCGCCGTCGCATGCAGCGGCTGCATCGAACCGACCTCCAGCACCTGCCGCGAATCGTCCGGCCGGAACACGTGATGCACCACCAGCACCCCCCGCTGGTGCAGCACCCCCAGGTACACCGTCTCGCCCGCAGCCCGCGCCAGATCGTCCGCCCACACCAGCGCCCGGGCCCGCAACTCGTGCACGTCCAGGTAGCTCTGGCCGAGCCGCAACAGCTCCGCCCCCAACTGGTACTTGCCGCTGTCCGGGTCCTGCTCGACGAACCCCTCCTGCTGCAGCGTCCGCAGAATGCCGTGCGCCGTCCCCTTCGCCAGCCCGAGCCCCGTCGCCACCTCCGACAGCCCGAGCCGCCGCTCCCCGCCCGCCAACAGGCGCAGGATCGCGGCCGCCCGCGACAGCGACTGGATCGCACCGGACACCGGCCCACCTCCACTGACCACCGGTCGGCAATGCCGACCCCACCAACCGTGCTCCGACGGTACTACCCCGGCGACCCCGGCAGCTCACACCGGTGCGGTACGGCTGGTGCGGTACGGCTGGTGTGGTGCTGTGCTGCGCGGGCGGTGTGGTGCGGTGCGGTGCGGACGGTGCGGGTGCGGTGCTGCACGGTGCGGTGCGGACGGTGCGGGTGCGGTGCTGCACGGTGCGGTGCGGACGGTGCGGGTGCGGTGCTGCACGGTGCGGTGCGGGCTCAGGCCTTCGTGGCGGGATCCGCCACCCAGCCCGCCATCAGCACCAGGCCCGACGCGCGGTGCACCGCCAGGAACGCGAACGGCCGGTCGAAACGCGCCACCGCACGCCGCACCCGGAACCGGCGGGAGACCAGCGCGGCGGCCCTGGTCATCGCCAGTGCCGTCACCGCTCCCGCCTCGAAGCCCTCCGCCGAGAACTCCGCCATCGCCACCTGCCGGGCCTGCGACACCTTCAAGGCGATACTGCGGCTGATTCCCCGGAACCAGTCGCCGTCCCGGGCGGCCGTCCGCAGCCCGAACACCTCCGCACTCGCCAGCAGGTCGTGCTCGGCCCGCACCGAGAACGCCACCGTGGTCAACGTGCCGAGGTTGTGCGGCGACGTCGAGTCGACCGTCGTCAACTTCAGCCCCGGCCACGGTTCCCCGTCCGACAGGCCGTCCATCGGCATCCGCCGCGACGCGCCCGACACCAGCTCGAACCCGGCCGCCACCACCGCCCCCGGCGCCGCGCCCTCCCCGCCGAGCACCAGGTGGACGTCCATCTCGCCGTCCCCGACCACCCGGACCTCCGTCACCGGTCCGGTCGAGGTCTCCGCCACCGCGATCCGCTCGTACAGCTCGGCGCCGGAGGCCTCCAGCCCCACCAACTCCCGCTGCGCCCAAGGGCCTTCGGTCAAGCGCTGCCGAACCGTCCGAAACGGCGCCGCCCACTTGGTCCGCACCGTCACCGCCGACGCCAGCAGCAGCTCCACTCCCGCGACGTCCACCGGCATCCGCTGCAACAGGCCGCCGGTCTGCTCCGCCGCCCACCGGTCCAGCGCGGCCCGATCACCGTCCGGGCTGCCCGTCAACCGGCCCCACAGCGACGCGCCCACCTGCTTCACCCAGGCGGGCTCCACCTCGACGCCGTCCGCCGTCCACACCCCGAGTGCCGCCGCGCAGCCCGGCACCCGTCGCACCAGCTCCAGCAACTCCGACGCCGCCGCCGGGGCCTGCTCGGCCGGCACCCCCAAAGCCTCCGCCAGCTCCTCGCGCACCGGCTCGCCCGCCCCGGCCGCCAGCGCCGCGAGCAGCGGCCACACCCCCACCGCCGTCCACACCTGCCCGGAGCCGAACGCCAACTCACGCCCCCAGCGCGCCCCGAGACCGTTCACCACACCGACCGCCCGCACCGCGACCCCTCTCCGTCCGTGGACCACCCGACCCATCCTCCCCGCCTCCGGGCCGGTCCGTCGCGCGGAAACACGGCGGGGGAGACAGCGGACAGCCGCTGCCTCCCCCGACCGCGTGACGGTTACTGCGGGTTGTTGTCCGCGATGGAGTCGGCCGGCAGGGCGGGCGCGCAGTCCGGGCCCGGGATGTCGGTCAGGCCGCCCATGATGACGCTGGCGCCGTGGGACGGGTCGGTCTTCGCCAGCGGGAAGACGATCTGCACCTGCTTGTCCGCGGGGATCCGAGCGGGGTTGAGGATCAGGACGAGCTTGCCGTTCTCCCGGCCGAGGGTCCAGCTCTGGTCACTCGGCCCGGACGCGGGGCTCAGGGAGGGGACCGGGGCGTCCGCGGAGGGGGACGGGGCGCCCGCGGAGGCGGACGGCGAGCTCGAGGGCGCGGAGCTGGCCGAAGTGGACGGCAGAGGCGCCGGGGCCTGGCAGTTGGGGTCGCCGGCGTAGACGCGGGCGCGGATGCCGAGCCGATCGAGCTCGCGCTGCACCTTGGCGAGGTCGAGCTTCCCCGCCGGGTTGACGACGGTGAGCTTCACGGTGCCGTTGTCGGCGGACTGCAGGGTGTACGCCGCCGCGCTCTGGGTCGGCAGCGCGGTCAGGACGACACCGGTCGCGGCGGCGACCAGGGCGGCCGGCAGCGCGATCCGCACGCCGAGACGCCGACGCTTCACGTTCAGGTCCTGCTGCTCGTTGTCGCGGCGGGACATGTTCAGCAAGCTGTTCATCAGGTGTTCCTCACGCTGGTGTTCGCGGCCGGCGGGAAAGTCGCGTTCGGCGGGCGCCGGCAGCATCCGACGCAGCGTCTGCAGGTCGTCGTCCTGGTACCCGGTCATCACGCGTTCCCCTTCTTCGGCCCGACCGCTTCGGTGCGGTCATCTGTTACCTGCCGTCCTGTGGCCGCAGGTTCCACCCGCAGGCCAAGATTTTTTTGTGCGAGCCGGTCCAAGCGGCGGCGGGCCCGGGACAGCCGGGAACGGACCGTGCCGACCGGCACCCCCAGCGCGTGCGCGGCCGCCGCATAGTCCAGCCCCGCCCACACGCACAGCGCCAGCACCTCCCGGTCGGTGCGGGAGAGATGTTCGAGAACCTCCCGCACCGCGGCGATGCGCTCCTGGTCCTCCAGCCGCCCGACCAACTCGTCGGCGAAGTCGGGCAACAGCTCCGGCTCGGGCATCCGCTCCATCAACGCACGGTGCCGGCGCGCCACCCTGCGACGGCGGTGCACCACGAACGTCGCGATTCCCAGCAGCCACGGCAGCAGACTCCCGCCGGTCGGCTCGGCCTTCTCCCGCAGCCGCCACGCCTCGAGGAACACCAGCGAGGCGCAGTCCTCCGCCCCCGACCAGTCGCCGGTCAGCCGAAAGCAGTGGTTGTACACCGCCTTGCCGTGCTCACGGAACAGCACCCCGAAGGCGCCCTCGTCACCTGCCCGTATCCGGGCCCGAAATCCTGGATCCATACCTTTCTCCGCCGCCCACGGGCACGCGAGTTCCACGTGAGCTGCACCACACCGGGACCGGGCGTTGCATGCTGCCGGGGCCCCCGCGCCAACTGGCCGCCGATCAACCGCAGTTGTCACCGGCGGCCGCCACCTCCACGACCCGGCCGGGCGCGTTGGCCGGCGGCGCGAGCGCCTCGGCCGGTGGCTCGCCACCCCTGGTCGGGTCGTGTGCGGAGTCTGTCAGAAGATCCGGCACGCTCTCCCGCGAGCCGCCCCTTGCGTGCCTGGGGGTGGAATTCGGAACGCCCGCGCAGTGTGTCAGCCGGCGGTCTGCTCGGCGATCGCGGCCGCCATCTCCGCGATCCGGTCCGCGCCCACCCGGCAGCAGCCGCCGACGAGTCGGGCGCCCGCCGCGACCCAGCCCGGTGCGTCGGCGGGATCGAACGAGGCCGGGCCCGCCCAGTCGTGGGCCGTCGCGTTCCAGCCCTCGCCGCTGTTCGGGTACGCTACCGCCGGTCGGCCCGTCAGTTCCACCGCCAGCCGCACCGCTGACGAAACCTCTTGCGGCGCACAGCAGTTGACGCCCACCGCCACCACCTCCGGCACGTCCGCCAGCAACGCGAACGCCTCCGCGAGCGGCTCGCCGCCCCGGGTCAGGCCGTCCGCCGCACCGAACGAGAACCACGCGGGAAGCCCCAACTCCCGGACGCATTCCGCGAGTACGCGCGCCTCCAGCAGGTCCGGCACCGTCTCCACCGCCAGCGCGTCCGGCCCGGCCGCCGCCAGTACCTCCAGGCGCGGACGGTGGAAGGCGGTCAACTCCGCAGCGGACAGGCCGTAGTGGCCCCGGTACTCCGAGCCGTCCGCCAACACCGCCCCGTACGGGCCCACCGACGCCGCCACCCAGCGCGGCCGTCCGTCACCCAGCTCCGCCGACGCCTCCTCGGCCGCCTGCCGCGCCAACTCCACGCTCAACGCCAGCAGTCGGTCCGCCTTCGCCGTGCTCACGCCGCGCGCCGCGAAACCCGCCCGGCTCGCCTGGTAGCTCGCCGTGGTGGCGACCTGCGCCCCGGCCTCGAAGAACGCGCGGTGCGCCGCCACCAACTGCCGCGGATCGTCCAGCAGCAACCGCGCCGACCACAGCGCGTCCGACAAATCGCAGCCCTGCGACGCGAGTTGGGCGGACAGCCCGCCGTCCAGCACCACCGGCCCGGCCGCCAGTGCCGCGGCGAACCCGCCGTCGGCCGTCGCGCCGGGGCCGTTGCGCACCGCTGTCATCCCTCCAGCCTGCCGCACCACTCGCCAAGGGGCGAACCCGCGGCAGCGAGGCCTCAGCCCTCGGCTGCCGGAATCGGCCGGGAGGCGACCGCGATCCGGTTGTACGCGTTCACCACCGTGGCCGCCCAGGCCACGAACGCCGCCTCGGGGTCGGACAGCACGTTGCGCGCCGCCCGTTGCGCCCGTGCGCCCGCCGCGTGGTCGGGAAGCAGGGTGACCGCCTCCGCAAGGGCCAGCGCAGCGCGCTCACGGGGCGTGAACAGCGGGCCGGACTCCCGCCAGGCCGCCAGCAGGCCGAGCCGCTCCTCCGATTCGCCGGCCTTCCGGGCGGCCGTGGTGTGCAGGTCCACGCAGTACGTGCAGCCGTTCAGCTGCGAGCAGCGCAGCCGCACCAGTTCGAGCAGCAGCGGCTCCAGCCCGGCCGCCGCCGCGGCCTGCTCGACGGCGCCGTGCAGCGCGTGCACGGCGGCGAAGGCCTGCGGGGCGAGTTCGATCAGCGGGAGCGGCGGGAGCGTCCCGGTCGCGGCGGTCCTTGTCGCGGAGGTGTCGGTCACGGAGCGAGACTACGGCCCCCGCGCGGGCCCGCCGCCGCCGAATCGGGCCTCGATCACCCGCCCGGGAGACGAGCCTTGAAACCGTTGACCGCGTCCCCAAATCGTGGCGGAGGCCATGGAGTTCCACGCCATGCGGCCTGACGGTCAGTCAACATGTGCGACATGTCACCCGGTTGGCGGTGTGACGGCGAAGCGGAGCGCAGCGCGCCGGTAGTGTGACATTCCGTGGCCGACCGCACCGATTGTGTGATGGCCGCTCCTTCGAAACCCAGCGGGCGACACCCGTCGGCCCTGTCCCTGGACCGGCCGCCGCCGCCCGCACCAGACTCACGTGGAGACACCGATGACCACCTCCGTGCAGCTCGACCGTGCCCAGAAGCGCTTCGACCTCTGGGACGTGAACGGCGACGGCCAGATCGACCGCTCCGACTGGGACGCCGAGGCCCAGCGCATCCTGCAGGCCTTCGGCGAGGTCCCGACCTCCCCGGCGGGCCGCCAGCTGACCGAGGCCTACCTCGGCATGTGGAGCTTCTTCGCCGACAAGGCCGGCATCGACGAGCAGGCCGGTGCGCTCACCCCCGAGCAGTTCAACCACATCGCCGAGGAGCACATCCTGGAGAACGGCGGCGCCGGCTTCGGCCGCGTCGTCAAGCCGACCATCCAGGCCATGGTCGAGCTGGTCGACGTGGATGGCGACGGCCAGGTCAACCCGGCCGAGTTCAAGACCTGGCTGGACGCCATCGGTGTCGAGAACATCGAGCCGGCCGAGGCGTTCCGCCAGATCGACGCCAACGGCGACGGCCAGCTGTCCGTGGAGGAGCTGGTCCAGGCCGTCCGCGCCTACCACATGGGCGAGTTGGACGTTCCGCTGCTGGGCCGCTGAGCCCCACCGCGCGGCCGGCGACGGCCTGACGCACTCGGGCCCGGAACGGGGAGGCGCCCCCCGGTCCGGGCCTTCGGCATGCCGCAAGACAGTCCCTGTTCGCCTGCTCAGGACTCCGTGGCCGCCGGGACGAACCGCACCGGCAACTCCGGCCGCAGATCCAGCTTCTCGCCGGTCAGCAGGTGATCGGCCGCGATCAGCACGTTGTAGTGGTTGGGAAAGTGGCAGGCGTCGAAGCCCAGCACCGTCCCCACCCGGTGTGCCCCGACGAACACCTCGTCGCCCCGGTCCAGCACCCCCGCCGCCGCGATCTCCGCGAAGCCGAGGAACCCGACCCGGTCGATCCGCGCACCCGCCGCCGTGTCCCGCTGATCGGTCGTCACCAACTCGTGCACCTCGCCGACCCGCACGCACCGGCTGGCGAACGGCTCCAGGCTCATCCCGCGATCCGTCCGACTGTGCAGCAGCACCTTCACCAGCGTGCCCGTCACCGTCCGCTTCGGCCCGTTCTCCGGTACCGCGGACGCCAGTTGGGCCCGATCGTCGCGCTGCCGGATCACCTGCGCGCCCCCGCCCGCTCGGCCCGGTACGCCGCCTCGACCACGCGCAGCGCGTCCACCCCGTCCGGCCCCCGGAAGCCGGTACCGCGTGCGTCGCCGTCGTCCGTCAGGAGTCTCTTGAACGCGGTGACGATGCCGACGTATTCGTGCCACAGCGACTGCTTGAACCCGTCGTGCCCGGCCAGCAGGTCCGCCCGCAGCACCGAACCGTCCGCCAACTCCACGGTGACGTCCTTCAGTTCACCCGGGTAGGACCAGTCCAGCTCGATCCGGCCGCGCACCCCGCGCGCACCCGCCAGCTCCAGCAGCGCGTGCCGGTCCACCCCGCCCTCGTCCCGCACCACCTCCGCGGCCTCCACCCGCATCGGCCCGGCCAGCAGCCGCAGCAGGTCGTACGCGTTCGGGCCGTTGTCGGCGACGCAGCCGCCGCCGCAGCGCTCCGGGTCCAAGTACCAGCGGTCCCGGCCGACATGCTCCTCGATCCGCTCGAAGTACCGCGCCGTCACCGACCGCACCGGCGCCGCACCCTCCAGCGTCCGGCACAGCTCCCGCACCGCCGCGTTGTACCGCCGGTGGAACGCCGTGAACAGCGGCACCCGGCGCTCGACCGCCAGCGAGGCCAAGTCCGCACCCTCCGTGGCCCGCAGCGCCAACGGCTTCTCCACGCACACCGGCAGACCCGCCCGCAGCGCATCCCGGCAGATCGTCAGGTGCAGGTCGTTCGGGACGGTCACCACCACGGCGTCCAGCCCGCCTGCGGCCAGCAGCGCCCGGTGGTCCGTGAAACACCCCACCCGGCCCTCGAACTCGCGCAGCAGCTCCGCGTCCCGGTCGCACACCGCTGCCAGCCGCACGCCCGGGACCTGCTCCAGCGCGGCCAGATAGAACCGCGAGATCACCCCGAGACCGATCACGCCCACCCGCAGGCCGCTCACTCCGCCACCTCCACGGTCACGTCCACCGGGCGCACGCCGAACTGGGCGGCCACAGCGGCGAGTTCGACCAGCAGCGGGGCTGCCAGCGGCACGCCGTCGCGGTGTGCGGCAGCGGTCCGCCGGGCCTCGTGCCAGCCCGGATAGACGACCGGACCGGCCTGGCCGGCGGCGGGCGGACAGGCCAGCACCGTGGAGAACAAGGTCCGTGCGTCCGAGGCCACTTGCTCCGGATCGCGGAGCGCCGCCGGGGCGATCGCCAGCGCGAACAGGCCGATGTCGTCGTCCCGGCCGGTCGGACCGCCGTCCCCGTCCAGCGCCGCCGGCTCCGGGCCGAGACCCGCGCCGGGCAGCATCGCCGCCAGCACCTCCACCATCAGCCCCAGCCCGAACCCCTTGAACTCGGCACCCGAACCCGACCCCAGCCACAGCAGATGCGCCTCGCCCCGGTCGAACGCAGCCGGGTCCGTCACCGGACGCCCGTCCTCGTCGGCCAGCCACCCCTCCGGGATCGCCCGCCCGGCCCGCGCCGCTGCCCGCACCCGTCCCGTCGGAACCGCCGTCGCACTCATGTCCAGGACGTACGGCGGAAGTTCACCCGCCGGTGCGGCCACACTCCACGGATTGGTGCCGAGCAGGGCGACCGCGCCACCCGGCGGACGGGCGATCCGCTGCCGCCCGCAGTTCGACGCCAGCAGCCCGATCATGCCGCGCCCGGTCACCCGCGCCGCATGGTGCCCCGCACACCCGAAGTGCGTCGCCCGCCGCACCGAGACCAGCCCGATGCCGAGCCGCTCCGCCCGGTCCGCCGCCAACTCCATTGCCGCGCCCGCCTGCCAGAGCCCGAGCGCGTTCCTCGCATCCACCAGCACCGCCGCCCCCCGGTCGGCCACCACCTCCGGCTCGGCCAGCGGATCGGCCCGCCCCTCCGCCAGCAACGGCAGATACAGCCGGGACAGATTCACCAGCCCGTGCGAGTCCATCCCCGCCACGTCCCCGTAGCACAGCGCCTCCGCTGCCAACCTGGCGCGTGCGGGCGGCAGTTGGTTGGCGAGGAAGACGTCGGTGGTGAACCGGAGCAGCTCGGCGTACGGGACGCGGACGGTACTGGCGGCGGAAGTCGGCGAGGACGCCACGGTGGTCATGGGCAACAGCCTCCGGACAGACGGTGAGGGTGAAGTCGTGGATGGGGGAGTGGAGTTGGTGGCCTCGACTGGCCTGCTTGAGCGCGGGTCGGTCGGTGGTCGGAGGTCGGTGGTCGGTGGTCGGTGGTCGGAGGTCGGTGGTCGGTGGTCGGTGGTCGGTGGTCGGTGGTCAGCGGTTCGGTGGTCGGCGATCGGCGGTCAGCGGTTCGGTGGTCGGCGGTCAGCGGTCGGCGTGGGGTCGGCGGAGTGGTCGGTGACGGGCGAAGGCCACCAGCAGGCGGGCCACCGCCGAAGCGAAGCCGTCGAGTTGGGCGAGGTCGGCGAACTCGCCCGTCGCGTGCGCCCGGTTGGCGCCGAGGTCGCCGGGGCCGAGCACCACGGTGAACGCGTCCGGCAGGCCCGCCGTCCAGATCGCGTCGCAGGTGAACGCCGGTTCACCGTCCGGGAGTCGGGGGATTCCGGCCTGCCGCGTCAGCAGGTCCTCGAAGGCGGGATGCCGGCTGTCCAGGACGGGCAGGCCGCGCTTGAGCCAGTCCAGTCGGGTGATCCGCGCGCAGTCGGCGGCGGTCCGGGCGAACTCCGGGAGTCCAGCGAACTCCCGTCCGAATGCGGCCAGTCCGGCATCGATCGCCGCCCGCACGGCCGTCTCCGCCCGGAGTCCCGAACCGGCGTCCCGGTAGGGGAGGTTGAGCAGCAGCTCGCCGGTTCCGTACACCCGGTTGTGCAGCGGACCGGTGCTCAGTCCGGCCACACACACCGGGTCGCGCGGAGCGGCGACGGCGCCCAACTCCCGCGCCAGGTACTGCGCGAGGAAGCCGAGCAGTACGCTCGCATTGTGCCCCTCGCCCGGGCAGTCGTCGATCGCGTCCTCGCCACCCACCCGCAACCGGGCGGTGACGGCAGCCGTGGCCCGGGGCAGATACCGCAGGCCGGTCGGTTCGCAGAACACGTTCAGCGCGCCCACGTACCCGGCCTCCACCAGCGGACGGGTGCCGAACACGCCCATCGCGCCGCCCTCTTCGCCCGACACGGCCTGTACCAGCACCCCGACCGAACTGCCCAGCCGTGGCTCCACCGCGACCGCCGCCCGAATCCCCGCCAGCAACGCCACCGCCGGACCCTTGGCGTCGATCGCGCCCCGCCCCGTGAACCGGCGCCCGTCGAACCCGACCGGCTCCAGTCCGGCCACCGTGTCCAGGTGCACGTTGAACATCACCGTCGCCGCCCGGGGCAACTCCGGTCCGAGCCGCAGGACGAGGCTCGGCTGGGACGCCAAGAAGCTGTCGTCGCCCGCTCGTTGGCGCACGGTCAGCGGCACGTCCGGACGGTCGAGGTCCGCCGCTCGCGGCGCGCCGCGATACACCTCGGCCAGGCCGACCGTCCCCGCCGCCCGGGCGTACACCGTGAGCGCCTCGGGGAGCAGCGGGCGCGGCGCGCCGGGGCCGGTCTCCAGCGGGCCGGCGGTCGGCAGGCGGAGAAGGTCGAGCAGCAACTCCCGGTCGTCGGCGTCGAGTCGGGCGCCCGTCTTTGCTGTGCCGGTGCCGGTGCCGGTGCCGGTGCCGGTGCCGGTGCTGGTGCTGGTGCTGGTGCCGGAGTCGGTTTCGGTGTCGGTGCTGGTGTCGGTGGTGCGGGCTGCGGTGTCACCGCTCACGCGACACCGCCGCGGTGTGCTCCAGCCCGCCGGGCACCGGGCGCCAGCCGACCGCGGACGGCAGGACCTCGCGTTCCACCAGCGCACTCAACGCCCGCCCGGCCGCGACGAATCCGCTTACGGCGGTGCCGTCCGCCGCCAGGCCCTGGTGCGGGCGGGTGGCGAGATGCGGCTCCAGCGACCATCCGCCGCTCCAGCCCCGGTCCACCAGGAAGCGCAGGCTCTCCGCGAGCCGCGCTGCCCCGTCGCCTGGCAGCACGTACTCGGCGCTGTCGCCGCCGCCCACCGCGTCCTTGATGTGCACGTGCGCGACGTGGTCGGCGAGCTGACGGAGCATCAGGTATCCGTCGTAGCCGTGCGCGACTCCGTTGCCGGCATCGAACAGCAGGCGCAGCGCCGGGCTGTCCACAGCGGCCACCAGGTCGATTTGGCGTTCGGCGGAGGTGCCGGCCCAGCCGCTGCAGTTCTCGTGCAGCAGGGTCAGGCCTTCCTGGCCCGCCAGTTCGGCCAGGCGGGTCAGTCGCTCCAGCACCAGCCGGCGCCAATCAGCGTCCGGCAGGCCCGCGTTGGGGTAGGACATGACCCGGATCCGGTCGGTGCCCAGCAGTGCGGCGCGGGCGGCGAGTGCGGCGAGTTCCGCCAGGTCGCGGCCGAAGTCGTCGGTGATCCGGCAGCTCCAGTTGCCGATCCGGGAGGCCAGGCCGGTCACCCGGACGCCCCGGGCGGCGAGCGTCTCGGCGATCCGGCCGACCCGGTCGAGCGGCAACTCGGCGATCCAACTGCCGTCCACGGTCCGCAACTCGAGGTCGTGCCACCCGAGTTCGTCCAGCGCGTCGAGCTGGCCGGGCAGGTCGGGGGCGGCCTCGTCGCCGATGCCGCCGAAGCTGATCGTGGGGGCGGCGACCGGACGGGGCAGCGACCGGCCGAGCGACGCGCCGGACGTGGTGGTGGTGTCGGCGGCGGTGTCGGTGTCGGCGGTGCGCGGTGCGGCGGCAGTCATCGGGCGGCCGCCGCGCGGTGCTGCGCGTCAGGCGTTTGAGCGTCAGGCGTCTGCGCGTCACGGATCTGTGCCTCGCGCGCCTGCGCGGCGATCGTCTTGGCCTGGTCGAGCAGCCGCACCACCTGGGAGTTGACCGCCAGGTCGGGGTGCGGGTGGCGGGCGCCGCCGGCCGCGCCGCCCGCCGCGAAGTAGGCGTAGACGTGGTGCAGGAAGGTGCTCAGCGAGTCGTCGTGGAGCAGTTCGGTGCTCTCGCCGTCGTGGTCGATGACGGTCAGCCGGGCGTAGGCGTCGGCCTCGCTGCCGGGGAAGTGGCCGATCAGGGTGCCGTGGGCGAGTTCCAGGGTGACTCGGCGCTCCCGGACGGGGGAGGTCAGGTCGGAGCGGATCCGGGTCCACGCTCCGCTCTCGTGCTGGAGGTTGAGCCAGGCGGTGCCGAGCCGGGGCAGGACCCGCCCGCCGACCACCATGTCGGTGCCGCCCGCACCGGTGACCCGGCCCGGCCCGGCCAGTGAGAGGCAGAGGCCGAGCGAGTGCGGCAGTTCGATGTCGAACGCGGTGGGGTGGCCGTCGCCGGCCAGCGAGCGGGAGAAGCGCGGCTTGCGCTGTACCACGTGGATGGTCCGCAGCGGGCCGTACGCCCCGCTCGCCAGGGCGGCGCGCAGCCGGTCGGTCAGTCGGCTGCCCAGCCACTGGGCGACCACCACCAGGTCCAGCCCGTGGCGCTCGCTCAGCGCGAGCAGTTCGTCCAGCCCGGCCGCGTCGGCGGCGAACGGCTTCTCCAGCAGGATGCGCCGGTAGCCGAGGCGGCCCAGGGTGTCCAGCGCGGCGACCCGTTCGGTCGGCGGGGTGCAGAGGTGGACGACGGTGTCGGCGGGATCGGCCAGCCGGGGCGCCTCCGCGAGGCTGACGGGCCGCAGATCGGCCGCTTGCCCGGGGCGGCGGTGCGGGTCCACCGCGAGTATCGGTGCGGGGGCGAACAGGGGCGCGGATTCGGCGGCGGTGCGCAACCGGCGCAGCACCGGCAGATGGAGTCCGCTGCCCGCCCGCCCCATTCCGACCAGTAAGGTCCCGAGTCCGTTCGACATGGCGGAGCCGTCCTTCCGTCCGATTCGCGGGGATCGCGTCGCCGGGTATTCAACCAGTCACTTCCTGCCGTGCCCGAGTGACCGTCAACTCGCCTAGCTGGCAGGCCATTCGAACGAGTGAAGTCGCCGTTCCCGCGCGGTGGACGGCGGTGGGGACGGCATAGATTCAGCGGGGTGCATCCGGCTGCCGTGCGGGTGAGTCGCCTTTGCCCGAAAGCCGGTTCCGAAAACCAACCGGAAAACGCTTTCCCGTTCCCTGTGGCGGTGTTCGGAAAGCGTTTTCCGGTTGCGTCCGGCCTGTCCGAAGTCGGCACCTGGACCGCCTTGCCGCGGCGCCGTACCCGTTATCGCCCGACCAGCCCGACCAGCCCAGCCCGCCCGACCAGCCCGGGCAGGCCGACCAGCCCAGCCCGCCCGACCAGCCCGCCACCTATCACCCCACCCGTCCGTCACCGCCCCACAACCGATGAGAGTTCCATGGGTGCCTCCTCCGGCGTCTCCTTCTTCCAGCAGGCCGAGACCTTCGAATCCCTCTGGCCCATCACGCGGCGCCACCTCGACGAACTGATGGACCGCGGCAAGTACTCGCACGGCCCCAAGGTCGCCGAACTCGAAACCGCCCTCGCCGCCTGGACCGGCGCCCGCCACGTCGTCGGCGTCAACAGCGGCACCGACGCGCTGGTCCTGCTGCTGCGTGCGGCCGGCCTGCAGCCGGGCGACGAGGTGATCGTCCCGACGTACAGCTTCGTCGCCTCCGCCAGCGCCGTGGTGCTGGCCGGCGGCCGCCCCGTCTTCGCCGACATCGACCCGCACAGCTACAGCCTTGATCCGGCCAGTGCGGAAGCCGTTCGCACCGAGCGCACCCGCATGATCATGCCGGTCCACCTGTTCCACCAACTCGCCGACCTGAGCGCCCTGCTGGACTTCGCCGACCGCCACCGACTGACCCTGGTCGAGGACAGCGCCGAGGCCTTCGGCATGCGCTGGAACGGCGTCCACGCCGGGCTGCACGGCACCGGCGGCGTGCTGTCGTTCTTCCCCACCAAAACCCTCGGCGCGATCGGCGACGCGGGGGCCGTCCTCACCGGCGACCCCGCCATCGCCGACGCCGTCGCCGCGATGCGCCACCACGGCCGCACCGGCCACACCGTGGACGACTTCCCCACCATCAACCGGCCCACCGAACTCCTCGGCACCAACAGCAAGATGGACGACATCCAGGCGGCGGTTCTGCTCGCCAAGCTCAGCCGCGCCGACCAGGACATCGCTCGCCGCGCCGACCTCGCCGCCCGCTACACCGAGCGCCTGGCCGGCACCCCCGGCCTGACCCTGCCCACCGTCGTCCCGCGCGAGGCCGCCACCAACCCCGTCTGGTACGTCTACCTGATCGAGTCCGACCACCGCGACGAACTCGCCGCCCACCTTGCCCAGCACGGCGTCCAGACCGAGACCTACTACCCGACGCCGCTGCACCTGCAACCCTGCTTCGCCGAACTCGGCCACCGGCGCGGCGAGTTCCCGCACGCCGAGGTCGCCTGCGAACGCGCCCTCGCGCTGCCGCTCTACCCCGACCTCGCCGACCACGACCTGGACCTGGTCAGCGACCTGGTCCGCGGCTTCCAGCACCGAAGGCACGGAACCCCCCGATGACCACCACCGCACCCCCGCCGATCCCGTTCTTCCCGCCCGACCTCTTCGAGGACGACCGCGACCTCCTGCTGGACGTCGTCCACGAGGTCGCCACCGACCCCGCCCAGCGCTTCATCCTCGGCGAACGCACAGCCCGCTTCGAGGAGTTGCTGCGTGCCGACCTTGGCGTCGCCGACGTCATCGCCTGCGGCAGCGGCACCACCGCGCTCACCCTCATCCTGCGTGCCATGGGCATCGCCGCCGGTGACGAGGTGATCGTCCCCGCATTCGGCTGCGCCCCGCTCGCCAACACCGTCCTCGGCGTCGGCGCCACCCCCGTGTTCGCCGACATCGACCCGCACACCCTGGTCATCGACCCGGACGCCGCCGAGGCCCTGATCACCACCCGCACCAAGGCGTTGATGCCCGCCCACATGTTCTCCGTGATGGCCGACATGCCGCGCCTGCGCGCCCTCGCCGACCGGCACGGCCTCCGCCTGATCGAGGACTCCGCCGTCGCCCAGGGGGCGGTCCTGGACGGCCGACCCGCCGGCACCTGGGGCGACGCCGGCCTGTTCTCCTTCGTCCAGGTGAAGTCCTTCGGCGGCCCCGGCGAGGGCGGCGTCGTGATCACCGACGACCCTCAACTCGCCCGCGTCGCAAGGATACTGCGCAACCACGGCCAGGACGGCGTGCACCGCTTCCGCCACCACCTGATCGGCATGAACAGCCGATTCGACGAAGTCCTCGCCGCGTTCCAACTGCGCCGCCACCCCGGCCTGGCCCGCCGCCTGGCCCGCCGCGCCGAGATCGCCGCCCACTACACCGAACAGTTCACCCCACTCGCCGAGCACGGCATCACCCCGCCGCCACCCGGCACCAACGGCCGCTGCTACTACGTCTATTCACTGCTCGCCGAGCACCGTGACCAGCTCAAGAAGCACCTCGCCACCCACGGCATCGACAGCCACATCTACTACCCGAGCCCACTGCCCCATCAGCCCGCGTTCGCCTCCGCCGCCCCCGCCGGCGGCCACTGGCCGAACGCCGAACGCGCCGCCCGCCAGTGCCTGTCCATCCCGGTCCACCCCCACCTGACGGACGCCCAGGTGGACCGGATCACGGCCGCCGTGCTGTCCTTCGCCGACGCGCCCGCACCCGTCGCCTGAGCCGCACCGCAAGCGCCGGGGACGGATCACGGCCGGCGTGCTGTCCTTCACCGGCGCGCCCGCACCCGTCGCCTGAGCCGCACCGCAAGCGCCGGGGACGGATCACGGCCGCCGTGCTGTCCTTCACCGACGCGCCCGCACCCGTCGCCTGAGCCGCACCGCAAGTGCCGGGGCCCACCACACCACCGTGGTGGGCCCCGGCCGCATTCGTCTCAGCTCACCGCAACTACCGCCCCCTGGCCCCGAGTTGCCGCGGCCGCCAACTCCGTGAGCGCCAAGCGGTCCGGCTTCCCGGACGCACCCAACGGCAACTTGTCCAGCAGGACCAGCCGCTCCGGCCACTTGTACTTCTCCAGCCCGCACAACTGGCCCAGATAGTCCGTCAGTTCAACCAGCGCCAACCCGCCCGCCGGCTCGCGCGGCACCGCACAGACGCACATCCGCTCGCCGAGATCCGGATCAGGCACCGGCACGCACACCGCCTCCAGCAGCCCGGGGTGGCCCTCCAGCAGGCGCTCCACCTCCGACAGGCCGATCGACACCCCACCCCGGTTCACCATCTGCTTGGTCCGCGCCACCACCCGCAGCGACCCGTCCGCCTCCAGCACCCCCAGGTCGCCGGACCGCACCCACCCGCCGTCCACCCGCAGCCGGGCGTCCAACTCCGGTTCCCCGACGTGGCACAGCGGACTCATCGGCCCCCGCGCCTGCACCTCGCCCGCCACCCCCGTCGGCACCGGCCGCCCGTCCGGCCCGCACACCCGGAACTCCGCCACCGCCGGATCCGGACGTCCCACCCGGAGCACATCGACGTCCGAACTCGTCCATCGGGTATGGCAGTTCATCCCGTCACTGGCGCCGTACACGTTCACCACCGGGCACCCGAACCGCCGCAACGCCGCCCCCAACACAGCCGACGACAGCATCGCCGAACTCGACACCACCGCCTGCAAGGAGGACAAGTCCTCACCCCCCACCGGAAGTTGATCCGCCAGGCGACGAAGCATCGTCGGCACTGCCGCCAGGTGCGTCGGCCGCCAACGCCCCACCGCCGCCAGCGCATCCGCCGGATCGAATCGCTCCCGCAACACCACCGTCGCCCCGCACCGCACCAAGGACACCACCGCCAACGAGCCGTACGCCGTCGCCGGATGCACCAACAGCAACACCCGCGGCGGCGCCCCGTCCACCGTCTCCAACACCCGCTCCACATACCGCCCGCGGCCCCCCGCCAGCGCATTGTGCGAGTACGCGATCAACTTCGGCGCGGCCTCCGACCCCGACGACACCAGAATCCGGGCCGGCGCCTCCGCATCCACGCCCACCGGCTCCCACTCCGCCTGCTCCGGCCACGGCTCCGCACCCAGCACCACCACCTCGTGCAGGCACGGCAGTTCGGGCCGCAACCCGTCCACCAGCGCCTTCCACTCCGGCACCGTCACCACCGCATCCGCCCGCGACGTCCCCAACAACGCCAGCAGATCCCGCCGCCCATGCCCCGGCACACACGGCAACACCACCGCCCCCAACGCCGCCACCGCCAGATCCACCGCCACCGCCCGCCAATCCGCCGGCACCTTCGTCGCCACCACCGACCCCGGCCCCACCCCCCTCGCAGCCAACCCCGCCGCCAACCCCCGCACCCGCCCCGCCAGTTCGGCGAACGTCACCTCACCCCCGTCATCCACCACAGCCACCCGCCCCCCATCAACCCCCACCCGCTCCACAAACAGCTCATACAACCCCCGCCCCGGACACCACCCCCGAGCCACCCACTCCTCCCGCAACCCCCGCCCCACCTGATCCGGAAACTCCACCCCAGCCACCGACACCCACATACCGCCCACAACCACCACTCCCATCACTGATCGATCCCACACTGAAAACCCTCCCTCCACCCAGCAGCCCACCCGGCAGCCCACCCGGCAGCCCACCCCGCGCCATGCCCGCGCGCCGCCCACCACGGGAGCACCGCTCCGGCCGCCGGAACCACGCGACCGGATCCCGTCCCGCCGACCCTCTTCGCCCGAGCGAGCACCGCCGACCGACGGGACGTGAGCAGCTCCGCAGCCCCAGTCGTGCCGGCCGGTCACCTGTGCTCGCAGTGCCCGGCGCGCAGGCTCTGTCGTGGCCGGATGCGCGGCATGCAGCGTCACTGGTTGGCCAGGATGCGGACGACGCTGAGGCGTCGCGCTGCCCACGGCCACCCTGCGACGGCCTGGCCGGTACAGGCGGTCCCGACATGCGGGGGTGAGCCTGCACCTGCCGACCCGTCCCACCGGAACAACGGCCTCCACCCACCAGGCCTGCCGCATCGCCGCGACGCCGCCCAACCGCGTTCCTTGAACCGCCGCGCCATCCCTCCACGTCAGCAAACAGACCCCGGCACCCCGGCGAGCACCTTCGCCTGTCGGCCGCCCGGCGCCGACGTCCGTATGGCCGATTGCCAAGTCCACGCGACCGGATCCCGTGCTGCCGGCCCACTTCGCCCGGGTAGGTGTCGCGTCCGACTCTTGGAGCCTGGCCTGCACCGCAGCCCCGGTCGCGTCCACCCGTCACCGAGGCCTTCGCGCCGCTGTGCCGCCCGGCTGCGGTGCCGGGCGGCAAGTTCCGCCCCGTCGGCCGTGGCCGGATTTCGCTACGCGCAGCGCCAACGACCTGCCAGCGCACGGGGGTTGGCGATGTGCCGCGCCGCCCGCATCCGCCTTGCGGCAGCCCGGCCGGTGCGGACGCTCCTGGCGCGCCGGGGCGAGCCCGCAGCTGCCAATCCGTCCCGCCGAGACGACGACCTCCCCCTGCCGGGCCGGCCGAATCGCCGCAACTGCACCCGACCACGCTCCTCGGCACGCCGCGCCGTCCCTCCACGTCACCACGGCCAGGGCACCACCTCTCTGAGCGCCCCCGCCCGCCGTCGGCCGGTCGGCGCGGGCTCGATACCTGTCCGCAGTCAGGTGCTTGTGTCCCGGGCCTGCAACGTCGGTCCACTTCCTCTGAACAGGCCCTGCCGAGTGCCGGAGCCTCCGCAGCTCCGCAATCCCGCCCACGCCCGCCTGTCACCGAGATACTCGCTGTCTCGGACCACTCTGGTGCGGTGCCGGGCAGACAACCGCAGCGTGTCGGCCGTGACCGAACTGCGCGGCGTGCAACGCCACCAGCCCTCCAGCGCGCGGGTGTTGGCGACGCGACGCGCCGCCCGCAGACGCCCTGCGGCAGCCCGGCTGGTCCAGGCGCTCCCGCAACACCGGGGCGAGCCCGCAACCACCGACCCGTCCCGCCGAGACAACGGTTTCCACCCGCCGAGCCCGCTGCATCGCCGCAATGCCGACCAGCCACGCTCGCCGGATCGCCGCGCCATCCCTTCACACCAGCAAACCGATGCCGACACTTCGGCTCGCGCCCCCGCCTGTCGTCGGCCGCTCTGTGCGGGGTAGTTGGTCGGGATCGCGCGCGTCGATCGCCGGGTCCACATGACTGGATCCCGTACCGTTGGCCGACTCCTGGAGCTTGGGTAGCTCGCGGGCCCCAGTCGCGCCTGCCGGTCACCAACGCGTTCGTGTCATCGCGTTGCTCGGCTGCGGTGCCGGGTACTGCGCTCCGGCGCTCTGGTCGTGGCCGATGTACACGGCGCTCAGCTCCACCGGCCTTACCGGGAAGAGGCGTTGGTGACATCTGGTACCACCCGGCCGGTGCAGGCGTTCCGGGCGCGCCGGGGCGAGCCCGCAGTCGCCGACCCGTTCCGTCGAGACACCGGCATCCACCCACCGAGTCAGCCGCATCGCCGCAACGCCGTCCGCGCACACGTGTCGGAAGGCCGCGCCGTCCCTTCACGTCAGCACGCAGAGAACGGAATCTGCGCGAGCGCCCCCACCCGTCATCTGCCGCCCGGCGCCGAGCCGTTGCGGGGCAGCGAGTGTGTGGTCGGCTGCCAGGTGCGCGCGACCGTGATCTGCAACGTCGGACCGTTCCACCTGTTTGGACCTGGCCGGCTTCCGGGGCGTTCACAGCTCCGTGGCCCCCATCCTGCCTGCCTGCCACCGAGGCGTTCGCGGCATCACGCGGCCCAGCCGCGGTGCCGGGTACACATGCACGAGGTGAAGCGCCACCAGCTGTACGGTGCACGGGCGTTGGTGACGCGCCGCGCCGCCCACAGGCGCCCTGCGGAGTTCCGGCCGGTGCAGGTGCTCTCAGCGTGCGGGCGTGAATCCGCAAGCGTCGACCCACCCCACGCAGACAGCGGCGTCCACCGACCGGGCCAGCCGCATCACCGCACTGCCATCCGGCCATGCCCGTCGAGACGCCGTGCTGGCCCTTCGCGTCAGCAGGCAGGGCGTGGCACCTTCGCGAGCACCCCGGCCTGTCGTCAGCTGCCCGGCGCTGGGTCGCTGGTCGGCAGCGCGCGAGCGACCGACCGCCGGGCCCATACGACCGGATCCCGTTCCGCAGGCTCACTTCGCCTTCATGGCCACGGCTACCCGCTAGCGCGTTCGCAGTACCGAAGCCCTGGTCGCGCCTGCCTTCCACCGCGACGTTCGCCGTGGGCCGCCGCCCGCAGGCACCCGGCGGCGGCCCGATCGGTGCAGATGCTCCCGTCGTGCGGGCGTGAATCCGCAACTGCCGACCCACCCCACGCAGACAGCGACGTCCACCAACCGAGCCAGCCGCATCACCGCACCGCCGTCCGACCACGCCCGTCGAGACACCCTGCCGCCCCTTCACGTCAGCCAGCAGCGCGTGGCACCTTCGCGAGCACCCCCACCTGCCGTCAGCCTCCCGCCGCCGGACTGTCGCTGGGCAGTGCACGCGGGGTCGATCGCCGGGCCCACACGACCGGATCCCGTTCCGCAGGCCCACTTCGCCTTCATGGCTGCCGCGACCACCTGCGGGGGCGTTTGCAGTACCGAAGCCCCAGTCGCGCCTGCCTCCCACCGAGGCGCTCTCCGTGTTACGCCGCCCAGTGGCGGTGTCGTGCGCGCATGCGCGGCGTGCCGGTCGAGACCGTAGTGCGCGATGTGAAGTGCCACCAGCTCTCCAGCGCACGGACGTTGGTAACGCGCCGCGCAACCCACAGGCATCCAGTGACGGCTCGCTCGGTGCAGATGCTTTCGACGTGCGGGCGTGAATCCGCAACTGCCGACCCATCCCACGCAGACAGCGGCGTCCACCAACCGAGCCAGCCGCATCACCGCACCGCCGTCCGACCACGCCCGTCGAGACACCCTGCCGCCCCTTCACGTCAGCCAGCAGCGCGTGGCACCTTCGCGAGCACCCCCACCTGCCGTCAGCCTCCCGCCGCCGGACCGTCGCTGGGCAGCGCGCGAGCGACCGACCGCCGGGCCCGCACGACCGGATCCCGATCCGTCGGCCCACTTCGCTTGATCGCACCCGGCCACCTGCTAGCGCGTTTGCAGTACCGAAGCCCTGGTCGCGCCTGCCTCCCACCAAGGGGCTCGCCGTGTTACGCAGCCCCGCTGCGCTGTTGGGCGCGCATGCGCGGCCCGTCGGTCGTGGCCGAGGTGCGCGACACGAAGCGCCACCAGCCCTCCAGCACAAGGGTGTTGGTTGCGCGCCGCGCAGCCCACGGGCATCCAGTGGCGGCCCGCTCGGTGCAGATGCTCTCGGCACGCGGGCGTGAATCCGCGACTGCCGACCCATTCCACCCAGACAGCGGCGTCCACTGACCGAGCCAGTCGCATCCCCGCACCACCATCCGGTCGGGCCCGTTGAGACAGCGTGCTGGCCCTTCATGCCAGCCAGCAGGGCGTGGCACCTTCGCGAGTACCCCCACCTGCCGTCGTCCGCCCAGCGCTGGGCTGCTGGTCGGCAGCGCGCGCGGGGTCGATCGCCGGGCCCCCATGACCGAATCCCGTTCCGCAGGCCCACTTCCCGTTCATGGCCACGACCACCTGCGGGGGCGTTCGCAACTCTGGCACCCCAGCCGTGTCCGCCTGTCACCGAGGCATCAGCCGTGTTAGGCCATCCGGCGGCGCGGCCTGTCGGTCGTGGCCGAGGTACGCGACGCGAAGCGCCGCCGGCCGTCCAGCGCAAGGACGTTGGTGGCGCGCCGTGCCGCCCGCTGGCACCCCGCGGAGGCCCGATCGTTGCAGACGTTCCCGGCGCGCAGGGGTGAGCCCGCAGCTTCCGATTCGTGCGAGTCGAGCAACGGCCTCCCCTCACTGAGCTCGCTGCATTGCCGCCAGGCGACCCGGCCACGCCCGGTGGAGTGCCGTGCCGTCCCTTCAGACCAGCAGGCAGGGCGCGGCACCTCAGCAAGCACCCCCGCCTGTCGTCGGCCGCCCGGCGCTGAGCCGTTGGCTGGCAGCGGGCGGGCGACCGACCGCCGGGTCCACACGACCGGATCCCGTTCCGCAGGCCCAGTTCGCCTTCGTGGGCCGGGCCGACTGCTGGGGCGTTCGCAGCTCCTAAGCCCTGGTTGCGCATGCCTGCCGCTGAGGTGTTCGCGGCATCAGACGGCCCAGCTGCGGTGGCGGCCGCACATGGGCGACGTGTTCGTCGCAGCCGGGGTGTGCTGCGCGCAGCGCCACCAGGCCTCCAGCGCACGGGCGTTGGCGATGTGTCGCGTCGTCCACGGGCGCCCTGCGGAGTTCCGGCCGGTGCAGACGCTCCCGGCGTGCAGGGGTGAGCCCGCAGCTTCCGATCCGTTCGAGCCGAGCAACGGCCTCCACTCACCGAGCCAGCCGCGCCACCGCAACACCACCCTCCCGCGCCTGGCGAAACGCTGCGTCGCCCCCTGGCGCAAACGGACAGAACGCGGCACTCGCACGAGCACGCCTGCCGGTCGTCGGCCGCCCGGCGCTGAGCCGTTGGCTGGCAGCGGGCGGGCGACCGACCGCCGGGTCCACACGGCCGGATCCCGTTCCGGAGGCCCAGTTTGCCTTCGCGGGCCGGGTCGACTACTGGGGCGTTCGCAGCTCCGAAGCTCCGGTCGCGCCTGCCTCCCACCGGGACGTTCGCCACGTTACGCCGTCCAGCCACGGTGCCGGGAAGGCATCCGTGCCGTGTCGGTCGCGGCCGAGATCCGCGACGTGAAGCGCCATCGAGCCTACCGGGCAAGGATGTTGGTGCTGTGTCGTGCCGCCCGGAGCCCTCCTGCGAAGTCCCGACTGGTGCAGGCGTTCGGGACGCGCCGGCGTGATCCTGCACCGGCCGACCCGTCCCACCCGAACAGCGGCGTCCAGCCACCGAGCCAGCTGCGCCACCGCCACCCCACCCTCCTTGCCCCGTCGAAGTGCCGTGTCGTCCCTTCGCGCAAACAGACAGAGCGCGGCACTCCCACGAGCGCGCCCGCCTGCCGTCGTCCGCCCGCCGCCGGACCGTCGCTGGGCAGTGCGCGAGGGGCCAACCACCGGGGCCACATGATCTGATCCCGTTCGGTCGGCCCACTTGGCCTGATCGGACACGGCCACCTGCGGGGGCGTTCGCAGTTCCGAAGGCCCGGTCGCGCATGCCTGCCGCCGAGGCGTTCGCGGCATCGCACGGCCCAGCTGCGGTGGCGGCCGCACATGGGCGGCGTGTCCGTTGCAGCCGGGGTGTGCAGCGCGGAGCGCCACCAGGCGTCCAGTACAAGGGCGTTGGCGAAGTGTCGCGTCGCCCGCAGGCGCCCTGCGGAGTTCCGGCCGGTGCAGACACTCCCGGCGCGCAGGGGTGAGCCCGCAGCTCCCGACCCGCCCGACCCGAGCAACGGCCTCCACTCACTGCGCCAGCTGCATGGCAGCCATGCCACCCGACTGCCCCCGTCGAAGTGCCGCGCCGCCCCTTCGCGTCAGCAGGCAGGGCATGGCACCTCCGCGAGTACGCCCGCCTGCCGTCGTCCGCCCGCCGCCGGACCGTCGCTGGGCAGTGCGCGAGGGGCCAACCACCGGGGCCACATGACCTGATCCCGTTCCGTCGGCCCACTTCGCCTGTTCGCACACGGCCACCTGCTAGCGCGTTTGCAGTACCGAAGCCCCAGTCGTGCCTGCCCCCCACGGAGGTGTTCGCGGCGTCACGCCGCCCCGCTGCGGTTCCGGGAACGCATCTGCGGCCCGTCGCTCGTGGCCGGAGTGCCCGATGTGAAGCGCCACCGGCCCTCCAGCGCACACCGCGTCGCCCACAGACGACCCACGGAGTCCCGGCCGGTGCAGACGCTCCCGGCGCGCGGGCGTGAACCCGCAACTGCCGACCCGCCCCACCCGAACAACGGCCCCCACCCCCCGAGCCGGCCGCGCCACCGGACCGCCACCCTCCCACGCCCATCGAAGCGCCGCGCCGCCTCGTCACGTCAACACGCAGAGCGCGGCACCTCCACGACCGCCCCCATCCGCCGCCAGCCTCCCGTCGCCGGACCGCCGCCGGGCAGCGGCCGCGCCGCCGATCGCCAGGCGTACGTGACCAGGCGCCGCAGCATCGGACCGCTCCGCCACCACCAACCGTCGCCGCGTGCCCAACTCCGCAGCCCCGACGCCCCCTGCCCGCCATCAACGCACTCCTGGCGCCGCGCCACCCCGTCCCCGCCTTGGGGGCCGCCGCACGACACACCCGCCGCCGAGTCCCACCACAGGCAGCGCGGCCACCCCACCCAGAACCCCCCGTCGCCGATGCAGAAGACCGCCCGCACCCGGTGCGCCGTGGACCGGCAGATACCCGCATCCCCGCCGGCCCGCGACGAACGCCCCCGTGCCGCCCCACCCCAGCCGGGCGCACACCGGCCCCCGGCGCCGACGCCCGGTCACCCGCTCGCCGACGCCGATCCGTCGCGCGGGCCCACAATTCGCCCGCCTCCCCGGGCCCCGACACAGCACCCGGCCGCCCATACCCACCAGCCGTCCCCCCAGCCGGCGCCCCCGGCCACACATCGCTGCCCCCGTCCCGGCGCCTGCACCCACCCGGAACGCACCCGCACCCGTCCCGACGCCCACACCCGTCCCGGCCCCCGCACCCGCACCCACCGGGAATGCACCCGGCCGGAGGACAGCACCGCCCCCACCCCCCATACGCGCACCGCCTCCGCCCCCGGCCGGCGAGGCCCCTGCGGTGCGACGTCCGCCGCCCCGAGCGTCCGCACAGCGGTCGAGGGCGCCGCCTCCGCCACCGCCACCCGCTCACGTCCGGAACTCCCAGGGCGCTCGGACGACGGCACACCCCGAACCCTCCAGCGCTCCGGCGAACCGCGGATCACCGGCCAGCACCGACAGATCCGTGCACACCTCGGCCCCGTCACCCGGGCGGTCGGGCGCGCTCGCGGCGCCGCACAGCAACCTCGCCGCCGACACCAGCGACGACTCCACCCGCTGCGCCCGCCCCGTCCGCGCCTGGGCCACCAGCCCGGCGACGGCCGCCGCCGCGCAGACCAGCCCACCCAGCACGTCGCAGACCGTCAGCAGCGTCGGTCGCGGAGGCTGCGGGGGCTGCGGGGGCTGCGAGGGTTGCGGCGGCAGCCCGGGCGGGACCAGGAGCGCGGCGAGACCGGAGTACGCCTGCACGGGGTAGTCGGTGTCCACCCCGGGCGCACCCCCGGACGCCTGCGCGTAGACCAGCCCGGGGCGGACGGCGTCCAGCGTCTCCGCGTCCAGGCCCAGGCCGACCACCTTCGACGGCGCGAGACTGTGCAGCAGCACATCCGCGCCCCGCACCAACTCTCGTACGGAAGAACGACCTTCGGCCGACCTGAGGTCCGCCTCCAGCACCTCCTTGCCGCGGTTGAGCGCAGCGAACCGCGCCGACACCGGCTCCCCGCCGACCTCGGTCATCGGTGGTACGCCCCGCAACGGGTCCCCGCCGGGCGGCTCGACCCGCACCACTCGCGCACCCAACAGGCTCAACACCCGCCCAGCCATGGGCCCTTGTACGCGCCGCGCCACCTCGACGACCGTCACGCCGTTCAGCGGGCCGAGCCCACCGGCCGGAGCCTCGCGCGTCGGCGCCCCCGCCGGCCCCTCCCGCAACCGCCACGGCATCCCGTTCATTACCAGGGGCGCCGCCGCCACCGGCGTGACGGCGACGCCGCACTGCTCCGCCGACGCGACCACCTCCCGGAATGTCAATCGGCGGGCTGCGTCGAACAGTTCGGCGGGCAGCGGACACGTCGCCGTCCCGTACCGCGTCTGGAACGGAAGCCACGAACGGCCCACCACCCGCCGCTCGACGCCGAGTTCGGTCCAGAACCGCAACCAGCCGTCGGCCGCAAGCGTCTCCAGCTCGAACCGGACACCGTCCGATGACCGGAACGGCGGACCACCCATCCCGACCGGCTCCGCACACGGCTCCTCCGCCGTCGCCGCCGCCAGGTACTGCGCCAGGCCGAACAGCGCGGCCTGCGCCACCGAGACCTCCACCTCCCGATACGGCACGCCCAACTCCCGTGCCCGCAAAGCCGCGAGAGTGCCACCGGCAGCCAGGACTCCGGCCGCAACCGATGCGAAGTCCACGCCCAGCAGGCGCGGGCCACCGTACCTGCGCCCGTGGACGTGCATCACCCCGCACGCCGCCTGCACATCCGCCTCGCTCCGCAACGGGAGCTTCACCGGCCCCGCCCAGGTCAACCGGCAGACCAGGGTCCCATCAGCCTCCAGCACGCCACCCGCAGCCTCCGCCACCTCCACCCCGGCCGCCCGCATCAGATCGGCTGCTACCCGGGAAGCGACCAGCGGCAGAGAACCCCGGACCCTTTCTTCCAACTCCCGTGCACCACGCCACAGTTGCTCGGCTGTCACTCGAACCTCCCAGACCCGTCACGGGCCAGCCGCACCACCCCGCCCCGCCTCACCGAGAGGCCACCACGTCACACCCGACCGAAACCCCCGCCCGGCCCGACCGGGGGACGGGAACCGGCACCTCCACCACCGTCACGGCTTGCGGCCGTGCACCGCGTACACCACGTTCGAGCAGGCCCGGAACAGCGGATCGGCGAACAAGGCCCGCAGCTCGGCGAGTTCGTCATCCGTCAGGCCCTCGCGCAGCAGGGCTTCCCGCAGGTGCCAGGTGTTGTGCACCTGCATCTCCAACTGCGGCGTGCCGGGTGCGAGCGTGTCGAGGTACGGCGACGTCTCCACGCCGACGAAACCGGCGCGCACCATGGCGGCGGCACACTTCCGTCCCCACCCCTGATCCGAGCCGCGTGCCCGGAAGGCCCGCAACTTCGCCTGCTGGTAACGCTCGTAGAGATCACGGGCCCGCTCGCCGGGGGCGGTCAGCACCGGCGCGTACTCGGCGTCGAATTCCAACAGGTGCAGCACACCACCCGGCCGCAGCGCCGCGAACAGGCGTGCCAACACGGCGTCCCGCTTCGGCAGATGGGAAAGCACCAGCCGCACGTGCACCAGATCGAACGCCGCCTCCGGCAACGCGTCCCGCACCACATCGTGCCGACGCACCGTCAACACGGGCCGGTCCGCCATCGGCAGCGGTGCCACATCCGTGGCCAACACCGTGCCCTCCGGCCCGACTTGATCCGCAAGCCAGACAGCAATACTTCCCGCCCCGGCCCCCACGTCCAGGCAACTCATCCCGGGCCGCACCCCGACCCGGCTCAGCTCCCCAATGCTGATCCGGTCCAACCACCCCGCCAGACACCGATGTTGCCCACCGGCATGCGCACTGGCGTTGTCGAACAGGTACGAACTGCCCCCACCCCCGAACGCCAACTCCCGCACCACCCCGACCATCAGGCCGCCCCAGCCGTCTCGCCGGCCTGCCCACCCGGCCCGCGATCCGCTACTACAGCCCCGGACGCCACCCCATCCGACTGCGCCCCCTCCGACTGCACTTCACTCAACTGCACCTCACCCGAACGTACTTCACCCAACTGCACCTCATCCGCCTTCGCCGCATCCGCCTTCGCCGCATCCGCCTTCGCCGCATCCGGCTCGGGGCCGCGCGGCGCCGGCACGGGAACCGCTGCCGCCCCGGACGCCCCTACCATCCCCACCGCCCCCACCGCCCGGGACCGCTCCGATGCGAAGGCAAGCACCCGCTCGGCCGCCAACTTGCCCGAACGGACGGCACCTTCACTGCTCGGCCGGAGCATCACCCAGTCGCCCGCGTACTCCACCGCCCGGGCCGGCCGGGCCAGGAACGCGGCCCGTTCCCGCACCGCCGCCGGCGAACCCTGCGGCAGCCCGAGCCGGAAACGGTGCACCAAGGTGCGGACGGTGGCGTCCCGCAGGCCCGGCAGGAAGCGTTCGGCCTCCGCGCAGACCGTCTCCACCACCTGCTCGTCGGGCTCGTCCATCAGCTGTGGGGAGATCCACGGCGACGCGAACACACTCGCCAGCCCCCGCCCCTCGGGGGTCCGGCCCTCCGCTTTCAGGTGGTCGAGGATCAGGCCGGTGCACACCCGGCTCTCACTCTCCGGTACCGACATCGCGTAGCTGGGGGAGCGGGTGGGACTCGGCAGCGGACGGTCCAGCAGACACGCAACCTTGAGCATCGGCGTGTACGTACTCGCGGCCAAGTACGGCTGCGCGTCCTCAGCGGCGCTGCCGTGCAGCTCCAGGGCCAGCGGCGCGGGCACCGCCAGCACCACCTGCCGGGCCACCACCTCCGCACCGTCGGCGAACTCCAGCCGCACGCCGGCCCCACCGGGCTGCTCCCGGACCGCCACCACCCGCGAGTCCAACTCCACCCGGAGGTGCTCCGCCAGCCGTCGGGCCAGGGTGTCCATACCGTCCCGGTAGGTCATCCAGCGGGCACCGGCCCCGCCGACCGACATCAGCGTCGCCACCATCGGCGCCACCGCGGAACTCTCCGGCCGCCAGCCGAAACAGTGACTGGACAGCGGCTGCAGCATCGCCGCCAGCAACTCCTCCCGCCCGGCCGAACCGGCACAGAACTCGCTGAGCGTCAGGTCACGGCTGGGCGCATTCTCCGGCCGGTCGGGGTCGAACCCGCGCCAGGACATGGACAGCTCCATCGCGAACCGCAGCCACGCCGCCCGGCCCCGCCAGGACAACCCGGCACCCGTCAACAGGCCCTTCGGGTGGCCCAGATGAGCATGCGCCCGACCGCCCCGCCACAGCGCGAAGCCCGGCTCGATCACGGGGACCTCCGACTCCGGAATGCCGACCGCGCGAATCAACTCCCAGGTCGCCTCGTACCCGGCGCCCGCGATGGTCTCCGCGCCCTCGTCGAGCAACCAGCCGTCCACCCGGGTGGACGCCATCCGCCCGCCCACCCGCTCCGCACCCTCGAACACCCGCACCTCACGCCCGGCGGCCACCAGGTGGTGCGCTGCGGACAACCCCGCAATCCCCGCACCCACCACCGCAACATCGAGCTCGTCCACGCCCAGCTCCTCCATCCGTTCCCACATCCGCCCGCAGACCCGCTGCAGCCCCGCCACGACACCAACCCGGCCCGACCGGTGGCTTCGACGGTCATTTAGTCCCTGCGTAGACAATCTCCGGGGCGTGATCACTGCTGTCCAAAAACGATCAGCGCCCTCTGGGCGAGTTGATCTCCGCGTAGACAATCTCCGTCGCGTGACCACTCGCCCAGAACTGTCAGCCCTCTCGACAGCCGGTCAGTCCCTGCGCGGACAATCGCCAACCCCGAGCCCGTCCGCCGCGAGCCACCGCATCCGGCCGCTCGACCTGGCTCCACTCACCGTCCACCGGCCCCCACCGGCCCGCCCCCACCGGCCCGCCCCCACCGGCCCGCGCTCACCGGCCCGCGCTCACCGGCCACCCGTCACCGCCTCACATCCACCACCTCACGTCCATCGCCCGGTCCCGATCGGCGAACTCCCCGCCAACACCTGCTCGCGCAGCTCGTGTCGCCGCACCTTCCCAGTGGCCGTGCGCGGTACCGCGTCCCAGGGGACGATCAACGGCTCGGCCAGCGGCGGCAGATCACGCACCGCGTCCTGCCAACGCTGCGGGTCGAGTTCGCCGGCCGCGGTGACCAGCACCGGCTGCGGATGGCCGTCCGCCACCGAGAGCAGCACGGCCTCTTCGACGTCCGGCAGGCGCTCGTGCAGCACGTCCTCGATCTCGACGCAGCTCAGCCCGGGAACCATGTCCACCTCCCGGTCCAGCACGAAGACCCGACCGTCCCGGGTGTGCATCCCGAGGTCGCCGGTGTTGAACCACAAGCCGTCGACCTTCTGTGCCCACCGCTCCGGTTCGCCGAGGTAGCCGAGGCACAGCGCCCCGGTGCGGGCGTACAGCATGCCCGTCTCGCCGCGCCGCACCGACCGCCCGGGCCGCTCCGGATCGGCCACCTTCACCCGCACCCACCCGGGCACCGGACGTCCCAGATCACGCGTGGTCGGATGCCGTCCAGCAGGCCCGGAAAGCGTTTTCCGAGTCAGGAACCGGAAGCTCAACGGACCGGTCTCGCTCTGCCCCCAACCCTGCATCCACAACGGCCGACGCCGCCGACTCGCCTGCAGGAAGGCCCGCACTGTCGGCGGATGCATCGCATCGAAGGTCGAGATGAACAGTCGCACGTCCCGAAACGGATTCGCCCCGGCAGGCCCAGCAGACCCATCAGACCGAACAGGCCCAGCAGACCCGCCCGCCGTAGCAGACTCCCCAGCACCCCCGTCCCCGCCGGCAGCCAGTTGCTGCCACCGCACATAGTTCGACGGCATCGCCTCCAGTACGGTCGGCGGGTGGCTGCGCAGCAGCGCAGCGGCCGTCGACACGTCGGAGTCCGGCAGTAGTGCGACAGTTCGCGGGGCGCGCCAGAAGGCGCTGACGGTCCAGGTCAGGGCCCGGCCGTGGGCGAACGAGATGGCGCTGGCGACGGTGTCGTCGCCGCGCACCGAAAGCACCGGCCAAGGCCGCGCCTCGAACGCGGACAGCCGCCGGATCAATGTCCGGGTGGAGTGCACCACCAGCTTGGGCACCCCGGTGGTGCCCGAGGTGTGAATGATCGCCAGCGGCTCGTCCTCCCCGCGCGAGTGCACCGGCGGAACCGCCCCGCCGCGCAGGTCGTCCGGCGTCAACGCGCCCTCCACGGGCCCGTCCAGGCACACCGTCCGGATCGCCAGCTGGTCCAGGTCGTGCCCGGCCGCGCGGGCGCCCGCCATGACGTTCCGTTGGGTGACCAGCACGTCCGGGCGCAGCCGGTGCAGCAGCGCGACCAGCCCGTCCGGCGCGATCCGGTCGGAGAGCAGCGCCGGCACCGCCCCGAGCCGCGCCGCCGCGCACGCGAGCAGGACGTAGTCCCAGTGGTTGTGCTTCACGATCGCCACCGACGAGCCCGGACGCGCGCCCGCCGCCGCCAGCCACGCCGCGGTCTCCCGCACCAACTCGGCCAGCCCGGCGGTGTCCCAGCAGGTGCCGCCGTCCGGCGCCAGGTCCAGCGGACGCCCCAACCGGACGTCCACCGAAGGGCGTTGCTCGGCCAGCGTGTCGAAGAGCGGGCCCAGGTCCAACGGCAGCCGCCGCACCACGGACGCGAGGCCGCCGCCGCGCCGGGTCGTCCGGCCCGGCCCCGTCACAGCCCGCCGCCGAGCACCGCCACCGCCAGGTCCACGCCCACCAGCAGCGCACAGCACAGGCGGTGCAGGTGGATGCCCAGCCGGCGCGCCACCAGAATGTCACCCCGGACGAACCCCAGCACCCACTGCCGGGCCCGCAGTGCCATCACGGGAGCCATCACCAGCGGGAACCACCACGGCGCGATCCCGGCGACCGCCGAACCCACCAGCAGCGCCGCCTCCAGCGCCGAACACCCGCCCACGAACGCGGCGTTGCCGCGTGGCGACACCAGCACCGCGACCGTTTTGCGGCCCACCGCCCGGTCGCCCGGGATGTCATTGGTGTTGGAGTAGACGCCGAACAGCAGCGGACCCAGGCCGAACACCAGCGCCTGCACCGCGACGAAGCCGTCGAACCGGCCGGTCAGCAGCCCGTACAGGGGCAGCACGAAGAGCCAACCGAGTGCCGCGAGGAAGAACTCCTGGAAGCCGTTGTAGCTGATCCGCAGCCACCACGAGTACTGGAAGCCGCACACCGCCAGCGCGACCACCCCGGCCACCGCCCACCCCGGCCGGGCGGGTGCCAGCACGACCGCGGCAAGCCAGCACAGCACGCAGGCCGCCACCGTCGCCCAGCCGAACCGGATCGCCTGCGGTTCCGTCAACGTGCCTGCCACCAACGGCTTTCGGGCCAGCCGACGGGCCGGCGCGTCCGGCCCGTAATTGACCGCGTCACTGCCGTCCCGGTACCCGGTCACGTCGTCGAAGGTGCACATCGCCGCGCTCATCGCGACCTCGCCGCCGAGGAACAGCACCAGCACCGCCAGCATGTCGCCGACACTCGCCCCGACCCCCGCATTCGACCCGGTCGCCACCACCATCGCGGCCACCAGCGGGACGCTCAAGTAGTAGTCGTAGATGTCGAGTTTGGCCAGCCTGGCGTACGCCCGCCAGGCGACCGGAGCCGCCCCTCGGGCGGCGCCCGCCGCCCCCGGGACAGCAACAGCCGCCCCCGGGACGGAGACCGCCGGCTCTGGGGCAGCGGACACAGTGACGTGCTCCACGGAAACGCAGTCCTCTCAATGGCGGCCGCAAACCCGGGGATGCCAGTGCGCCGGGGGGCCTCAGACAACGAGCCGACCGCACTGATGGTGCGCCAATTCGCCATGGCGGGCGAGAAGTCGGCCATCGCCATGATGACACAGCGCCACCGATTGGATGCATTTCTGTGATAAGCGTAAAAGGCGAGTGGACCGCCAATTCGCCACCCTTCCGCCCGAATTCCCGACCCGCAGGGTCAGGCGGAAAAGCTTCCCGCGCCACCCGGCACGTGCGTTCCATGCCCAGGCTTCACCGTCACCGACGGACCGAGGCAGAGCGGGTTGCCGTACACCTGTACGGGACCGTCCGTCTGGTTGTTCAACACGTGTGCAGTGGCGGGAAGTTGCTGGCACCCGGACGGGTTGGTGTAGATGTCCAGCGGCTGCAGCTCGGTGGAGAACACCACGACCTGGCCGTTTGCCGACCGCGTCGCCGCAGGCGCGGGTGCCGCCAGTCCGAGCGCCGAGGCTGCGGCCACCATGGAAACCAGAATTGCTCGCACAATCATCCTTAATCACATTCAACGCCCATGTCGGTCACGGGCCGACCCATCGCTATCGCGCGCGCACCCCCGAATTCCAACGGCGAACTCCGCATTCACCCACCCGGCCGGTCCTCGAAGCCCTTCATCCGCCCCACCGCACCACTGTGCGCCCCTGGCCAGTGACATCAGCGGCGTTCCGTCCGGCATCACCGGCCCGCGCTCCGGCTTCCCGCTTCCCGCTTCCCGCCCTGCCCATCACCCGATCGAACTACCATCCATCCATGACGACCCAGCCGTCCGCCCGCCCCACCCTCTTCGGCCCGAACACGCACTGCCACTGGTGCGGAACGCCGTACCCGGCCGGCACCGTGACTTGGCCGCGCAGTTGCCCCGGTTGCCGCGAGATCAGCTACCGCAACCCGCTCCCGGTCACCGTCGCCCTGCTCCCCGTCCACCACCCCGACGGGGACACCCGGCTCACCGTCATCCGCCGCACCATCGAACCCGGCTACGGCGAACTCGCCCTCCCCGGCGGCTACATCGACTACGGCGAGAGCTGGGAGCAGGCCGCCGTCCGCGAACTGCGCGAGGAGACCGGCATCCTGGCGGACCCCGCTGATGCCCGCCTGGTCTCCACCGACTCCGACACCCGCGGCGGCTTCCTCTGCCTGTTCGCCCTTTTCCCCGCCCGCAACCTCGCCGACCTCCCCCCGTCCGTCCCCACCGACGAGACCGAAGGCTGGCAACTCGCCACCGCCGGAACTCCGTTGGCCTTCCCCTTCCACACCCGCGTCGCTCACTCCTGGTTCAACGGCGAGTTCACCCGCCACTGACGCCGCGGCACCGGGGGCAGCCTGGGCAGGGTGCCGGAAGGCGCTTACCGCACACCAATCCGGCAACCACCCAAGCCAACCGGTAAGCGCTTTCCGTCACCATGCGCCAACGCCCAACGGCCCATACCCTCGCCACCGGCTGACAGCCGACGGCCCGAAGTCGGTAAACGCTTTCCGGTTGCCTCGCCCGGGCCGCGCCACGCAATCGGCAAGCGCTTTCCCGCGCGCCTGCGTCAACATGTCGCTGGCCCGTCACCCTCGCCACCGGCTGACGGTGGACGGCCCGAACTCGGTAAACGCTTTCCGGTTGATTCGCCCGGGCGGGCGCCACGCACTCGGTAAACGCTTTCCGCAACCGCAACCCCCGCTCACCCCCGCCGCCGCTGCGTCCCCTACCTCCCCAGCACTGCCATCGCCGCGTTGTGCCCCGGAATCCCGCTGACCCCGCCACCCCGTACCGCCCCGGCTCCGCACAACAGGACTCGCGCCTCAGCAGTCTCCACACCCCACCGACCGGAGTCCGCCACCGGAACCCCCGCGCCCCTGCCCCCGCCCCCGACGCCGCCTTCCTCCCGGAACGGGAACGCCAGGTCCCGGTGAAAGATGTTGCCGCCCGGCAGCCGAAGATCGGCCTCGAGGTCCAGCGGGCTCCGCACCTCCAGGCAGGGCCGACCGTCCCCGTCGACCGCCAGGCATTCCGCGAGTGGTTCCGCCAGCACCCCGTCGAGCGCGGCCAGGACGCCCGCCAGCGCGGCCTGCCGCAACCCCTCCGGATCCCCTGGCCCGGCGAACAGCCGTGCCGGCAGTTGCAGACCGAACAACGTGAGCGTGTGCCAGCCGGCCGGCACGTCGGGGCCCAAGATCGAGCGATCCGCCAGCGAGTGGCAGTAGATCTCGGACGGCGCGGGGGAGGGGATCTGGCCTGCCTCAGCTACCCGGTAAGCGTTTTCCAACTCCCGGTACGACTCCGCGACATGGAACGTCCCCCCGAACGCATCCCGCACGTCCACCGCCTCGTCCCGCAGCCGAGGAAGCCGACGAAGCAACATGTTGACTTTCAACTGCGCCCCCTCCGGCGCCCCCTCGCCAACCCCCGCCTCGCCGACCCCCGCCCTACCGGCCCCCGCCCCACCGACCCCGGCCTCGGCGCCGCCCGCCAACCCACCCGCCCCAGTACCGGCCCAGGCCCCGGCCCCACCCGCCCCGGCACCCGCCCCAGTACCGGCCCAGGCCCCAGCCCCACCCGCCCCGGCACCCGCCGCCCCCACCCCGCCGCTCGCCCCGCCGCTCGCCCCCAGCAGCCGCGCCAGCTCCACCGGCGCGGCGTTGCACAGCACCCACCGCGCCCCGACCCGCCGCTCCACCCCGTCCGCGTCCAGGTACCCGACCTCGGCCGGCCGCCCTCGCCCGCCCGGATCCACCGCGACGACCTCGCACCCCGTCCGGAACTCCGCACCACCCGCCCTGGCCACCTCCGCCAGCGCACCCGTCACCGCACCCATGCCGCCCACCGGCACGTCCCAGTCACCCGTCCCGCCGCCGATCACGTGGTAGAGGAAGCACCGGTTCTGCCGCAGCGAGGGGTCGTGCGCATGCGTGAACGTTCCGATCAGTGCATCCGTCAGCACGACACCCCGCACCACATCGTCCGCGAACCGCCGTTCCAACGCCTCACCCAGCGGCCGCTCGAACAACTCCGCCCACGCCACCGGATCGTCCACCAGCGCCCGCAGCTCGGCCCGCGAAGGCAGCGGCTCCGTCAACGAGGGGAACACCCGCCGCGCCACCCGCCCGGTCATCCCGTAGAACTCCCGCCAGGCCGTGAACTCACACTCCCCACCTGTGAGTTCACGGAACGACTCGGCCGTCCGCCGCTCCTCCGAGGCATCCACCAGCAGCCCGCCCGTCCGCCCGTCCCGCTCCCACGGCGTGTACGAGGAGATCCGCCGACGCCGCAACTCCACCCGCACGCCCAAATCCGTGACGATCCGTCGCGGCAGCAGGCTCACCAGGTACGAGTAGCGCGACAGCCGCGCATCCACCCCGGGGAACGCCCGCTCCGAGACCGCCGCACCACCTACGTGCCCGAGCCGCTCCAGCACCAGCACCCGAAACCCGGCACGTCCCAAATACCCGGCCGCCACCAGCCCGTTGTGCCCGCCACCCACGATCACCACGTCATAAGCCACCGTCATCCCGCCGTCCTACCACCCCCCGCCACCCCCGACCACCCACCGCGCGCCACCAATCGCGCACCCCCGCCACCACCCCCCACCCATCGCCCCCCACCCATCGCCCCCCCACCCACCGTGCGCCCCACTCATCGTGCGCTCCACCCCCGGCCAGCCCCGACCACCCACCGCGCGCCACCCCCATCAGGACCACCAGGACCACCCCCACCCACCACCACCCGCCACCCCACCCCCGCACCGTCCACCACCAGGACGAACCCTGGACCCCTGGACGATCACGTGGCATGGTCAGCACCGTCAGCACCCACGGACGGCCTGCCACAAGCCCACCCGTCCCCACCACGGCCTGGAGACCACCACGTGAGCACCCCTCCGACCCCCCAGGACCAGCAGGACCAGCAGGACCAGCAGGACCAGCAGGACCAGCAGGACCCGCACCCCGAGCCGCTCTGGCGCCCGGACCCCACCCGCGCCGCCGCCAGCCGCCTGGTCGCCTTCCAGCGCTGGGCCGCCGACCACCACGGCGCCCCGGCCGCCCCGCTCGCACCCGTCACCACCGACACCGAGGCCGCCACCCGCTACGCGGACCTCCACCGCTGGTCCACCGAGGACCTCCCGCGCTTCTGGACCGCCGTCACCGAGTACTTCGACGTGCGCTTCCACACCCCGCCCACCGCCGTCCTCACCGAGCCGGTCACCATGCCGGGCGCGAGCTGGTTCGCGGGCGCCACCCTCAACTACGCCGAGCACGCCCTGCGCGCCGCCGAGGACCCGGCCAACGCCGATCGCCCGGCGATCCTCCACCTCGACGAGCGCACGGCCGAGCCAGTTGCCACCAGCTGGTCCGAACTGCGCCGCCAGGTCGGCTCATTGGCCGCCGCGCTGCGCGCCAACGGCGTCCGCCCGGGCGACCGGGTAAGCGCTTACCTGCCGAACATCCCGCAGGCCGCGGTCGCCCTCCTCGCCACCGCCACCGTCGGCGCGATCTGGACCAGCTGCGCCCCCGACTTCGGCGCCCGCAGCGTTCTCGACCGCCTCCAGCAGATCGAGCCGACCGTCCTGTTCGCCGTTGACGGCTACCACTACGGCGGCAAGAACCACGACCGCACCGAGGTGGTCGCCGAGCTCCGCCGCGAACTCCCCACCCTCCGCACGGTCATCCACGTCCCGCTGCTCGACACCCCCGCCCCCGAGGGCGCCCTGCACTACGACGACCTGGTCGCCGCCACCGAGGCATCGAACGGGGGCGAACCGGTCTTCGAGCCCGTCCCCTTCGACCACCCGCTCTGGGTGCTCTACTCCTCCGGCACCACCGGCCTCCCCAAGGCCATCGTGCAGAGCCACGGCGGCATCCTCGTCGAGCACCTCAAGCAGGCCGCCCTCCACCTCGACCTCGGCCCGGACGACCGCTTCCTCTGGTACACCTCCACCGGCTGGATGATGTGGAACTTCCTGCTGGCCGGCCTGCTCACCGGAACCACGATCGTCACCTACGACGGCAGCCCGGGACACCCCGACACCGGCGCCCTCTGGTCGGTCGCCGCCCGCACCCGCGCCACCGTCCTCGGCACCTCCGCCGCCTACGTGATCGCCAGCCGCAAGGCCGAGCTGCACCCCGGACGCGACCTCGACCTGTCCGCCGTCCGCTGCCTCGGCACCACCGGCTCCCCGCTCCCGCCCGACGGCTTCCAGTGGATCTACGACGAGGTCAAGCCCGACGTCTGGCTCGCCTCCATCAGCGGCGGCACCGACGTCTGCTCCTGCTTCGTCGGCGGTGTCCCCACCCTCCCCGTGTACCTCGGCGAGATCCAGGCCCCCTGCCTCGGCGCCGCCGTCGAATCCTGGGACCCCACCGGCCACCCGCTCACCGACGCGGTCGGCGAACTCGTCGTCACCAAGCCGCTCCCGTCCATGCCCACCGGCTTCTGGAACGACCCGGACGGCAGCCGCTACCACGACAGCTACTTCGACACCTACCCCGGCATCTGGCGACACGGCGACTGGATCACCGCCACCGGCCGCGGCACCGTCGTCATCCACGGCCGCTCCGACTCCACCCTCAACCGCCAGGGCGTCCGCATGGGATCCGCCGACATCTACGAGGTCGTCGAACGCCTCCCCGAGATCGCCGAATCCCTGGTCATCGGCCTGGAAGAGCCCGACGGCGGCTACTGGATGCCGCTGTTCGTGGTCCTCGCCCCCGGCGCCGAGCTGGACGACGACCTCATCGGCCGGATCCGCACCTCGCTGCGCACCGAACTCTCCCCGCGCCACGTCCCCGACGAGGTGATCACCGTCCAGGGCCTGCCGCACACCCTCACCGGCAAGCGCCTCGAAGTCCCCGTCAAGCGCCTGCTGGCCGGCACCCCCCTCACCAAGGCGGTCAACCCCGGCTCCGTCGACAACCTCGACCACCTGCGCTTCTTCGAGCAGCTCGCCACCACCCGCAAGCACTGACCGACCCACCCGACCGACCCACACCTGCAAGCGCTCCCAAAGGCCCCGAGGGGTCGCCGCCAACCCCCACGGTGGCAGCGACCCCTCGGGAGTCGAAGGTCCGGACGCCTACGCCCCGGACAACACCTGCTGCGCCGCCGCCCGGGCATCCGCCGCGGACTCCGCCGCCCGCGCCGCCTCGGCGGCCTGCTGACACTGCGCCAGCGTCGCCTGCGCCAACGTCGACCGCACGTACGGGATCGCGGCCGCCCCCATCGACAGACTGGTCACCCCGAGGCCGGTCAGCACGCACGCCAGCAGCGGATCCGACGCCGCCTCCCCACACACCCCGCAGCTCTTCCCGGCCGCCTTCGCCGCCCCTGCTGCCGACGCGATCAGATCCAGCAGCGCCGGCTGCCACGGATCCTGCAACCGGGCCAGCGAACCCACCTGCCGGTCCGCCGCGAACGCGTACTGCGCCAGATCGTTCGTCCCCAACGACAGGAACTCCACCTCACGCAGCAACGCCCCGGCCCGCAGCGCAGCCGACGGAATCTCCACCATCGCCCCGTACTTGGCGTCCAGCCCCGCCTCCCGGCAGGCCTCCGCGAACGCCCGCGCATCCTCACGGTCCGCCACCATCGGAGCCATCACCTCGAGCCGCGCCGACAGCCCCTCGGCCGCCCGCGCCAACGCCCGCAACTGCGAATGCAACACCTCCGGGTGCTCCAGCAACGACCGCAGCCCCCGCACCCCGAGCGCCGGATTCGGCTCGTCCGCGGGCGTCAGGAAGTCCAAGGGCTTGTCCGCCCCGGCGTCCAGCACCCGCACCACCACCCGGCCGTCCGGGAACGCCTCCAACACCTCCCGGTACGCCAGGACCTGCTTGTCCTCACTCGGCGCCTTCGCCGAGTCGTCCAGGAACAGGAACTCCGTCCGGAACAGCCCGACGCCCTCCGCCCCGTGCTCCAACGCCGCCGGCAGATCCGCAGGACCTCCCACATTCGCCAGCAACGGCACCATGAACCCGTCCGAGGTCCGCCCCGGCCCCGAGGACGCCGCGAGCGCCGCCTGCTGCTCCGCCGCCAGCCGCCGCAACTCCTCCTGCCGCTCCACCGACGGTTCCACCAGCACCTCACCGGTCGTCCCGTCGACCGCGACCACCACCCTCTCCGCCACCTCCGTCGCCCGCGGCAGCGCCACCACCGCCGGCACCCCCATCGCGCGCGCCAGAATCGCACTGTGCGACGTCGGCCCGCCCTCCTCGGTCACGAACCCCAGCACCAGCGACGGATCCAGCAACGCCGTGTCCGCCGGAGCCAAGTCCCGCGCCAACAGCACGTACGGCTCGTCGCTGTCCGGCACTCCCGGCATCGGCATCCCCAACAGCCGCGCCACGATCCGGTTCCGCACGTCGTCCAGGTCCGCGACCCGCCCCGCCAAGTACTCACCCGCCGCAGCCAGCAGCGCCCGGTACGCCGCGAACGCCTCGTACACCCCACGCTCCGCGCTGTCGCCCTCCGAGATCCGCCGGTTCACGTCCGCCAGCAGCTCCGGGTCCTGCGCCATCAACGCCTGGGCCTCCAGCACCGCCTGCGCCTCACCCCCGGCCAGGTTCCCGCGCGCGATCAGATCCGCCGCCACCGCCTCCACCGCGGCCTGCGCCCGGGCCTGTTCACGCGGTGCTTCCTCCGCCGAGATCCGGGTGGACGGCGGCTCCAGCACCGCGGTCCCCATGTGCCGCACCGGCCCGATGGCCACCCCGTGACTCACGCCAACACCGCGCAGCGTCCGCTCCATGGTCCGACCCCTTCGCCCGTCGTCGCCGTCAGTTCCAGACGAACAGCTCGCCGCCGGCCGCGACCTCACCGGACTCCGCAACCTCACTCAGCTGCTCCGCCGAAGCCTCCAGCGCCACGATCGGCGAAATCGGCGACTTCCCCGCCGCCTCCACCGCCGCCGGGTTCCACTTGATCACCGGTTGCCCCCGCTTCACCCGGTCCCCTTTATGTACAAGCAGCTCGAACCCCTCCCCATTGAGCTGCACGGTGTCGATCCCCAGGTGCGTCAGTACCCCACGCCCGTTCTCGTCCATCACCACAAACGCGTGCGGGTGCATCGACACCACCTGCCCGTCCACCGGCGACACCGCCTCATTCGGCTCCCGCACCGGATCGATCGCCGTCCCCGGCCCGACCATCGCTCCCGCGAACACCGGGTCGGGCACATTGGCAAGGCCGACGGCACGCCCGGCGAGCGGCGAGGTGACAGTGGTCATGGTGGAGCCTCCCAGGTACGGAGTACATCGCGTGCGGCCGCAAAGCAGCGACCCGTTGATCGGCTGGACCCAAATTACGCCAACTCGGACATTTCGTGACGTAACGTCCGCGAGTCGCCCGAGCGGAGATCGATCCCGACGTCCACCCCGCAGCGCACGAACCGGCCTTCGCGCACCCTCTCCTCCGGGCCAGCCACCTTCAAGTGGTCTAGTCCTCTTGGCCAACGCGCCGCACTCTACGGCATCCCGCCACACCCTTCCTGGCCCCGCCTGCACGGGCCGAACGCGGCCGTCCGAGTGATCCTCCCGACCTCGATTAGGAGCTCGGCCGCCGACCCGCTATCGTTGCTCGGGTCGCCGCGCAACGGCGGTAAATAGAGCAAGTCGAGAACGTAAATCCCCGGTCAACGCCGCGGAAACGGTCTGATAAGCTCGAAACACGAAAGAACGAAGCGCCCGGAGAGTTCGCAGGAATGCGGCTCGAAGGAAGTGTCCGTTCCTTGAGAACTCAACAGCGTGCCAAAAGTCAACGCCAGATATGTTGACCTCCCCGGCCAGCCGGTATCGGTTGGTTGGAGATTCCTTTATGAAGTAACACTAGCGAGGACGCAGTGCGCAGGACCGCCATATTCCGGTGGTTGCTGTGCCGCTCTTTCGTGAAAGCA
>NZ_JBHWEN010000015.1:0-178399 GCF_042734215.1 Kitasatospora sp. NPDC059673 | reverse complement strand
TCCTCCACACCTACAACTACCATCGCTGCCACACCGCACTCGGAGGACAACCACCGATCACCCGCGTCAACAACCCTGCGGGTCAATACACCTAGCCTTGACCTCGAACAGGCCCCGGAAGGCGGGCCGAGCTGCGACGACGGGATGGGGCGGGATGGAACTGCGGCAGCTGGAGGTCGTCGTCGCGGTGGCCGAGGAAGGCGGTTTCACTGCGGCGGCCCGGCGGCTGCACCTCGTGCAGTCGGCGGTGTCCGGCACGGTCAGGACCTTGGAGAAGGAGCTCGGCGTCCAGTTGTTCGAGCGCACCACGCACCGGGTCGGCCTGACCTCCGCCGGTGCGGCGTTCGTACCGGCGGCCCGGGCCGCGCTGCGGGCGGCGGAGCTGGCCCGGGCGGCGGCGGACGAGTCGCGCGGGGTGCTGCGGGGTGTGCTGACCATCGGCACCATGCAGGGCGTCTGGCTCGGCCTCGACCGGGTGCTCGGCGAACTGCGCACCGAACACCCGGGGTTGACGATCCGGCTGCGCCAGGCGGCGGCCGTGGACATCCGCGCCGGGCTGCGGGACGGCACCGTGGACGCCGCGATCGTCGCGTTCGACCGGCAGCAGCAGCGCGGTCTGACGGTGCGTTCGCTGGCCTGCGAGCCGATGGTGCTGGCCGCCGCGCCGGGCCGCGCCTTCGCCCACCCGGACCGGGTGCGCTTCGAGGAGCTCCCCGGGCTGCCGTTCGTCGACTTCGCCCCGGGCTGGGCGGTCCGCTCCGCGGTGGACCGGGCGTTCCGGACCGCCGGCGTCGAGCGGGCGGCGGTCTTCGAGGTGAACGACATCGTGGCCGCCGCCGAACTGGTCCGCCACGACCTGGGGGTGTGCGTCCTGCCCGAGTCGATCGCCGCCCACTTCCCCGACCTCGCCCTGCGCCGGTTCACCCGCGGGCAGCCCCGGTGGGAGGTGGCGGTGGTCTGCCCCGCCGGGGAGCCCGCGCCGGCCGTGGCCGCGCTGCTGCGCCACCTCGGCTGACAGGGCCTCAGCCCGCCACGGCCTTCCGGTCGGCCGCCCAGTGCGCCAGCGGCAGCAGCGGCAGCACCGCGGCGAGCCCGGCGACCGCCCACCAGCCACCCGCGTGGTACGCGACGGTGCCGAACTCCGAACCCAGTGCGCCGCCCAGGAAGAAGGTGGCGATGAAGACGCTGTTCAGCCGGGCCCGGGCGCCCGGGTCGAGCTGGTAGACCACGTGCTGACCGAGGATCAGCGTGGTCTGCACGGCGACGTCGAGCACGATCGCGGCCAGCGCCAGCAGCACGATGCGGTGCCCTCCCAGACCCGCGAGCACCGCGCTCCCGGACGCCACCAGCAGGGCCGCCCCGGTCAGCGGCCGTCCGAGACCTCGGTCCGCCCACCGTCCCGCCAGCGGGGCGACCAGCGCGCCCGCGGCGCCCACCAGCGCGAAGATCCCGACGCCCGCCTCCGAGTACCCGAACGCCGGGCCGGTGAGCTGGAACGAGACCGCCGTCCAGAACGCGCTGAACGACCCGAACACCGCCGCCTGGTACAACCCGCGCTTCAGCAGCGCCGGGTGGGTGCGCACCAACTGCACGGTGGAGCGCAGCACCTGGCGGTACGGCAGATCGGTGGTGGCCGCGTGCGCCGGCAGCGCCCGGTACAGGGCGACGGCGAGCAGCGCGGTCAGAACGGCGGAGCCGAGGTACACCACCCGCCAGCCGGCGGCGCCCGCCACCAGGCTGCTCAGGGTGCGGGAGAGCAGGATCCCGGTGAGCAGCCCGGCCATCACCCGGCCGACGATCCGGCCGCGCGCCTGGTCCGGGGCCAGGCTCGCCGCGAACGGCACCAGGATCTGCGCCACCACCGAGGTCGCACCGCTGACCAGTGAAGCGACCAGCAGCACCGCGAAGCTGCTCGCCGTACCGGCCACGGCCAGCGAGACGGTGATGACCGCCTGCAGCAGCGCCACCAGCCGCCGCTTCTCGATCCGGTCGCCGAGCGGCACCAGGAACAGCATCCCGAGCACGTAACCGATCTGGGTGACCGTCACCAGCGCACCCGCCGTGGTCGTCCCGACCTGGAACACCTCGGCCAGCTTCGCCAGCAGCGGCTGCGCGTAGTACAGGTTGGCGGCCGTCATGCCGGTGGAGACGGCGAGCAGGGCGACGAGCCGGCCCGGTATGCCGTCCGGTGTCGTCGGGGTGGTGGTGATGGTCGGGCCGGTGCTCGGTGAAGTGGCCATGGCTGCCTTCCGGGGTGGTCGCGTTCGGCGGCTGCGACGATCGCAGCGCACAGGTGTGAGCGCCCGGGGTCCGGCTCGCGCTTCCCGTCCGGCTGCGATGATCGACGACAACTGTCATCTCTGCTCGCGATGAGCGCGCCCGGGACGGGGACGCGCGGCGTGGGCCTGCCGGCGACGGAAGGTCGAAGCCCCCTGCCGCGTCGTCCGGCAGGGGGCCACCAAAGCGCTGGTTGCCCGTCAGGCCAGGGTGTCCAGGAGGCGGGCGAGTTCGGTGGGCTTGGTGAACATCGGCCAGTGGCCGGAGTCGAAGTCCAGGTACTCGACGTGCTTGGCGTGGGCGAGTTCGGGGGCCTGGCCCTGGGCGACCCAGGCGCGGACCTGGTCCGGGGTGTACTCGGGGGAGACCATGGTGATCGGGACGTCGTAGCGGCGGTCGTCGGTCAGGCGGACGAGGGCCCGGGCGACGCGTTCGGGGACGGGGATGGCGTTGGTGGCGATCTGCTGCCGCATGCTCTCGTCCAGGTCGGCGCTGACGGGGCCTTCGAACGGCGCCCAGCCGGGGAACGGCATGACGCCGTCGCGGATGTCGAACAGGTCGGCGTAGGGCCGGCCGTCCTGCTCCGGGAAGCCGCCGATCAGGACGAGTGCGGCGATCCGCTCGGGCCTGGCGTCGGCGGCCAGCCAGCCGAGGGTGCAGTTGGCGGAGTGGGCGACCAGCATGACCGGATCGGCAGCGGAGTCCACCGCGGCAAGGACGGCGGCGAGTTGCTCGTCCAGCGTGGTGCTGGGCGTGGCGGGCAGGGTCAACGGCCGGGGGTGGTGGCCGAGTTCGCGGAGGGTGGGGGTCACCGCGTTCCAGGCGGTGCCGTCCAGCCAGAGGCCGCCGATGAGCAGGATGTCCACGGGGGTGCTCCCGAAAAATAGAGGCGGAAAAGCGGGCGTGTCCCCAGGCTAGGGGCGGTTCAGGACGATCTGCTTCCTGGTTGTCGCGGCATCCGCATACGCTGGCGAACATGTCGACCGGAACCAGCCCCACCGCCCGCGCGCTGCGCACCCTGGAGATCCTGCGGGCCCGGCCGGGCACCACCTCCGAGGAGTTGGCGCAGAAGCTGGGGGTGACGGATCGCGCGGCGCGGCGCTATGTGGCGATCCTGCGGGAGGCGGGGATCCCGGTGGAGTCGGAGCGCGGCCCGCACGGTGGCTACCGGTTGCGGCGCGGGACGCGGCTGGCGCCGGTGGCGTTCACCCAGGCGGAGGCGCTGGGGCTGGTGATGGCGGTGCTGGACGGGCGGCCGGCGGCGGGCGAGCCGGGTGACCCGGTGGGGGCGGCGCTGGACAAGGTGGTCCGGGTGCTGCCGGAGGAGGTCGGGCGGCAGGCGGCGGCGCTGCGCGAGCATGCGGCGGCCGCACCGGACCCGGGGGCCGTGTACCCGGATCCGGCGGTGACGAACACGCTGGTGGAGGCGGTGGCGGCGCGGCGGCGCGTGGTGATCACGTACCGGAGCGAGGCGGGCAACGAGTGGCGGGCGGAGGTGGATCCGTGGGCGGTGGTGGTGCGCCGGGCCCGCTGGTACCTGCTGTGCCATGCGCATCGGGCGGGCGCGATGCGCACCTACCGGATCGACCGGGTGCAGGCGGCCGAGGAGACCACGACGGGCTTCCGGATGCCCGCGGACCTCGACCCGGTGGCCCTGCTGGAGGCGCATCTCGGCTCGGGCTGGGCCTTCCCGACGCATGTGGAGTTCGACGCCCCGCTCGCGCAGGCCGCGCCGTGGATCGGCGCCCCGATGGGCCGGCTGGAGGCGGCGGGTGAGCGCTGCGTCCTGCTCGGCAGCACCCGCAACCCGGCGATGTACGCCCAGTGGCTGGCCGCCGTCCCGTTCGACTTCCGGGTGCTGGGCGGCCCGGAACTGCGGTCGGCGGTGGCCACGGCAGCGACCCGGCTGGCCGCCGCAGTGGCGGGACCCTAGTGTCCTGAGTCCTTGATCCGTCGTCGATCACGGTCACTCGCAGGACATCGGCGCTGCGTTCCCGGGTCACGACGGCGGCGAGCGGTGGAGCGGCCGGCAGCAGGACCGGGCCGCGCGTGCAGCCGATGGCGACGAAGGCCGGCCGGAACTGGCTCCGGCGGAGGCAGGCCGGATCTCCTCGCAGTGTCGCCGGATGCCGAAGGTGTACCTGGCACCACCATCAAGTCGGATGGGAGCGCTACTGCCTCGGGCGCGCGCGAACGACATGCTGATGTTGTGCCCGAGGGGCGGGCACGGGAGGGAGTCAGGTGTCATGGCGAGCACTCGGCTGACCGGCGTTCATTCGCTCAGCCTGGTCCGCGTGGACGCCGCTTCGGGCCCCGGTGTCCCGCGGATCCTTCCGAAGGCCGCGGCCGCTTCGACGTTCCCGCTGCTGCTTCGCCGGGCGGCCACGGTCCTCACCGTGCTCGGGCTGGCGATGATTCCCTGGCTGGTCTTCCTGCACACCGGGCTGCCGGCCACCGCTCAGGCCTCGCACTGGGCCTGGACGTGGACGGGTCTGGACAGCTTTGAGGCGCTCGGCCTGCTCTCCACCGGACTGCTCCTCGGGCGCGGCGACCGCCGGGCCTGCCTGACCTCCGCCGCGACCTCGACCCTGCTGCTGGTGGATGCCTGGTTCGACACCATGACGGCTGCCCCGGGTTCGGACCTCGAGCCGGCGGTGCTGATGGCCGTCTTCGCCGAGTTGCCACTGGCGGTGGCCTGCGCGGTTCTCGCGACCCGGACCTTCCCTCGGCCGGGCCGCTGAGCGGAAATGCTCGTGACGTGATCGGCGCTTGCGGTCCGGTCCGTTTCGGGAAGTCCCCGGCCTGCCGCAACGGCGGTCCACGGGCGGTTCGTTCGGCCCGCTCGGGTCGATTGCCGACAGAGTCGGCGCCGACACAAACAGATTGCACACAAACACCACTGATTGACCATCGGACAAGCCTCGATGGCTCAATCGGACATTTGGGGAGGAACTATGAGGAATTCTCGGGCATTGATCGGCGCGGGCGCTGCCGCCGCCGTCGCCACCTGGTGGTTCACCGACACCGCGCCGTACCCGTACTCTCAGCGCTGGCTGCTCGACCTGCCGCTGCCGTTCCTGACGCTGAAGCGTCTGGACCACGTGCTGCAGGCCCGGGAGGGCGAGAGGATCCTGGAGATAGGCCCCGGAACCGGCCTGCAGTCGCTGCACGTCGCACCGCAGCTGGGCCCGAACGGCCGGCTGGACATCGTGGACATCCAGCAGGAGATGCTCGACCACGTGGGCCGCCGGGCCAAGGAGCAGGGCATCGACAACATCGTGCCGAACTGCGTCGACGCACATGAACTTCCTTTTGCGGATGGCTCGTTCGATGCGGCTTACCTGGTGACGGCGCTGGGCGAGATCCCGGATCCGGCACGTACGCTGGCCGAGCTGCGCCGGGCGCTGAAGCCGTTCGGGCGGCTGGTGGTCGGCGAGTTCTTCGACCGGCATCAGATCCGGCCGGCCTCGCTGATCAGCCTGGCGGAGGGAGCCGGGCTGCGGGTCGCCCGGCTGTACGGTCCGCCGTTCGCGTACTACGCGGTGCTGCGTCCGATCGACGCCTGACGCCGCTCGGGCGGTTCCCGCCCGGCCGAACCGTCGGCCAAGTCCGTCGACGGCCAGGTGGAGTTGCTGGTCGGCCCGCCTCGGGAAACGCCTCCAACGGCAGCCGGGACGCCAACGCCACCGCGGTCGGCGTCCCCGCGCCCCCGGACGCGGCGCAGCGTGGGCCGGCGCCGGGCCCGTCGCCGTGATGGCGGCAGGCGTGGCCCCCCTGGGTTCAGCCCCTGGACGCGCCCAGGAAGCGCAGCACGGCGAGCACCCGGCGGTGGTCCGCATCGGCCACCGGCAGGTCGAGTTTGGCGAGGATGTTGTTGATGTGCTTGGCCACCGCGCTCTCACTGACCGTCAGTGCCTCGGCGATGCCGGCGTTGGACCGGCCCTCCGCCATCAGGGCCAGCACCTCCCGCTCGCGCGGGGTCAGGGCGGCCAGGGGGTCGCTGCGGCGGAGCAGAAGTTGGGCGACGACCTGGGGGTCCAGCGCCGTTCCCCCCTCGGCCACCCGCCGTACCGCTGCTGCGAAGTCCTGGACATCGGCCACGCGTTGCTTGAGCAGGTAGCCCACTCCGCTCGTGTTGGTCGCCAACAGGTCGGCGGCGTAGCGCTCCTCCACGTACTGCGAGAGCAGGACCACCGCCGTGCGCGGCCGGTCGCGGCGGATCACCGCGGCCGCCCGCACGCCCTCGTCGGTGAAGGTGGGCGGCATCCGGACGTCCACCAGAGCGAGTTCGGGCTGGTGCTCCTCGACGGCGGCCAACAGCGCTTCCGCATCGCCGACTTCCGCGACGACCTGGAAGCCGCCCATCTCCAGCACCTTGACCAGGCCGACCCGCAACAGCACCGAGTCCTCGGCGATCACCGCGCGCACGGCAGCTCCACCGTCACGGTCGTCGGTCCCCCGACGGGGCTGCTGAGCCGGAAGCTGCCGTCGACGGAGCCCACCCGCTTGGCCAGCCCGCTCAACCCCGTACCACCGGAGGGGTCGGCGCCGCCCAGCCCGTCGTCGGTGACGTTCACCCGCAGGACCGCCCCGACGCGTCGGACCGTCACCTCGACCCGCGAGGCGCCGGCGTGCTTGGTCACGTTCGCCAGCGCCTCGGAGATCACGAAGTACGCAACCGACTCCACGGCGGGCGCCGCCCGTTCCGGCAGCTCGACCCGCAGGCGCACCGGCAGCGGAACTCGGGCGGCCAGCCCGGACAACGCCGCGTCCAGGCCCCGGTCCTCGAGCACCGCAGGGTGCAACCCGCGTAGCAGATCGGCGAGTTCGGCGATCGCCGCCTTCGCCTCCAGGTGTGCTTCTGCCAGCACCTCACGGGCCTCGCCCGACAGGTCGGGGCGGGTGGCCATGGCCAGTCCCAGGTTGACCGCCAGCGAGACCAGCCGCTGCTGGGTGCCGTCGTGCAGGTCGCGCTCGATTCGGCGGCGCTCGGCATCGACCGCCTCGATCAGGCCGGTACGGCTGCCCGCCAGGTACGCGACCCGCTCCTGGAGCCGATCGGCCCGGCTGGGTCCGAGCAGCGCCGCGGCGGAGCGCGACTCCGCCCGGGCCACCACCCCGGCGAGCCAGGGCAGGAGGGACAGCAGAAAGAGGCCGAGCACGGTGTAGCACGGCATCAGCGTCGCCCAGCCGAACCAGTCGTGCCGCACCCCGACCGGCAGCGCCCACACCCAGCCGTACCCGGTGGCGCCCGCCAGACCCGCCACCGCCGCCATCAGCACCAACAGCTCCGACAGGGCCGCCAGCGGGCCCAGCACCAGGTGGTACCCGACCTGCCGCCAGGCGCGCACCGAGCAGAGCCACCGCAGGGCCGTGGTCGGCGACCATCGCTGCGGCGCGGGCGCCGAGCGGCGGATGTCCACCCCGAGCAGCGCCCGGTGCCGGTACCGCTGAACCGCCGTCAGCACCGGGACGCCGCTCAGGACCAGGGCGACAGACACCGGGAGCGTGAGCGCCCAGTTCCCCGTCCTGGCAGTGGTCGTCGCGGCCCAGGCCCACACGGGCACCAGCGCCAGGTGCAGCGGGACACCCGTGGCCAGGAAGCCGGTGTCCCGCCGCGCCCGCCGTGCCAGGAGCCCCAACCGGGGTGGAATCGTCATGGCTCGACGTTAGAGCACCTCAACACGGGCCTGCCATGGCTCTTGTATCCGCATCCATGGTGAACCCAGTACCACCACGCCGGGGCCGGGCCTCAGAGGGCGTATCCGGTGGTCTGACGGATGATCAGTGGGCCTTGATCGAACCCGTGATCACGTCGTGGAAGCAGGAGAGGTCCGTGCGGCAGTCTTCCAGGACCTCAGTCGGTCAGCGCGAGCTTGACGCCGAAGCCGACCACGGCGGCCCCGGTGACCCGGTCGAGCGCCCGGCGTGCGGCGGGGCGGCGCAGCCAGGTGCGCAGGGTGTGGGCGAAGCCGATCAGGACGGCGGACCACAGGATGCCCTCGGCCACGTGCACGGAGGTGAGCAGCACGCCGGCGGGCAGGTGCGGGACTCCGGCGGGGATGAACGGGGTCAGCACGGCGACGTAGAACACGCCGACCTTCGGGTTGAGCAGGTTGGTGACCGTGCCGCGCCGCCAACCGGCCCACAGGCCACCGGAGTTGTCCGCCGCCTCCGGCTCGTCCGGCGAGTCCTGGTGGCGGTTGCGGAACAGCTGCACGCCCATCCACAGCAGGTAGCAGACGCCGGCCCAGCGCAGCGTCTCGTAGGCGAGGCGGGAGGCGGTGAGCAGCACGCTGAGGCCGGCGGCGGAGGCGGTGCCCCAGATCATGGTGCCGGTCTGGATGCCGAGGACGACGCCCCAGGCCTGCCGGCGCCGGCCGAGGGCGGCGGTGCGCAGGATGAGGGCGGTGTCGAGGCCGGGGGTGAGGGTGAGCAGGCCCACGACCAGGGCGAAGGAGGCGAGGGGGGTGGCCATCGGAGTCAGGTCCATGGGGTGTCAGTCTACGGGCCGGCCGAATCGGGCCAGGCAGTGCCAGACCTTCTTCAGCTCCTGCGGGTCGTACTGCCCGCTGCGGACGGCGGCGCCGATGACGGCGGGGTCGAGGACGCCGTCGTGGGCGATCTTCGCGCCGAGGGCGGTGATGTGCGGGCCCCGGTAGTCGGCGTACTGTTCCAACTCCTGTGCGGCGAGCCGGTGGCCGGGGTGCCATTCGAGGCGGCAGGGCAGGGCGCGGGCGGCGGTCTCGACGGCGGTGCCCCGGTAGCAGGGGTCCAGGACGAGCGCGTCAAGGTGGTCCAACAGCCGTACTGTGCCGTGCAGTTGGGCTTCGATGTAGGCGTCCAGCAGGTCCTGTTCGTCGGCTTCAAGAAGGGTGAGCAGGGCCATGGCCTCGGCGGTGCCGAAGTGTTCGGGTTCGAAGACGCTGTCGGGGTAGCAGAACGTGGCCCGGTGCAGCGCCTCGGGCGCGAGGCGGAAGTGTGCGGAGCCGAAGCGGGGTGCGCCGCCGTAGGGGCTGCGGAGGTGGTTGAGCGCGCCGTAGACGGGGCGGCGCTCGGCGGGGGCGTCGTCGTAGGCGCCGCCGAAGATCCGGCTCTCCCACGTCCACCGGTCGCCGCCGGGGTGGGCGGTGAGTCCGCCGTTGCTGGTGCCGGTGGAGAACTGGGAGCGGTACACGCCGTCCCGGGCCAGCGACTCCAGGATAGGCACCCCGTCGAGCTCGCGGTCGGGGTGGAAGTTGAGTGTGATGTCGATCCCGGCGGGCAGCGGGTCGCCGCTGCTGCGGGCGGCGACGTGCCGCAGGGCTCGGGCGTCGGGTGTGTCCATGGACGGCAGTCTCCCGCCCGCCGCGAGCGCGGCGCAGCCGGTTTTCCCCGGGCACGCGCGTGCGGCGCGGCCGGTTCTCGTCACCGGCCGCGCCGCACTGTTCGGCCATGAAGCCCAACTGCGCTGCGGTCAGCCCGCGTTGATCCTGGCGGCCCGGCGGAGCAGGCCGGGGCTGAGCCGGCCGAGCAGCCGGGCGGCCTTGGCCTCGACCGTGACGGGGACGACGGCCCGGCCGGTGCGGACGGCGCGGACGATCTCGGCGGCGACCTTCTCCGGCGGGAAGCCCCGGCGGGCGTACATCTTGGACACCTTGGCCTGCTTGGCGGCCTGTTCGTCCGCGCCGAGACCGGAGAAGGTGGTGGTGCGGGTGATGTTGGTGTTGACGATGCCGGGGCAGATGGTGGACACGCCGATCCGGTGCGGGGCGAGTTCGGCCCGCAGGCAGTCGGACAGCATGTACACCGCCGACTTGGAGGTGGCGTACGCGGCCAGCACCTTGGACGGCAGATAGGCGGCGGCGGAGGCCAGGTTGACGAGGTGTCCGCCCTGCCGGTGGTCGACCATCAGCTGCCCGAAGGCGCGGCAGCCGTGGATGACGCCCCACAGGTTGACGTCCAGGACGCGCCGCCACTCCTCCTCGGTGGTCTCCAGGAACGTCCCGGAGTGGCCGATGCCGGCGTTGTTGACCACCACGTCGGGCACTCCGAAGTCGGCGGCGACCTGCTTGGCGAACGCGTCCACGGCCGCGCCGTCGCTCACGTCCACCTGGTACGCGCCGGACTTGACGCCGGACAGCGCGCAGAGTTCGGCGGTGCGCTGCGCGGCGGGCAGGTCGCGGTCGCAGACCACCACCCGGGCGCCCTGGTCGGCGAAGGCCAGCGCGGTGGCCCGGCCGATGCCGCTGCCGCCGCCGGTGACGACCACCAACTCGCCGCTCCCGGAGGGCTCCTGGCGCAGCGCGCCGTGGTCGCGGGCGGCGAACTCGCGGACCAGCGCGGCGACCGCCGGGCCCTTCTCCAGCAGCGCCGACCAGTGGGTGGCGTTCAGGGTGCGGCGGGTCAGCCGGGGCACCCACTGCTCCAGGCCCTCGGAGAGGAACTCCGAGACGTAGTTGTCGCGTTGCAGGGTGATCAGCTGGACGGGCACCTCGGTGTGGCGCTCGCGCGGCCGGGCGACCGAGGGGCGCATGTTGGCCCGGTACAGCTCTATGCCGTGCACGGCGTCCTTGGCGAGGGTCCGCTGCGGGTGGCCGGGCCGCGGGCGGACGGCCTCCAGGTCGTTCAGCACCCGGGGCCACAGCCGGGCCAGGCCGAGCTTCCACGCGGCGGGCGCGAGCACCGGCAGGTGGAACAGGCCGATGTACCAGGAGTGCAGGCCCTGGCGCAGCAGTTGGGAGAGGTGCCGGGGCGTCGGGCGGCGCAGCCGGTGCCGGATCCAGTGGCCCATGTGGTCCAGGCACGGACCGGACATGGTGGTGTAGCTGGCGATCCGCCGGTACGAGCCGGGGGCGGTGATCGCCTCCCAGGACTGCACGCTGCCCCAGTCGTGCGCCACCACGTGCACCGGCCGGTCGGGGCTGACGGCGTCGGCGACGGCGAACAGGTCCTGCCCGAGCAGCTCCAGCCGGTAGTCCTCCCGCCGGGCCGGCACCCCGGACGCGCCGGCGCCGCGGGTGTCGTACCGCACCACGTGGTGGTCGGCGGCCAGGTCGGCGGCCACGTCGTCCCAGACGCTGTGGTCGTCCGGGTAGCCGTGCACCATCAGCACGGTGGGGTTCGCCGGGTCGCCCTGCTCGTACACGGCGAGCTTCAGCCCGCCGGAGTCGACGGTGCGGCGACGGATCTCGGTGCTGCGGCCGGTCATACGGTGCCCTCCTGGAGTGCCCAGCGCCGCACGTGCGGCAGGTCGTCGTCGAGCCAGTACGCGTCCTCGTCGGTGACCACGAGGAGTTCCTCGAACTTGATGCCCACCTCGCGGAAACCGATGTGCGGTTCCACCGCCCACAGTCCGGGCGTCGGGGCGTGCCGGGAGGCGCGGCCGCCGGCCCACAGCGGGGAGCGCCCCTCCAGGCGTTCCTTCACCAGTTCCCGCCCGAGGGTCTGGAGCGTGCGCACGCCGAAGCCGAACAGGTTGACCCCGGCCGGGCCGCGGGCTGTCGTCCTGGTCACCTGGTGGCCGATCACCCGGCCCGGGTACACCTGGTGCCGGTTGTCGTAGCCGTGCTCGGCGATCTGCGCGTCCACCGCCGCGTACACCTGGTCGAGCGTCCTGCGTGCCTTCACCTCGCGCAGGATCAGCTCCCGGTACACCCGCAGGTCCTGCGCGAGCTTGTCCCACACCGGGTTCTCGCCGACCTTGCCGCCGTACCCGATGTCGGCCGTGTACCCGTCCACCACCGGCGCGCAGTCCAGCACGTACGGCATGCCCTCCTTCAGCACCCGTGAGCCGGCGAAGAACTGCAGCGGGGTGTGGAAGTGCCGGAACGCGGTGCGGTCGCCGAACCAGGCGAACGGTACGTGGAAGAAGTCCTGCACCCCGGCCTGCACCAGGCTGCGCCGCAGCTTCGCGGTCGCCTGACGCTCGGTGACGCCGGGCTCCATCCACGCCGCGACCTGCTCCGCGCAGTGGTACGCCAGCTGCTGCACCTCCCGGAACTTCGCCAAGTCCCGCTCGTCGAACGGGAATCGTGGCAACTGCCCGCGCTGCTTCATCGCTCACACCTCCAGGACGAGGGTCTCGCCCTCGGCGGCTCGGGACACGCACGGCAGCATCAGGCCCTCGGCCCGCTGCTCCTCGGTCAGCCTGCGGTCACGGTGCTCGGGCGTCCCGGAGGTCACCTTCAGCACGCACGTCCCGCAGAAACCCTGCTTGCAGGAGTACGCCAGGTCCGGCTTCAACTCCCGTGCCACGTCCAGCGCGGAGCGGTCCGCCGGGACGGTCACCTGCTCCCCGCCCTCCCCCAGCCGGATCGCGAACGGTCGGCCGTCCAGGATCGGCGCGGCGCCGAACCGCTCGAAGTGCAAGGACGCCGCCGGTGAGGCGTCGAGCGCCCGCTGCACCGCGCCGAGCATCGGCGCCGGTCCGCACACGTACACGGCGGCGCCCCGCGAGGCGTGCGAGAGCAGTTCGGCCGCGTCCGGCACTCCGTGCACGTCGTCGGTGCGCAGCTCCACCCGGTTCGGGTCGAGCGCCTTCAGTTCCGCGGTGAACGGGAGTGCGCCGGCCGTGCGGCCGGTGTGGATCAACCTCCAGTCGATTCCCGCGTGTTGGGCGGCCCGGGCCATCGGCAGCAGCGGCGTGATCCCGATCCCACCGGCCAGGAACAGCACCTGCGGCTCCCCACAGAACGCGAACCCGTTCCGGGGCCTGCGCACCCGCAGCCGCAACCCTACGTGCAACTCGTCGTGGACCTCCACCGACCCGCCACCACCCTCGGCGATCCGCCGCACCGCGACCCGGTACCCGTGCCGATCGGCCGGATCCCCGCACAAGGAGTAGTGACGCTCCCGCCCCGAGGGCAGCGTCACCAGCACCCGCGCACCCGGCTGCCACTGCGGCAGCGTCCCGCCCGAGGGGTCGGCCAGCCGCAACTCGACCACGTCGTCGGCGATGAGCTGATGCGAGGTCACCACCAAGGACAACGGCGGCACCCCCCGCGAATCCCCCCGCCTCGGACTCCGCCGCAACCCCGGCCGCCCCAGCGCCGGGCTGTACCAATCCCCGAACGCGGTCAGCCGGGCAAACATCCGGTCGGCCCGGGGACGGCCGTACAGGTCGGGGGGCGGGGTTTCGAGATCCATGGGGGTACGGCTCCGTTTTCGGGAAGGGAAAGCGCGGGAGAGTGCGAGACGCGGGTGGGCGCGAAGACAGGGGCGCGGGGAACTGCGCGAAGGGGAACGCACCCAACCGCAAGATCGCGACGCAGGACAATGACCTGCACTTGATCGCGACCTTGCGGACGTGACTTGCGCTTGTCGCGCAGTTCCCCGCGCCCCCGGTTTCGCGCCCGCCAGCTCTCGCCCCCTACCGCGCCGCGGCAGCTCTCGCCGCGGGCGACTTGGCCAGGTACGCGAGCGCCTGCGAGGAGCTGCCCTCGTTCGTCGGGTGGTACCCGGGGCCGAAGTACCGCAGGGCCGAGCGGACGAACCGGCCCGGTTCGGGGAGCAGTCCCCGCCTCGCGGCCTTCTGGGCCTCCCGCCAGGTCGGCACCACGCTGCCGTTGAGCGAGGGGTCGGCGGCGAGCATGAACCGGGTGCCACGGATCCACAGGTGCACCAGCAGCGGCCCGGAGACGGCCATGCCGCGGATGCGTCGCAGGTAGCCGGGGTCGAGGTGCCGCATCAAGTCGTAGGCGACGCTGCGGTGTTCGACTTCCTCCGCACCGTGCCAGCGCAGCAGGTCGACCATGGTGGGGTCGGCCTTGGCGCGGTCGAGGCCGGGCGAGTTGAGGGCCCAGTCGCCGAGGAAGGCGGTGAAGTGTTCGATCGCGGCAATGAAGGCGACTCGTTCGATGATGTTCTCGCGGCGCTGGCGCGCGGTCAGTCCGGGCTTGTCGCCGAGGACGCGGCGGAACAGCCAGCTGATCTGCCGGACGTACGGTCGCGGGTCGAGGCCCTGCCCGAGCAGGTGGTCGAGGACTTCCTGGTGGGCCTCGGCGTGGATCGCCTCCTGGCCGATGAACCCGAGTACCTCTTCGCGCAGTTGGTCGTCCCGGATCAGCGGCAGCGCCTCCTTGAACACCTTGACGAACCACCGTTCGCCCTCGGGCAGCAGCAGGTGCAGGACGTTGATGGTGTGGGTGGCCATCGGCTCGTCGGGGATCCAGTGCAGGGGCAGCTGCGACCAGTCGAAGTGGACGTCACGCGGTTCGAGGACGAGGTTGTCGTGCACGGACGCGGGCCGCCCGGGCCGAAGGCTGCGGGAGGGGGTGGGGCGCGGCATGGGGGTGCCTCCTGTACCTGCGACTGGACGTACGGCGGGACCTGCGACTGGACCTGCGACTGGACTGCGACCGGGGGTGAGCGGGCGGCGGGCCGGCCTCCGGCGGAGTTCCGGTGGGGCCCGTGGGCCCGTGGGCACAGGGGCAAACTACTCGCGGGTAGCGGGCCCGACAAGAGGTTCGGCCGTTCTTATCAACATTGAGTCTAATAAGCCGCTCGATAGGGTGGCCCGAAGCCACCCCGGGGAGACGCCTTGACCGACCGCACCGCACCCGGCCCGCTGGTCCGGGCCCTGATCGCCCATCCGGTCCTCGCCGCCACCGCCTACCCGGCCCCGGACCCGGCCGCCCCTGCCGACCCGGCCACCTTGTTCACCGCCTGGCTGCTGGACGCCCTCGCGGCAGGCGTACCCGACGCGCAGGTGATGACGCTCTCCACCGTCGATGCCGAGGGCCACCCGGACGCCCGGGTGCTCGTCCTGCGCGACATCGACCCGGCCGCCGGCGCCTGGCACTTCTGGACCGAGCCCGACTCCCCGAAGGCCCGCCAGTTCACCGCCCACCCGGACGCCGCCCTCACCGTCTACTGGCCCCGCCCCGGCCGCCAGGTCCGCCTCCGCGGCCCCGTCCACCCCGCACCGGACCGCAGCACCCCCTCCCCCGCCCTGCACTGCTACGCCCTGCACGCCACCACCGCCGAGTTCTGGCAGGCAGGCCCGGACCGCCACCACCTCCGCCTGCGCTTCTCCCGCACCGCCACCGGCTGGACCTCCACCGGCTGGACCCCCACCGACATCCCGGGCTGACCTGCCAAGCCCGCGCCCCGAGTTCCGACCGGTGCCGCGGGGAGAGCACACTGGTGGTGGTCCCGCCCGCTCGAGACTCCCGGAGGACACGGTGAGCGCCGCATCCCTGCACGGCCACCACGACGGCACCCAGCCCATCCCGCGCACGCAGGACGCCGTCGCCGCCGCGCTGCCTCCGGCACAGCGGATGGAGTTCTACCGGGAGATGGGCGAGGCCGACGACACGACGATCGGCGGCGTTCTGCGGCGGTGGTGGCTGCGGGCCGAGCTCTACCGTGACCCGGAGGGCGACCGCATCCACGCCGCCGTGCAGGCCGGCACCGCACCCGGCGCCCCGGCGTCCGCGGTGCTGCGCCGCCTCGACGCCCGGTGAGCGACCACAGCGAGTTCGAGGACGATCCGCTCATCCTCTCTCCGGCCGTCGAGGAGTCGCTCGACGATCCGGGCACGCCGGCCGACGTGTTCTCCACCGTGGTGGCGTTCCTGGTCGACCTGCGCGAGAACCCCTGCCCCCACCTGAGCATGCCGGTGCCTGGACGGCCCGGGATGCACTCGGCACCGCTGCGCCGTGATCTCGGGCTGGTGGAGTACGTGGTGAACGATGACACGGACCCACCGCGGATCTACGTCTCACGCATCCTGCGAGCGGACTGACGGCACCCACCTGCCGTCCGACGCCCCGTCACTCCAGCAGCAGCCGCCGCAGCCACTCCCGCCGGGCCGCCGCCGCCGTGCGGCTGACGGCCGCGTACGGGGCGAGGGTGTCGAAGCCGTGGCAGGCGCCCGGCCAGACGTGCAGTTCGGCGCTGCCGCCGCACTGCCAGAGGGCGTTCGCGTAGGCCACCACCTCGTCGCGGAAGGTTTCCGCCGAGCCGACCTCCAGGTACGCGGGTGGCAGCCCTGCCAGCGAGGTGGCGCGGGCGGGCGCCGCGTACGGCGGGACGTCGGGGGTGCCGTAGCGGGGGCCGAGGGCCGCCTGCCAGGCGGTGGCGTTGGAGGTGGCGTCCCAGGTGTCGTGGCCGGCCAGTTGGCGGGCGGACGCGGTGTCGCCGCGGTCGTCGAGCATCGGGCTGAGCAGGAGTTGACCGATCGTCACCGGCCCGCCCTCGTCGCGCAGCAGCAGTGCGAGCGCGGCAGCGAGGCCGCCGCCTGCGCTCTTGCCGGCGAGGACCACCCGCGAGGGGTCGATCCCCAGCACGTCGGCGTTGGCGACCGTCCAGCGCAGCGCCTCCCGGCAGGCGTGCAGCGGCTGCGGGTACGTGGCGTCCGGTGCGAGCGGGTACTCGACCGACACCACCGCGAGGCCCAACGGCTGCGCCAACTCCCGTAGCACGCGCGGCAGTACGGAGTACGCGTTGCCGCCGATCAGCCCGCCCCCGTGCAGGTAGCACAGCACCGGCAGCCGCCCGCGAAGCCCGGTCGGCCGCGCCCACACCACCCCCTCGCCGACGCCCGCCTCGTACCGGCCCCCGTCCGTCAACTCCCGCAGCCCGGGCCGTGGCCGGACCGCCGCGTCCGCCCGCTGCCACTCCCGCAGCCGCTCCGGCGTCAACGGCGCCGGGACCCCGCCCCGGGCCGCCACGGCCGCCGCCACCTCACGATCCATGTACGCCTCGCGCACCCGTTCCCCACCCTTCTCATCGATCCGCCACGGAATGTGACGACCCACCAGGTAAGCGTGCACCCTGGAGCACAGCACAGAACCGAGCTGGAGGAGGACGAGGATGGCCGGCGAACAGAGGGCGCTCAGGCTGGTGGTGACGGGCGGCGGCACCGGCGGGCACACGTACCCGGCGCTGACGGCGGTGCGGGCCCTGCAGCAGCGGCTGGCGGCCGAGCACCGCGGCGTGGACGTGCTGTGGGTGGGCACCGCGAAGGGCCTGGAGGCGCGGATCGCGCCCACGGAGGGGATCAGGTTCGAGCCGGTCGCCACGGGCAAGGTCCGGCGGTCGAGCAATCCGCTGAAGCTGCTGTCCCCGGCGAACGTGCGGGACATGCTGCGGGTGCCGTGGGGCGCCGTCCAGGCCCGGTCGCTGATCCGGAAGTTCGGGCCGGACGTGGTGCTGGCCACCGGCGGGTACGTCGCGGTGCCGGTGGGCCTGGCCGCCCGCTCCTGCCGGGCCCCGCTGGTGGTGCACGAGCAGACGGTGCGGCTGGGGCTGGCGAACAAGGTGCTGGCCCGGGCGGCGACCCGGGTCGCGGTCTCCTCGGAATCGACGCTCCCGCTGCTGCCGGAATCCGCCCGCAGCACCGCCGTGGTGACGGGCAACCCGGTCCGCCCGGCGGTCCTGACGGGCCACCCGGACAAGGCGGTGACGGCGCTCGGGCTGCACGGCTTCGACCGTTCGCTGCCGACGGTGTACGTGACGGGCGGCGCGCAGGGTTCGGCGCAGATCAACGACCTGGTGTCCGGCGTCCTCCCGTGGCTGCTGGAACGGGCGAACGTCGTCCACCAGTGCGGCCCGGCGAACGAGGCCGACCTGCATGCCCGGGCGGCGCGGCTGCCCGCCCACCTGATGGGCCGCTATTTCCTCACCGGCTTCATGGGCGCCGAACTGCCGGACGTGCTGGCCCTGGCGGACGTGGTGGTCAGCCGCAGCGGCGCGGGCACCCTCGCGGAGCTGACGGCACTGGGCAAGGCGGCGGTGTTCGTCCCGCTGGCGTCGGCGGCGGGCAACGAACAGGCCCACAACGCCGCCCACTTGGAGCAGGCCGGAGCGGCCGTCGCCCTGCTCGGCACCGTCACGCCGGACGACCTCCGCGCAGCGCTCGGCCCCCTGCTGGAGGACGACACCCGGCGGGCCGCGATGGCCGCGCGGGCCCGCGAGCACGGCCGCCCGGACGCGGCGGAGCGGCTGGTGGACGTCCTGCTGTCGGTGGCCCGCCGCGAATAGTCGGCCTCACGCCCGGAACGTACGGCGGCAGCCCCGCGGCCTCACGCCCGGAAGGTGCGGCGGCAGCCCCGCGGCCTCACGCCCGGAAGGTGCGGCGGCAGCCCCGCGGCCTCACGCCCGGAAGGTGCGGCGGTAGGTGTCCGGCGGCACGCCGAGCGTGCGGTGGAAGTGGCGGCGCAGGGTGGTCGAGGTGCCCAGGCCCGAGGCCGCGGCGATGGTGTCGATGCTGTCGTCCGTGGTCTCCAGCAGTTCCTGCGCGCGCCGGATCCGCTGGGTCAGCAGCCACCGCAGCGGGGTGGTTCCGGTCACCGAGCGGAACTGGCGGGCCAGGTGGCGCGAGCTCAAGTTCGCCCGCCGGGCCAGGTCCTCCACGGTGAGTGGCCGGTCCAGCCGCCGCATCGCCCACGGGAGCAGCTCGGCCAGGGGGTGGTCGTCCTGCGCGGGCACCGGTGTGGTGACGAACTGGGCCTGGCCGCCTGCCCGGTGGGGCGGGACGACCAGGCGGCGGGCGGTCACGTTGGCGATCGCCGAGCCGTGGTCGCGGCGGACCAGGTGCAGGCACAGGTCCATCGCCGCGCTCTTCCCGGCGGAGGTGAGCACCTGGCCGTTGTCGACGTAGAGCACGTCCGGGTCCACCTCCACCCGGGGGTAGCGCCTGGCCAGTTCGCCGGTGTGCGCCCAGTGCGTGGTGGCGCGCAGCCCGTCCAGCACTCCGGCGGCGGCGAGCGCGAACACGCCGGTGCACAGCGAGACCATCCGCGCCCCCGCCGCGTGGGCCGCGCGCACCGCCTCGACCAGTTCGGCCGGCGGGTCCTGCTCGACGTCCGCCAGGGCGGGGACGATCACGGTGTCGGCGTCCGCCAGCCGGTCGAGTCCGCAGTCCGGCTCCAGCAGGAACCGGCCGACCCGGACGGCCTGCGGGCCGCACACCCTGACGTCGTACCAGGGGCCCGGCACCGCGTCCGGGCACGAGCCGAACACCTCTTGGGCGAGGGCGAGTTCGAAGTGCAGCATGCCGTCCGTGGCGGCGATCGCGACGGAGCGCGCGGCAGAACCCATGTCGGAAATTGTACGGGTCGTGTCGTTCCGGACACTGGGCGCCGATCACCGAACCGGACAGGATCTTCCCGGTGGGTCACTTCGAGCACGCGGGAGCAGACGGATGGTGTCGGGCGGGAACATCGTGGCGGTGTACGGGGCCTACGGGCACACCGGGCGGTTCGTGGTCGCGGAGTTGCGCGAGCGCGGGTACGTCCCGCTGCCCGTCGGCCGCGACCGGGACAAGTTGGCGGCGCTGGTTCCACCGGGCTGCGAGGCGCGGCAGGCCTCGGTGGACGATCCGGCCGCGCTCGACCGCGCCCTGCGCGGCGCCGCCGCCGTGATCAACTGCGCCGGGCCCTTCGCCACCACCGCCGCCCCGCTGATCGAGGCGGCGCTGCGGGCCGGCCTCCCGTACGTCGATGTGGCGGCCGAGATCGAGGCGAACCTCGACACCTTCGCGCGGTTCGCGGACCGCGCCCGCGCGGCGGGTACCGTGGTGGTCCCGGCGATGGCCTTCTACGGCGGCCTCGGCGACCTGCTGGTGACGGCCGCGATGGGCGACTGGACGGCGGCCGACGAGGCGCACATCGCGTACGGGCTGAGCAGTTGGCACCCCACGGCCGGAACGCTCGCCGCGGGCGCGGTCTCGGCGCAGCGCCGCGCCGGCCGCCGGGTCCGCTGGACCAACGGACGGCTGGAGTACCACGACGACGCCCTGCCGACCCTCGACTGGCACTTCCCGGCCCCGCTCGGCCCGCAGCGCGTCCTCGGCGAGTTCACCATGGCCGACGTCGTCACCGTCCCCAGCCACCTGGCCGTCCCGGAGGTGCGCACCTACATGACGGCGAACGCGGCCGCAGACCTGTCCGCCCCCGTCCCCTCGGCGCCGACCGCCGTGGACGAACGCGGCCGCTCCGCACAGACCTTCGTGGTCGACGTCCTGGTCCGCTCCGGCGGCACCGAACGCCGCGTGTCCGTCGCCGGCCAGGACATCTACGCCGTCACCGCCCCGCTCGCGGTGGAGGCCGTCAACCGCATCCTCACCGGCCGCACCAGGACCACCGGCGTCGCCTCCGCAGGCGCGATCTTCGACGCCCCGGACTTCCTGCGCGCCCTGTCCGCGCACCTCTCGCCGCACCTCTCGCCGCTGGACGGCTGACCGGGCTCACCCGGCCTGTTCCTCCCAGGGGATTTCGGCCGGACGACGGTGCCACCACCAATTGCGCCCCGCGACGGCGGATTGCGGCAGACCGAGCGCCGCACTCAGGGCAGCACCGCCGTCGTCGACGGTGAGCCGACGATATGTCTCGTCGATTCGCGCAATGAATTCGGGTGCCGCCTCGGCAGCCTCCGAATCAGCTGTACTCACCGTGTCGTCCAGACGGTCGCGCAGGCTCAGGCTTTCCTCGTAGAGGGAGGCCGGAAACCACGAGTAGGGCGGCCAGCCCTGCTCCATCAGCGCAGAGAGATTCTCCCAACTCCACGTGTCCGACGCGATGAGTCGATTCTTGTCGAAATACGCGTTCCGTTCTGCGAAATTCACTCCCCGATGTGCGAGAGCAGCCTTGAATTCCTCGGCGACAGGAGTCACCGTCCGGAACATGTGGATCGCTTCCGGGAAATTCTGCACGGGAATACCCGGCAGGCCCGCAATCGGCGCATCGACGGCGTCGATGACATGGTCCCCGCCCTCCTCGTCGGGTGCGTACAGGCGCGCACGCGCCGTGTTTCCCAGCGGGTCGGCGACCCAGTACGCGCTCGGGTCGATGTCCGGATCGGGGAACAGGACGGGCTGCTGAAGTCGCCGGGCAAGGGAGATCGCGAGGTCGGGCTCGGCGGGTTGACCCTGGATGCTGTCGACAACGTGGATGTCGAGCGCCAGACTGGTGTCGCCGTTCGTCGGGCGGAGCTCGCAGATCACCTGCGCGTCCCAGTTGCGTGCCTCCGTCTCCTCGGAATGAACCACGTCGATGTTCTCGGTCGGCACGGTGAACTCTTCGGCCAGCGCCGGCTTCAGCTGTTCCAGGCCCACCGACCCCGCCACGAGAATGTTGTACATCATGTGCAGAACCACCCCCCGGTGATCGTTCGACGGCAGTGAGGGAGAAACCTAGCGGGCCCCCGGCATTGACGTCCCGTCAGGGCAGGTGATTGGCCGCGCCCGCCTCGATCAGCAGCGCGCAGTAGACGAACTCGACGGCGGAGCGGCCCATCGGGTCGGGGACGTCGCGGTCGTGGTCGAGGTAGAGGCGCATCTCGGTGGTGCTGTCGGGGCCGACCAGGGCGTAGAGCCGGTCCAGCACGGCGTGGTCCATGGCGAGCACCAGGTCGGCCCACTCGATCAGCTCCGCCGTGACGCGGGTGGGCCGGTGGCCGGTCAGGTCGTAGCCGAGGAAGCCCGCCACGGCGACCATCTCCGGGTGCGCCTCCTGCCACTTGCCGATCAGCCCGGCGGAGCGCACCTCCACCGCCTCGCCGCCCAGGTCCGCGAGCACCCGGGCGGCGAACGGGCTGCGGCAGTAGTTGCCGAGGCAGACGACGAGAATGCGCCTGGGCGAACGGCTGGTGGTCATCGGGCCTCCAGGGGGCGAGGTCCAGGGGCGGTGCATGCGATCATCGACCAGGTCCGCACGGCTCAGCGGCACGGGCAGCCGGGACGGCCTGCGGAGTCCCCCAACGAGTGGCAGTGCTACGCCATCAGGTCGATGCGGTTCGACTCCGCCACCTGGACGAGCCGCCCCGTCCCGGGAAGAACGTCCGCCGACTCAGGGAGCGGTGTACGGGTAGCGGTGGAAGAAGGTCTCGGCGAGGAACCGGGCCATCGCGGTGAGGCGCTCGGGCGGGTACTCGTCGGGGGCGTTGAGGACAAGCCGGCCGCCTTCCTCAAGTGCCGCCAGCAGCACGCGGATCAGCAGCTCGATGTCGAGCTCGGCGGCGTCGTCGGCGTCGCGGAGGAACCAGCGGACGACTTGGGCGAACTGCTCCCGGATCAGCGCGTCGCTGCGTTCCTTGTACTTGCGCACGGCGGGCGGTGAGCCGTCCACCGGGAGCAGGATGGCGCGCCAGCGGCTCGGGGCGGTGACCACCGCGTCGTAGTAGCCGCGGGCGACGCCGGTGAAGACCTCGACCGGGTCCGCTCCGTCGAGGTCGCCGGGCAGCGTGGCCGCCAGTTGGGCCTGGGCCCGCTCCCCTTCGCGTTCGAGCAGGGCGCGCAGCAGGTGGTCCGCGTCGGTGAACTGCCCGTAGACCACGGGCCGGGTGACCCCGGCGGCCTTGGCGACGGCATCCACCGAGACGGCTGCCACACCGTCGCAGTTGATGATCTCCAGTGCCGCGTCCAGGAGTTGCTCCCGCCGCTCGGCGGGGGCCATCCGCGGGGCGTACGGGCGCTTCGCGGGTACGGGGGGTCGGGCCATGGTGCCAGCCTATCTTGTGAAAGCTACACATCTGTAGCTACAGTCCTGAAGCAATTGCTCCACGCTCACCCCGCAAGACACCCCGCAGGACAGGAACACCATGACGCACCAGGCACCCCCGCTCAGCCCGCCCCAGGACCTCCTCGACCGCCTCGACCAGCAGCTCGCCGAATCCGGTGTGGACCCCTCCCTCATCCCGATCGGCAACCTCGCCGAACGGCTCGGCGTCCGCATCCTGGAAGCCACCCCGGACCGGGTCGTGGGCACCATGCCGGTCGAGGGCAACCAGCAGCCGTACGGCCTGCTGCACGGCGGCGCCTCGGCCGCGCTCGCGGAGTCGCTCGGTTCGATCGGCGCGGCCCTCCACGCCGGGACCGGCCGGTACGCGGTCGGCGTCGACCTCAACGCCACCCACCACCGCCCGGCCGTCTCCGGCCACGTCACCGGCATCGCGACCGCCGTCTTCCGGGGCCGGACCGCTGCCACCTACGAGATCGCCATCACCGACGACACCGGAAAGCGCATCAGCAGCTGCCGCCTGACCTGCATGCTGCGCGACATCTGACCGCCGGCCGGACCTGGCAGAGGACCCTCGCAGAACGCCAACGGCCCTCGGCAGGAGAGCAGTTACCATCCGGCCCATGGACTACGAACCTTCGATACCCCCGGCGGGGAAGTGGCCGCGACTGTTCTGGCCGCGCTGGGTGATCCTGGCGATCGCACTGGCGGTCGGGCTGGGCGGCGGATGGCTGACCGGAGCGAACCACCGGCAGCAGTGGGCCGCGCTGGTGATGGCGGCGGCCACGTACGGGGTGTTCATGTTCCTCGCGATGGCCGGTTTGGACACCCTGGAGCACATCCATCCGGTGTTCGGGCCGTGGACGGCCACCCTGGCCGCCGCGATCACCATGTCGGTCGGTCGGGCCGTCGGGATGGCCGACATCCGACCGCTGCCGGTGGCGGTGGCCGCCGCGGTCGGGGTGGTGTTCACCGCCCGGAAGGACCGCAAGCGGCGGCTGTTCTCCCTGAACCAGCCGCGTGAGCGCGCTCTGCACCAACGCCGGTTCGCCGCCGAGGCGGTGAGCCGCCGGGCCGTGGTGGTCGGGATCAGCAAGACGCTCGACGAGATCGACAACTGGGGCCGGACGGCCACCACGCTGACGCTGCGTTACACCGACACGGCGGACGGAGGACCCGACTTCCGCGCCAGGTACGAATTCCCGGTGCACTTGCCGCCGCGGCTCGGCGCGAAGGCCACCGTCCGCTACCTGGAGGACAATCCGAGCGACCGCCGCGTCAGCCTCGACCCGCCCGAGCTCCCGGACCTGCCGGACGACACCCCGCAGGACACTCCGCCCCGCGGCTCCCGCTGATCGGCCGCCCCGCTGCCTAGCATCGCCGGGGGAACACCGCCGTCGAACCACCGGGAGCCCTCATGGGACTCGTCACCGCAAACATGGCCATCTCGCTGGACGGTTTCACCGCCGGGCCGCACCAGAGCCTGGACCATCCGTTCGGCACCGGCGCCAGGGAGGCCCTGACCTCCTGGATGTTCGAGACCGATCGGCCGGGGCGGGAGCAGGACGCGCACCTGCTCGGCGTGCTGCACGCGAACACCGGCGCGCACATCATGGGGCGGAACATGTTCACCCCGGGCCGGGGCGCCTGGGACGAGAGCTGGACGGGCTGGTGGGGGCCCGAACCGCCGTACCACGCACCGGTGTTCGTGCTCACCCACCACCCGCGCGAGCCGCTCCCGATGGCCGGCGGCACCACCTTCGAGTTCGTCACCGACGGCATCGAGGCCGCCCTCGACCGGGCCCGCGCCGCCGCCGGCGAACAGGACGTGGAGATCGCCGGCGGCGCCGCCACCGTCCGCCAGTACCTCCGGGCCGGCCTCCTCGACGAACTCGTCCTGCACCTCGTCCCCGTCACCCTGGGCACCGGCGAGCGCCTCCTCGACGGCCTCCGGATCGCCCTGGAACCCGTCGAGGTGATCCCCTCCGAAACGGTCACCCACCTGCGCTACCGGGTGCTCGGCCCGAACACCGCCGACTAGCCGTCAGCGCAGGATCGCGAGCTGCCCGGTGGCGCGGGTCATGGCGACGTAGCGGTCCACCGCGCCCTCGATGCCCTCGCCGAAGGACTCGGGATCGACCAGCACCACCAGGTCGAACTCCAGGCCCTTGGCCAGCTGGGGGCTGAGCGAGCGGACCCGGGGCAGGCCGGGGAAGGCCGGGTCGCCGATGACGCAGGCGGTGCCCTCGGGGTGTTCGGCCAGCCAGCGCTTCAGCAGTTCGTCCCGCAGGGCGGGGGTGCCGTGCAGGACGGGGAGGCCGCTGCGGCGGATCGAGGTGGGGACGTTGGCGTCGGGCAGGGCGGCCCGGATGACGGGCGCGGCCTCGGCCATGACCTCCTCGGGGGTGCGGTAGTTGACGCTCAGCGAGGTGAGGGTGACGCGGTCCAGGCCGGCCCGTTCCAGGCGTTCGGTCCAGGATTCGGTGAAGCCGTGCCGGGCCTGGGCGCGGTCGCCGACGATGGTGAAGGAGCGCGACGGGCAGCGGGCGATCAGCATCTGCCATTCGGCGTCGGTGAGTTCCTGCGCCTCGTCCACCACGATGTGCGCGAACGGGCCGGCCAGCAGGTCGGGGTCGAGCGGTTCGGGGTCGGCGTGGTCGATCAGCGCCTCGCGCAGGTCGGCGCCGCGCAGCATGGTGATCGCGCCCTCGCCGTCGTCGTCGGCGTTCAGCAGGTGGTCGACGACGCCGTCCATCAGTTCGCGTTCGGCGGCCAGGCGGGCCCGCTGGGCGCGCTGGCGGCGGTCGGCGTCGGTGTCGCCGAGGCGGCGGCGGGCGGCGTCCAGCAGCGGCAGGTCGGAGAGCGTCCAGGCGGCGGGGTCGGTGCGCTGCAGGGTGCGGATCTCCTCGCGGCTCAGCCAGGGCGCGCACAGCCGCAGGTATGCGGGGACGGTCCACAGGTCGCCGACCAGGTCGGTGGGTTCGAGGATCGGCCAGGCCCGGCGCAGCGCGCCGAGCAGTTCGCGGTCGCGGCGCAGTTCGCGGGCGAGCATCTCGGGCGAGATGCCGTGCTCCTCGTCGTCGAGGGCGTCGGCGTTCCGGTCGATCAGGATGGTGATGAGTTCGTCGAGGATCGTCTCGCGGGCCTCGTTGTGCGGGGTGCCGGGGCCGACGGCGGCGAAGGCTTCGGACCAGTCCTCGGGCTGGACCGACAACTCGTACCACTCGATGGAGAGTTTGCAGGCCTCGGTGGGCGGTTCCTCGTAGATCCGGACGGCCTGTTCGATCGCGCCGACCATTCCGGCGGCGGACTTCAGCCTGGCCACCTCGGGATCCCGTTCCTCCGCGACCGCCGCGCCCTCGGGGAGCAGGTCGCGCAGCGTGCAGGTCTGGACGCCTTCCTCGCCGAGGCTGGGCAGCACGTCGGCGACGTAGGCCAGGTACGGCTGGTGGGGGCCGACGAACAGCACGCCGCCCTTGCGGTGGCCGAGGCGTGGGTCGGAGTACAGCAGGTGGGCGGTGCGGTGCAGGGCGACCACGGTCTTGCCGGTGCCGGGGCCGCCGTCTACGACCAGGGCGCCGCGCGAGCCGGCCCGGATGATGGCGTCCTGGTCGGCCTGGATGGTGGCGAGGACGTCGCGCATCCGCTCGGACCGGGCGGAGCCGAGGCTGGCGATGAACGCGGACTGGTCGTCGAGGGCGGCGTGGCCGTCGAGCGCCTCGGCGGCGAAGACCTCGTCCCAGTAGTCGCCGATCCTGCCGCGCTGCCAGCGGTAGCGGCGGCGGCTGCTGAGGCCCATCGGGTTGGCGTGGGTGGCGGCGAAGAACGGTTCGGCGGCGGGCGATCGCCAGTCGATCAGCAGGCGCCGGCCGTCGGCGTCGGCGAGGCCGAGGCGGCCGATGTACACCGGCTCGGCGCTTTCCGCGTGGACGATCCGGCCGAGGCACAGGTCGGTGCCGAACCGGCTCAAGGTGCGCAGCCGGGTGGAGAGTTGGTGCACCTCGTTGTCGCGGTCCAGGGCGGCGCGGCCGGCTCCGCCGGGGCGGCGGCGGGCCTGGTCGAGGCGGGCGGTCAGTTCGGCGATGTCCTGCTCCAGGGTCGCGGCGACGGCGGCGAAGTGCCGTTCGTCCTCGGCGATCAGGGCGGGGTCCGCCTTGGCGGCGAGCCGCTCGGGCAACTCGAAGGCGCTGGTCGTCTGCTGGCTCATGTGGTGCTTCTCCGATCCCCTGCCGGGTGCTTCGCGCGTTTCGCCCCGTTTGTGCTGTTTGCGCGGGTTCCCCGATTCAGTCAGCGATTGTGCGCCGGACGGGGGGCCTTGCCGCAAGGCCCCCCGTCCGATATAAGTTGGGAAGCGGCAGGAGAGCATCGGCTCCCTGCCTCTTCTGTTGTCGGGGGGCTTCCCGGATACCGTGCCTGACCTGCGATGCTTGGGGCCGACACGGCGAGTGGCCGGCGGGCAACGGAAGGTGGGGCACGGCATGGCCACGGCGACGGAGGGCGTCGGCCCGTTCGCGGAACTCCGGCCGCAGGAGCGGTTCGAGCTCTGGCGCGAGCTGATCGGACTGACCAGGGACTGCGACGCCACCACCCCCGACACCGACCGCTTCGACGCCGAACTGCGCCGCTCCGAGCTCGGGCCGGTGACCTTCCTCGGCACCTCCTTCCCGTCCGCCCGGTTCCGGCGCACCGACGCCCGGGTGCGGCGCTCCGACCCCGGGGTGTTCCACCTGACCTTCGTTCAGCACGGGGCGCTGGCGCTGTCGCGCGACGGCGAACCGAGCCAACTCTTCCGGCCCGGCGAGCTGACCATGCTGGACAGCTCCCGCCCGTACGAGCTGCGCGCGCTCGGCGAACGCACCGGGCCGGACGGCGCGCCGCGCATCCAGGGTGTCGGCATCGACTTCCCGATGGCACTGCTGCCGATCCCGCCGCACCGGCTGCGCCCGCTGCTCGGGCGGGGCATCCGGGCGTCCGAGGGGTCGGCGGCGGTGCTCGCGGACTTCCTGCTCAGCGTGGACCGGCAGGCCCCCACCCTCGGCCCGGCGGTCGCCGACCGGCTCGGCCCGATCGCGGTGGACCTGGTCGCCGCCTGGCTGGCCGACGAGTTGGCGGACGAGGCCGACCTGCCCGAGACCGCCCGGCAGCGCGCCACCGTCGAACAGGTCCGCGCCTTCGTCCGCCGCCACCTGCACGACCCGGAGCTGTCCCCGGCCACCATCGCCGCCGCCCACCACATCTCGGTCGGCCACCTGCACCGCCTGTTCGCCCTGCACACCGACGGCGACACCGTGGCGGCCTGGATCCGCCGCCTGCGCCTGGAGAAGGCCCACCGCGACCTCGCCGACCCCGCCCTGCGCACCGTCCCGATCGGCACCATCGCGGCCCGCTGCGGCATCCCCCGCCCCGACGACTTCAGCCGCGCCTTCCGCACCGCGTACGGCCTCGCCCCGCGCGAGCACCGCCGCCGCGCCTGCCCGTAGGCAGTTCCCGGGAGGCGACGCCTCGCCAAGCGGCCGGGCACCCGTTGCCAAACCCGCACGGCCCGACCCGGCCTACGGTGGAGCCACCGGGGGAAGCCCGTTCCGGGGGCGGGCTGGAACCTTCGACGTTGCTTCGATCCGGCGGCCAGGCCGCCGGTCCGGGGGGCGGGGGGACGCGTCGAAACCGATGGGGGCTGTCGCAACGGATCGCCGGATCCGCGCGACGGCCCCCGTTCTGTTCGCTGCCCCGCGAGGGCCTGTTCGCTACCCCGCGAGGGCCTGCCGGGCGGCGGCCGGCTGCTCGCCGAAGTGTGCCCGCCAGTCCTCGGCCGCGGCGGCCGGCGGGCCGGTGCCCCGGCCCTGCCGCAGTTCCGCGATGCCGAGGGCGGTGCGCAGCTCCAGCACCCGGTGGGACGGGGCGTCGGCGCAGCGGGTCAGTGCCTGCTGGGCCTCGCGTTCGGCCGCGTCCGCCTGGCCGAGGGCGAGGTGCACGGTGGCGGCGGCCAGGCCGAAGAGGGAGAGGTCCTGTTCGGTGATGCCGGGCGGGGTGTCGGCGATCGTTCCGGCGGTTTCGACGGCCTCCCGGGCGGCGATCCCGCCCTGGCCGAGCAGGGCCCGGGACAGGCCGAGGCGGAGCAGGAACACCAGCCGGTCCGTGCCGACCGTCTCCGCCAGCGCCTTCCGCAGCAGGCCCTCGGCCTCGGTGTGGCGGCCGCGCAGCGACAGGCTCACCGCCAGGTTGTGGCCGACCCACCGCCGGATCGGCCCGGCGACCGGCTCGGCCACCGTGACGGCGGCCGCCCGCACCCGCAGCGCGACGATGTCGGCCTCGTCGTGTTCGCCGAGCCAGGCGAGCTGCGCCAGCCGGTCGCTGTCCACCACGAGCGCGAACTCCGGCTGGGGCGGGACGAGTCGGCGGGCCGTGTCGGCGAGTTCGGCGAGCGCCGAGACGGCCTCCCGGTGCCGGCCCAGCTCGCCCAGCAGCAGCGCCCGCGCGTGACCCGCCGTCAGCCGCAGGTCGTCCGGTCCGCTCACCGCCACGGCCCGTCCGATCTCGTCCAGCGCCTCCTCGCCCCGCCGGCCCGCCCACAGGGCGTCGACCAGTTCGAGGCGCAGCACCGCCTCGGCCGTGCCCGCCACACCCGGCCTGGCGAGCGCCGTCCGCAGCTCGTTCTCCGCCTCGGCGGCGCGGCCCTGCTCCCTGAGCGCCCGGCCGAGGGCCGCCCGGCTTGACACCGCGCCCCCCAGGCCCGGTCGCCCCGCCCCGGAGTACAGCTTCGCGGCCTCCCGCGCCGGCTCTTCGGCCGCGCCGAACCGGCCTTCCTGGTGCGCGTGTTGAGTGGCCGTCAGCAGCTCTCCGGCCCGGTGGAGTTTGCGGTTCGTGAACAGGGGCATCGCGTCGTCCCTTTGGTTCGATCGGCGTCCGCGAGGGTAGCGGCCGGATACGACGCGGCTGGCTCTTCGCGGCTCACACCGCCATGGCGAGCATCAGCGGAGTGGCCCGGGCGGTGAGCAGCTCGGCGGCCTCGCGCAGCCGGTGGGCCTGCTCGACGGGCAGCGAGGTGGCCAGGCAGCCCACCGTGTTCCCGGCCACTATCGGGACGGCGGCGCAGACCGTGTCCATCGAGTACTCCTGCAGGTCCAGCACGGGGACGGTGGCGGGCTGCCGGTCGAGCCGGTGCAGCAGGCGGTCCGTCTCGGTGATGGTCCGGGCGGTGAGGCGGGCCACCGGGTGCCGGGCGAAGTGGTCGAGCCGTGCCGCGTGGTCGAGTTGGGCGAGCAGGCACTTGCCGATCGCGGACGCGTGCGCGGTGGCCCTGAAGTCCACCCACTCGTGCACCGCCGGGGCGTGCTCGCCGTCGCACACGGCCTCCACCAGCAGTTCGCCGTCCTGGTAGCGGCTGAAGTAGACGGCGGCGCCGAGTTCGTCCCGCAGGTCCTCCAGTCGGTGGTGCAGTCTGGCTCTCACCAGCGGCTCCCGGTGCTGCGCCCCGAGCAGGGTGAACGCGCCGCCGAGGGTCCACAGCCCGTCCAGGTGCAGCAGGTACCCCTCGGTCTCCAGCTCCTCCGCGAACAGCCGCACCGCCGTCTCCGGCATGCTCAGCGTCCGCGCCAACTCCCCCGTCGTGCACCCGTCCGGATACCGGTCCACGGCTTCGAGCAACCGCAACGCCCGGCGCAGCACCCCGAACGGCCCCGCCCCGCCACCACCCGGCCCCAGCAGATCACTCCGCCCCCGGCTCACAATCGTCATTCCCCTGCCCCCCTTTCCTCTCACCCCACCGTCCGTCCAGCGTAACCAGCAAGCCGGGACCCCATCATCCGCTCAGCGGATATTCCCCCGCCAGAGCCACTTCCCCTTGACAGGCATATGCCGCTGCCGCGTCACGCGCCGTACAGCGCCCTGATCGCCTCCGCGTCCCGCAACGGCCGCGCCCGCGCCACCTCCTGCCCGAGCAGCGCCCTGGCCTCCTCCGCCGGCAGGGCGTTGAACCACCGGAGCGCCATCGCATCCTGCCCGGCCCGGGTGAGCCGTCCGACGAGCCGGACCCGCGCCAAGCCCCCGTCGGGATACACATTGACGTGTACGTGCGTCACGGCGGCGGCCGCCGGAAGCCGGTAGCGGTGCCGCGTGTCGGGCTGCAAGCGGGTCCTGGGCAGCAGCACCGTCTCCAACCCGCCTGCCAGCCCCACCAGTTCCACCCACCCGGGGGCATTGGCGAGGAAGCAGGAGGTGTCCACCTCCGCCGCCAGTACCTGGCCCGCCCCGGCCAGGGCGATCCGTACCCAGTCGTGGCCCTTGTCCCGGCGTCGCCGGGTCTCCCACCCGTCGCCCATCACGGCGGGGCGGCCGGGGGCGTTCAGGTGGTGCGGGGAGGAGTAGTACCGGTCGGAGGCGTCCTCGGCGGCGCCGCCGTACTCCTGCGCGGCCAGGTCGAAGGTCAGACCGGCCAACTCCCGTGGGTCGGGCAGGACTTCGCCGTGCACCCGGAGCCGGGCGACGCCGCCGTCGGGCCAGATGTTCAGCCGGACGTGGGTGTAGCGCACGGGATCGGCGACCGGGAACGCGTGCGCGGTGTCGCCGCGCAGCGGCGTGCGCGGGACGATCTCGGTCCACCGCGCGGCGGCGACCTCCGCGGGCGAGGGGTGGCCGGGGACGGACGCGGCCTGCACGGACGCCGTCTCGGGGTGGTTTCCGGTGAAGTGCGCGGTGTCCACGACCACGCCCCGCACCACGCCCGCCGCGCCCAGCCGGACGATCACCCAGTCGTGGTCCTCCTCGCCGGGGTGCGGCTGTTCGGCGCTGACGCCGCGTCGGCGGCGGGACTCCCAGCCGTCCATGATCTGACCCTTGTGCCCGAAGGTGTGCGGACGGAACTCGGGGGATGCGGTGACCAGCAGGTTCTCGGCGTCGGCGAAGGTGTCCTCGTTGGTGGCGATCACGCCCGCGCCGAGCGGCCGGGAGGCCAGGTCGAGCAACTCGGTGAACTGCCGATCCGTGCTCAACCGACTCTCCTCCCGGATGAGTTCAACGACGAACGAGCTGCCGGCCGTGCGGCGCTCCGGCGGGATCGACCGGCCGCCCGCGCAGCCAGGTGCGGCGGACCTGCCCGACGAGGGGACGGCCCGCGTACGGGGTGACGGGGTTCTTGTGGTGCAGCCGTTCGGGGTGGACGGTGAACTCGGCATCCGGGTCGAAGGCCACCAGGTCGGCGTCGCAGCCGGGCGCGATGGCGCCCTTGGTGCCGCTCAGACCGACCAGCGCGGCGGGGCCGGCGGCCATCCAGCGCACCACGTCCGCCAGCGAGTGCCCGCGCCGCCGGGACTGCGTCCACACGGCGGGCAGGCCCAGCTGGAGGGATGCGATGCCACCCCACGCGGACGCGAAGTCCCCACTCCCGCCCGGCAGTTTCAGCTCCGGCGTGGACGGCGAGTGGTCGGAGACCACGGCGGCGAACTCCCCGTCCGCGAGCGCCTGCCAGAGCAGTTCCCGGTTGGCCGCGCCCCGGATCGGCGGGCAGCACTTGAACGCGGTGCCCCCGTCGGGGACTTGCTCGGCGGCCAGCGTCAGGTAGTGCGGGCAGGTCTCGGCGGTGACCTGCACCCCGTCCGCGCGGGCCCGGCGCAGCAGTGGCAGTACGGCGGCGGAGGAGACGTGCAGCAGGTGCACCCGGGCGCCGGTGCGGCGGGCGCACGCCAGCAGCGCGGCGACGGCGGCGGTCTCGGCGCGCTCCGGCCGGGAGGCCAGGAAGTCGCGGTAGCGGACGCCGGGGACGTGCGGGGCGGCGTCCAGCACCGCCGGGTCCTCGGCGTGGACGATGGCCAGGGCGCCGAGCCGGGCCTGTTCGGTGAGGGCGGCCGCGAGGTCGGCGGGCGTGGCCAGGTGCGGGAACTCCGCCACGCCGGACGGGGCGAGGAAGGACTTGAACCCGAACACCCCTTCCCGGTACAGCAATTCGAGCTCACTGGTGTTGCCGGGCACCGCCCCGCCCCAGAACCCCGCGTCCACCCAGATGCTGCCCTCGGCGGCCTTCCGCTTGGCGGCCAGGCCCTCGACCGTGGTGGTCGGCGGGACGGAGTTCAGCGGCATGTCGATCAGTGTGGTGACCCCACCGGCCGCCGCGGCCCTGGTCGCGGAGGCGAAGCCCTCCCACTCGGTCCGCCCCGGCTCATTGATGTGCACGTGGGTGTCGACCAAGCCCGGCAGCAGCGCGAGTTCACCGAGGTCGGACATCTCCCGGCCGCCCGCCGGCAGCGTCCGGTACGCGGCGACCCGCTCTATCCGCCCGCCGCGCACCAGCACATCGGCGGCCCGCTCCCCCTCCGGCAGCACCACCCGCCGCGAGCGGATCAGCAGATCATCACCGAGGGGCATCAGGGGCCTCCGAGCGTCGGCAGAGTTCTGGGAGCGTAGGACCGGCCCGATCGACCGTCAATGCGGCGCGGCCGACAAGGTCCGCTCCCTGTAGGAGACTTGGGGCTGTCGGGCGGTCAACGGCCAGTCGCCCACGCCCGGCTCGCCCCGGCTCACCGTCATGGTCCGCCCACGCCAACAGCGGCAGCACCCTGAGTTCGCCACCGGAATTCCACCATCCGAAAGCTGAACGCCACTGAACCTCCATCCAATCGTCTCGTCCGACCATCGGCCGGACGCTCGCTCGATAAGGTGAACACGTGCGACTGATGGTGGAGTTCACGACCGAACCGTTCCAACTGGACGGCTTCCCCGAGCACGCCGCCACCGCCCGCCGGGCGGCCGAAGAGGCCGGCCTGGCCGTCTCGGTGGGGCCGTTCGGCACCAGCGCCGAGGGGGACGCCGAGCAGGCGCTGGCCGCCGTCACCCGGCTGCTGCGGGAGACCCTCGCGGTCGGCGCGAGCCGGATCTCGCTCCAGGTCAGCGTGCTGGCCGACGACCCGGCCCCGGCCGCACCCGGCCCACCGAGGACGCCCGACGAAGGAAGCACGCCGTGAACGACGCCCCCGACCACCCGCTCACCGCGGCCCTGAAGCCGCTGCTGGAGGCGGTCGGCGCCACCGCCGTCGAGCTCGCCGAGGCGCGGGCCGAGGACCTCGTCCTGGAGTGGGACGGCGCACCGGCCGTCGCGGTACGGCTGCCGCACCTGGGCAGCGCGCTGGAGCGGCTGTTGGCCGAGATGGCCCGCCAGTTCGACGGCCGCCCGCTGGCCGAGCTGGACCGCGTGGAGAAGCAGCGGGTGGTCGCCCTGCTGGAGGAACGCGGCGCGTTCACCGTCCGCCATGGGGTGGAGACCGTCGCGTCGGCGCTCGGTGTCAGCCGGTTCACCGTGTACAACTACCTGAACCGGCAAGAGAAGTCCTGATCCGTCAGGCACCGCCGCCCACCGCCGCCACAGCAACAGTTCAACAAAGCGTTGACGGCCCTCGGGGCTCGCTCTAGCTTGTCGGGGTGGCACCGAATCCAGGAGGCCCCTCCGTGACCGAGCCACCCGCCGCACTGGCCGCACTGGCTTCCCTCGATCCCGCCGAACTGCGAAGAACCCTGCTGGAGATCTGTCCCAGCCCGGCCTGGGCCGCCGCCGTCGCCGCCTCCCGCCCCTGGTCCGACCGCGCGGAGCTGCTGGCCGCCAACGCGAAGGCCACGGCACAGCTGTCGGTGGCCGAGCTGCACGCGGCGCTGGCCGGCCACGCCCGGATCGGCGCGCCCGGGGCCGGCGACGCCGCGTCCGCGCGCGAGCAGTCCGGCGTCCGGGGCGCCGAGCCGTCCGTACTGGCGGAGTTGGCGGCCGCGGGCGCCGTATACGAGGCGAAGTTCGGCCACCTCTTCCTGATCCGCGCCAGCGGACGCACGGCGGCCGACATGCTCGCCGCCCTGCGCGAGCGGCTGCCGCACGACGCCGTCACCGAGGCCGGGACCGTCCGCCGGGAACTGCGCGAGATCAACGAGCTCCGCCTCGACCGGCTGCTCTCCACCTGACACCCGCCGCCTACCCGCCGCATACCCGCTGCCCATAAGGATGTGTCCATGGCCGGCATCTCCACCCACGTGCTCGACACCAGCCTCGGCCGCCCGGCCGGGGGCGTTCCGGTCGAACTGGCCGTGCGCACCGAGGACGGCTGGCAGCTGCTCGGCGCCTGCGCCACCGACGCCGACGGCCGGGCCGCGGACCTGCCGGCCGTGGCGGGCGGCTCGGTCGCCCGGCTGCTGTTCGACACCGCGACGTACCGGGCCGGGCCGGGACAGCAGCCGTTCTTCCCCGAGGTCTCGGTCGTCTTCACCGTCGCACCCGACCAACTCCACTATCACGTACCGCTGTTGCTGAACCCCTTCGGCTACTCGGTCTACCGCGGCAGCTAGGGCCTGTCCGGCCGGACAGCGCCCTGGGCCGGGCCCACCACTGAGGAGACACGTCATGACCCACGTGCTCGGGCAGAACCAGTACGGCAAGGCGGAGAACCGCATCGTCCGGGTCCGCCGCGACTCCACCCGCCACGAGATCAAGGACCTGAACGTCTCGGTCTCGCTGCGCGGCGATTTCGAGGACGTCCACCGGACCGGCTCGAACGCCAACTGCCTGCCCACCGACAGCACCAAGAACACCGTGTACGCGTTCGCCAAGCAGCACGGCATCGAGTCCGCCGAGGGTTTCGCCGCCCTGCTGGCCCGGCACTTCGTGGAGAACACCGAGCGCGGCGTGGTGCGCAGCGCCCGGATCCGGATCGAGGAGTACGCCTGGAACCGGATCCCGGTCGCCAACTCCCCTTCCCCGTCCGGCAGTTCGGCGGAGTCCGGCCACTCCTTCGTCCGCGCCGGGCAGGAGGTGCGCACCACCGAGGTGGTGTACGACGGCGAGCGGTTCCGGGTGATCTCCGGGCTCAGGGACCTGGTGGTGATGAACACCACCGACTCGGAGTTCTGGGGGTACCTCAAGGACCGCTACACCACCCTCCAGGAGGCCTACGACCGGATCCTGGCCACTCAGGTGACGGCCCGGTGGGCGTTCGGCTTCGACGGCCGCGACGGGCAGGAGCAGCCGGGGTGGAACGACTCGTACCAGGAGGTCAGGCGGCATCTGCTGGAGGCGTTCGCCGACACCTACTCGTACTCCTTGCAGCAGACGTTGCACGCGATGGGCACCCGGGTGCTGGACCATCGGGCCGAGGTGGACGAGGTCCGGCTGGAGTTGCCCAACAAGCACCATTTCCTGGTCGATCTGGCGCCGTTCGGGCTCAAGAACGAGAACGAGGTCTACTTCGCCGCCGACCGGATGTACGGCCTGATCGAGGGCACCGTGCACCGCGAGGGCGTCACCCCGGTCATCCCCGTCTCCTGACAACTCGCCGACTCTCTCCTGGAGTTCTCATGCCTGTGCGGCCCCCGGGCGCAGCAGACCGGCGGATCGTGATCGAGAACGCCGCGATCGCCACCGTCGATGCCGACGGCACCGAGTACGCGCGCGGGCACGTCGTCGTCCTCGGCAACACCGTCGAGTCGGTCGGCGACGGGCCCGCGCCGGGCGGGCTCGCCGACGTGGCGCGGCGGATCGACGGCGAGGGGCACCTGCTCACCCCGGGGCTGGTCAACACCCATCACCACTTCTACCAGTGGCTCACCCGCGGGCTGGCCCAGAACGACATCCTGTTCGACTGGCTGGTGGCGTTGTACCCGACCTGGGCGCGGATCGACGCCGAGTTGATGCACGCCGCGACCCTGGGTTCGGCGGCGGCGCTGCTCAAGTCGGGCTGCACCACGGCCGCCGATCACCACTACGTCTTCCCGCGCGGCGCCGGCGACCTGCTCGGCGCGTCCATCGAGGCCGTCCGGCAACTCGGCCTCCGCTTCACGGCGTTGCGCGGGTCGATGGACCGCAGCCGGAAGGACGGCGGCCTGCCGCCCGACCACGCGGTGGAGGACACCGACGAGATCCTCGCCGCCTCCGAGGCCGCGATCGACCGGTGGCACGACGCGGGCTTCGGCTCGATGCTGCAGATCGCCCTGGCGCCCTGTTCGCCCTTCTCCGTCTCCACCGAACTCATGTCCCGCTCCGCCGAGTTGGCCCGCCGCAAGGGCGTGCGGCTGCACACCCACGGCTCCGAGACCGCCGAGGAGGCGCGCTTCTGCCGGCAGCTCTTCGGCATGGGCCCCACCGACTACTTCGAGTCCACGGGCTGGCTCGGCGAGGACGTCTGGATGGCGCACTGCGTCCACCTGACCGACTCCGACCTCGCCAAGTTCGCCGAGACCGGCACCGGCGTCGCCCACTGCCCGTCCTCCAACGCCCGCCTGGCCGCCGGGATCGCCCGGGTCCCCGACATGCTCGCGGCCGGCGTTCCGGTCGGCCTCGGCGTGGACGGCACCGCCTCCAACGAATCCGGCCAGCTCGGCACCGAACTGCGCAACGCCCTCCTGATCAACCGCCTCGCCGGCCGCCCCGACGCCCTGACCGTCCGCCAGTCCCTGCGCCTGGCCACCATGGGCGGCGCGAGAGTCCTCGGCCGCCAGCACGAGATCGGCTCCATCGAACCGGGCAAACTCGCCGACCTCGCCCTCTGGAAGATCGACGGCCTTCTCCACTCCAGCATCGCCGACCCCGTCGCCGCCCTCGTCCTCGGCGCCCTCCCCCCACTCACCACCCTCCTCGTCAACGGCGCCCCCGTCGTCGAACACGACCACCTCACCACCGCCGACGAGACCCACCTCGCCCGCACCTGCGCCGCCGCGGCCCGCGACCTCGCCTCCCGTGGAGGCGGTCCACGAGCCCGCTGACGCCGTAGGCCCGCCGGTGGGGCCGCCCGAGCCCTTTCGGTCAACTCGCCTGCCCTTGACGGGATATCCCGAGATCGACACCGGAGGACCGCGATGCCGATAGCCTCGACGCATGGTCACGAGTGCGGGCGCGGAGCGGGTCGGTGGCGGTCTTGAGGAGCACGGCTGGGCCCTCACCAGGTCGTGGGTGGAGCAGCGGCTCGGCGCCGGGGAGCGGATCGAAGGTGTCGCACGCCTGCGCGGCGGCTGGACCTCGGAGATGCGCCGGCTGAGCATCGTCGGACCGCAAGGTCGGCGGGCGCTGGTGCTGCGTTCGTTCGTCAAGCCGTTCTTCGTCCAGCACGCGGACGGCCTGCTGTCGCGCGAGGCCACGATCCTCCGCCTGCTCGACGGCACGGACGTCCCTGCGGCGGCGCTGGTGGACGCGGATTCGACGGCGGCCTCCTGCGACCACCCGTCGCTGCTGATGTCGCTGCTGCCGGGAGCCGTCACGGTGGACGACCAGGGCGCCGAGCACCGTGCCGACTTGTTGGCCGAGCAGTTGCTGCGCATCCACCGGGTCGAGGTCTCGCCGGAGACGAGGCCGCGGACCTGGCAGGCGTGGACCGCCCCGGACCGGGTGCGGTTGCCCGAGTCTTCGGCGCGGCCGGAGCTCTGGCAGCGGGCCGTCGAGGTCATCCGGCAGGATCCTCCGGCCCACCGGCCGTGTTTTCTGCACCGGGACTTCCACCCGGGCAACGTCCTGTTCGAAGGTGTCGGCGAGGATGCCCGCATCAGCGGTGTCGTGGACTGGGTGGAGACTTCCTGGGGCCCGGCCGACCTGGACGTCGCCCACTGCTCGACGGCGCTGGCGCTGCTCCACGGTGTCCCGCTGGGAATGAGCTTCGCGGACCGGTACGCCGCCGCCGGAGGACAGCTCGACGAGGACCGGGCGGCGCACCTGTACTGGCGGCTGATCGACGCCCTGGCCTTCGCCCCGGACGCCGAGAAGGTCGCCCTCCCCTGGCGGGAGCTCGGCCGCCCGGATCTGACCCCTGCCCTGCTGGCGAGCCGGTTGGAGGAGTACCTCCTGGCCCTCTTCGAGCGCTACTCGTAACTCCCACCGATTCCCGGTCGCCGGGCCGGGCACTGCCCCGGCCTGTCGGTCGCCTGCGGTAGCGTCCGGGCCGTTCGGAGCCTGTGACGAGTTGAGGAGCATGCAGATGGGCGCCAGCAGCTGGGAGTACCTGACGGCCTACCGGGGGACTCCGCAGAAGACCTTGAACGCGCTGCACGAGGAGGTGTTCGCGGGGAGCGGGTGGGTCGGGGCCGGGGAGTACGAGTCGATCGAGGAGCTGTGGGAGGACGAGGAGTTCATGGGTGAGGAGGGCACTCACTCGATCCTGGACATTCCCAAGGCGGTGCTGGTCAGCGACGAACCGGCGGGGTACGACGACCTGGGGACGGTCCGGCCGCTGCCGCATGCGCGGTTGCTGCACCACTTCGGTACCGACCGGCCGAGTGTCGAGCAGTACCGGCGGGCGATGGAGGGCACCGAGCTGCCCGCGGAGGCGGGCATGCGGTGGACGGGGCGGTTCGTGGTGCTCTACACCGGCGAGGAGGCCTCCCACTTCGGCGTGTTCGGCTTCTCGGGAGACTGACGGACCGCCGCCGAAGGCACCCCCGGACCGGCCACCGCCAGCAGGGCTGGTTCCTGAGGCCGAGAAGGCGCTGCGGCCGTCCACCTGGCGGAGGACTCGATCTCCCTCGCGCGGGCGAGCATCCGACACTCCCTCGGGCCGATCCCCGGCGCCGACCGGGCCGGGAGGATCGAGGCATGCGATTCGAGCTGCTTCACCCGTCCCCCAGGCTTGGTGGCACCGCCCGGCCGGTGCCCCAATGGGCCGTCCGCTCGGCCCGGTTGATACCGCTGGCCGTGCTGCCGTCGTGCATCTGGCGGCTGCCGTTCGCGTTCGACTTCGAGATGGGCCAGGTCTACGAGGTCCACAAGACCTGGCACTGGTGGGTGATCCTGTACGTCTTCGGGCTCAGCGTCCTCTCCGAGGGGCTCGCCTACCTCTCCTTCGGCCTGGTGGCCAGGTGGGGTGAAGTGGCCCCGGCCTGGCTCCCGTTGATCGGCGGCCGGCGCGTCCCGCCGTTCGCGGCGATCGTCCCGGCCGCCTTGGGCGGGCTGGGCCTGGTCGTGCTGTGGGACCCGCTGCCGCTGGCCTTCCTCCATCTCGGCGGAGTCCCTCTCGTCGAGTACTCCAACGGCTGGTGGAAGGCGCTTGCGGCAGTGGCCACGCTCCCCTTGACGCTGTGGGGTCCGCTTGTCCTGGCGCTGACCTTCGCGTACTACCGGCGCCGGCGCGCGGAGTGAGGGGTGGTCATTCCCACGGCCAGCCGGCGTCCTGCCCGGCCTCCAGCAGCGGGACGAACCGGAACGCGGCGTCGGTGAGGCCGCCGAAGGTGTGGCGGTTCGCGGCGCCGGACGGCGCGTGACCGGGGCGGTAGCCGGCCAGGTTCCAGGTGTAGGCGGGGATGTGCGCGGGGACGGACTCCAGCGGGTCGTGCAAGTAACTCCCGTACGCCTGCTCGTCGGTGACGATCACCACCCGGTCGTGGCCGCGGTAGTGCTGGCGAACGGCGCCGGCGGTGTCGGTGCCGCCGAGGTTGCCGAACCGGTCCAGCACCTTGAGCACCGCGTCCCCGGCCTTCAGCGGGATCGCCCGGCTGCCCGTCCCGAACTCGACCAGGTCCGCGTCGGCCGCCCGCAGGGCGAGGGCGGTGCCGAACACGGCGGCGGTGTCGGCCCGGTTGAGCTGGGTCTGCGCGCTCGGGCGGTCGAACATCGAGACGGAGCGGTCCACCAGGATCAGCGAACGACCGGGCAGCGCGGGGACGTTGGCCAGCGAGTGCTTCAGCGCCGTCTCCAGCGCATGGCCCCAGCGCAGCGACGGCGCGTGCCGGTACGCGGCCAGGTAGCGGAACGGGAACTGGCGCGAACGCTTGACCTCGCCCCGGTCGGAGATCCGCCGGGCGACCTGCTCGGCGACCTCGTCCGACACCCCGGCCTGGTCGAAGTTGCGCAGGTTGCGCACCAGCGCCATCGCCCCCATGGACGGGATGACGGCCTCCCAGACGGCGGCGTCCAGCGGGCCCTGGAGCCAGCCGGCCAGCGCCTCCCAGGTCAGGCCGGCCTCGGCCAGGCGCTGCGCGCCGTCGGGGCCGGTGACCAGCGCGCGGCGCTCGGCGACGGGCACGGCCATCAGTGCGTGGTGCGCGGTCAGCAGGGCGTCACCGGCCGGCGGGACGGCGCTCTCGGGGCGGTGCCGCCGGTCCAGCGCGTACCGGAACAGCTCGCTCTGCCACGGCTTTTGGGGGTGCGGCGCCGGGTGGGTGAGCTCCAGTACGTCGCCGAACCGGAAGCCCTTGGTGGCGGTGTCGTACTTGAGCAGCGCCCGCCCGTTGTAGAGCCGGCCGACGGCGTCCGCGACGCCGCGCTTGACGGGCTTGGGCAGCGCGCGCCCGTACCGGGACGTCCAGTAGGCGAGCAGTTCGCCGGGCTCGTCGGGGCGCTGCAGGACGGCGTCGATCACCTGCCGGGAGTGGCCGGGGAGCTTCGCGTCCAGCCGGGCGCGGGTGAACTCGGCGGCGCCGACCAGCGAGGCGGTGCGCATCGCGGCGCCGTGGCGCAGCCAGCGCAGCAGGCCGAGCGTCCACTCGGGGTCGCTGACGGCGAGCGAGCGCACCAGGGCGGTGTAGCGGTCGTCGCGGTCGCCGCCGTGCTCGTAGAAAGTGTCCTGGCCGACCAGGTTGGCGACCGCCAGCAGGAAGAGTTCGGACTTCTCGTCGCGCAGGTGTCCCGGCCCGCCCTGGTGGTTGACGGTGAGCTGCCCGGTCGTGGCGACGGGCGAGCTCGGGCCGACGGGGGCGGTCTTCTTCGAACGGCGAAAGTTGAAGCGGGACATGGCGGACTCCTCCTGCGGGCGGGCAGGCCGAACCGGGGCGTCCGAGAATTGCCGGTCGCGCGGACCGGCCTCGGCGGAGGTGGCAGTCCGGTGCTCTTTCCCTTGAGCTACCGGCCGTGCTCGCGCACGGTCGGCCGGGACTCGAACCCGGAACCTCCGGATCCGGAAGTAACCCCCGCCTGCGCACCGGACGCCCCGGCGCGGTTGCCCTCCCGAGATCAAAGGTGGCGCCGGTGGAGTTCTTTGGAGGAAGTAACCGGCGTCTGCGCACCGGGAGGTGGCAGTCGTTCTGAAGTTCGGTGTCCAGAGAACAGAAGCGGCGGAGGTGACATTAGCTGCTCTCCCGACTGAGCTACACCGGCCCGAAAGCCGGCGGCGGGACTCGAACCCGCGACCTGCCCATTACAAGTGGAAGTAACCCCTGCCTGCGCACCTGGACGAGAACGACCTTAGCCGTCCGCCGCCCCCGCCCGCACCTGGGTTTTCCGCCGCCGCATCGGCCTGGGCTCAGTCGAGCAGGGCGAGGGCCGGCAGCGTGAGGAATTCCGGGAACTCCTCACCGAGCGCCACCTGTTCGAACAGCGCGGCGGCCTCCTCCCACCGCCGCCCGGCGACCGCCTCCGCCCGCAACCCGGCGAGTTCCTCCGCCAGCAGCCGTCGCACCTGCTCGGCCGTCACTTTCTCGCCCGTGTCGGCGAGCACCACGCCGTTGTGGATCCACTGCCAGATCTGCGAGCGGGAGATCTCGGCGGTGGCGGCATCCTCCATCAGCTGGAAGATGGCGACCGCACCCGTTCCGCGCAGCCACGACTCGATGTACCGGAGGCCGACCTGAACGGCGTTGCGCAGCCCCGTGGACGTACAACTGCCGCCCGCTCCGGCCACGTTGAGCAGCTCCTGCGCCGTCACCTCCGCCACCGGACCGGGATTCTCCTTCTGGTGCGGCCGCTCGCCGAGCACCGCGTCGAAGCACTCGCGCGCCACCGGCACCAGGTCCGGGTGGGCGACCCACGAGCCGTCGAAGCCGCCGCCCGCCTCCCGCTCCTTGTCGGCCCGGACCTTCACCGGAAGTCGGCGAGCCACACCTGGGCGCCGGAGTTCAGCGCGTTGATGGTCATCTTGCGGTCGGTCGGGCCGGTGATCTCCACCCGGCGGTCCGTCAGGGCGCGCGGCGCGGTCGCGACCTGCCACTCGGCGGCGCGGATCGCCGCCGTCTCCGGCCGGAAGCCGAGGGTGCCGGTGCGGGCGATCTCGGCCCGGCGCGCCGCACGTGCGGCCAGCAGCTCCCGGCGCCGGCCGTCGAACGCGCGGTGCAGGCCCGCGACGAACGCCAGCGCCTGCGGGGTGAGCACCTCCTCGGCGCGCTCCACCGGCGGGCCCGCGACCGCCGTTCCCGGAACAGTGGAACCCTGATCTGCTGCCATGGGTGGCACTCCCCTCGGGCCGGTGCGCTGTTCCATTCTGTAGAGTGGAGATTAGTTTCCGCGATGCAGAATTTCAACGCTCCGTTGAGAGGTCGCGCGAAGTCCACCGACGAAGGAACCGCCCCGTGGCCAGCAGCCCCACCGAACGCACCACCGGCTCGGTGCAGTCCGTCGAACGCGCCTTCCTGCTCCTCGAAGCCCTCGCCGACACCGGCGGCATCGCCACCCTCAGCGAGCTCTCCGCCGCCTCCGGCCTGCCGATGCCGACCATCCACCGCCTGGTCCGCACCCTGCTCGCCCAGGGCTACGTCCGCCAGGACTCCGCCCGCCGCTACACCCTCGGCCCGCGCCTGATCCGGCTCGGCGAGACCGCGAACCGCCTGCTCGGCTCCTGGGCCCGCCCGTTCCTCGCCGAACTCATGGAAGCCACCGGCGAAACCGCCAACCTCGCCGTCCTGGAGGGCTGCGAGGTGGTCTACGTCGGCCAGGTCCAGTCCCGGCGCTCCATGCGGATGTTCACCGAGGTCGGCCGCCGCGCCCAGCCGCACTGCACCGGCGTCGGCAAGGCACTGCTCGCCCAGCTCCCCGAGGACGAGGCCCGCGCCCTGCTCGGCCCCGGCCCGCTCCAGGCCCACACCCCGCACACCATCACCGACCCCGCCGTCCTGCTCGCCCACCTCGCCACCGCCCGCGAGTCCGGCTACGTGGTGGACGACCAGGAGCAGGAGATCGGCGTCCGCTGCCTCGCCGTGGCCGTCCCGGGCGCCCCCACCCCCACCGCGCTCTCCGTCTCCGGCCCCGAGGCCCGCATCCACTCCCTCGAAGCCCAGTCCGGCCCCGCCGGCCTGGTCCCCCTGATGCAGTCCGTCGCGGCCCGCCTCGGCGCGGCACTCTGACGGCCCGCGCCTGCACCGGCCCCGACTCGTGGGCGGCGACGACCAGTTGGGCCCGGTCGTGGGCCGCGAGCTTGGCCGGCAGCCGCCCGAGGTGAGGTGAGGTGAGGTGAGTCTTCACCGTGCCCGCGCGCTGGACCGGGTGGACCAACCGGCCGGCGCTGCGGGAGCGGCCCGGAGGCCGCCGATCTACGGTGCGAGACATGGCGCTGAAGGAAGAGGTCCGGCTGGCCCTGGTGATGAACGGCGGCGTCAGCCTCGCGGTTTGGATGGGCGGTGTCACGCACGAGCTCGACCTGCTGCGCCGCGCTTCTGCCGACGAACCCGATGAATCGATCTCCCCGCCTGACCGGAAGGTGGCCGAGATCTGGCAGCAGATCACCGACGCGGCGAGGGCGAATGCCCGGGTGGTGATCGACATTGTCTCGGGCACCTCGGCCGGCGGCCTCAACGGGCTCCTGCTGGCCACCGCGATCGGCCGTGGCTCGGACCTGGGCTCGCTGCGCAAGGTGTGGGAGGCGGCCGCCTCGCTGCCGGAGCTGGTGAAATCGCCCTCCCCGCAGAGCCTGCTCGACGGCACCTTCTTCGAGGAGAAGATCAAAACGCAGCTGAAGGCAATGCCCGGGGGCGAGGCGGACGATCAGCCGATCACCCTCTTCATGACGGCCACCTCGCTGGACGGCCGGGCGCGCACCTTCAAGGACGGCTTCGGCAGCCAGTTCGACGTCCGTGACCACCGGCGCGTGTACCGGTTCCAGCACGACAAGGACGCGGAAGTCTTCCGGAAGCTGGACGACGGCACGATGGGCTTCGCCCCCGACAGCCGTTGTGACTTCCGCTCGGTGAACAACGACGCGCTGGTTCAGGCGGCGCGGGCGAGCGCCGGCTATCCGGTGGCCTTCCCGCCGGTCGACGAGACGCCGATGGTCCACTTCCGCGAGCTCCCCGCTCGCGTCTCCGAGGCTCCGGCGAGCTGCGTGATCGACGGTGGTGTGCTCAACAACGCCCCGTTCGGCCCGGTTCTCGAGGCGATCACCGAACGTCAACTGGACCAACGGGTGCGCCGGGTGGTCGTCTACGTGACCCCTTCGGTCGGCCTGGAGTCGGTGAAGACGGCGGGACAGTCGCCCTGCGGTGACGTCTCCTTCGTCACCTCGGCCTTCAACGCGCTGCAGTACCCGCGGGAGGCGGATTTCCGGTCCGGGACGCAGGAGCTGTCGACCCGGCTCGGGACAAGCGTTCGCGGCACACAGCTGAATCTGTTCAACCGGATGAGCAGGGACCCGGCTCTCCGCGACTACGTGCGGGAAGCGGCCGAGACGATGCTCGGCGAGTACCGGCTGAGCCGGGCCAGCGCAGCGCTCTGGGAGACCCGCCAGCGGCTCGCCGAGGTGGGCACGGTGACCTCGCTCGTCACCGTACCGGAGGCGGACTCCGACGAGCTCGGTCGGATCCTCGGGGAGAACCCCAACTGGAGCCCGCGGTGGCCGAGCCAGGACATCAACAACCCCGACATGTCCAAATGGCCCTGGGGAATCATCACCGCCGAACGGCTCTTCGAGACCCTCGGCGGCTACCTCCAGCAGTGCCTCGACTCCGAGGAGCTGCGCGCGGATCCCGACGGACAGCGCGCACTGCTCGTCGGCGCGACCGACATCAGCCAGCAACAGCGCCGCGCGCTCGCCGTCACAAAGGCCGCCAGAAACCGGATCCGGGACGAATACCGGCCGGGGCTGGAGCTGTCGAACCTGGAACTGAGCGAGCTCCTCGGCCGTGTCTTCGACGAGCTGAACGTCCCGGCCACGGTCGGCGCACTCGTCTTGCAGGCGTGCAGACGGTTCGCCTATGTGACCGGGCAGGCCGGCCTCAACCACTGGGAAGGTCCCAAGGACGTCGTGCACGACTGTCTGGCGGTCGAAGTGGTCACCAGGATGTACGCACCCCCGTCGAAGGCCGCCGGGCCGCTCACGCCGGCATTCGAATTCCTGCGGCTCGGCCCGGACAACATGAGTCCGGTGTTCAACGTCGACCGGTTCGCCGATCTCGGCGACCGGAAGCTCTACGGCATCCGCTTCCAGCACTTCGGCGCCTTCATCAACCACAAATGGCGCCGCTCCGACTTCGTCTGGGGCCGGCTCGACGCCGCCCACCACCTGCTCTCCCTGCTCGTCCCCTCCCGCGAGGAACGCCTGGACTGGGAGGAGCGGCTCCACCTCGCCATCCTCGAAGCGGAGACCGAAGCGCAGACCGAAGCGCAGACCGAGGACCAGGAAGCAGAGGCCCAGGATCGGGCGGCCGAGGTCTCCGTCAAGGACCAGCTGGAGCACAATCTCGAGGAGCTCCGGACCACAACGGACACGGAGCTGCTGGGGCGGATTCTCAAAACCGACCAGGGCAAGGCCGGCCTGAGGGCCGTCATCTGCTCGGCAATCGCGCTGCTGGGCAACACCGACAAGGGCAAACCGGCCTCGGCGGCCGACAGCCCACTCTGGCGCAAGGTGCTCGCCGTCACCCGCCCCCTTGTCGCCACCAAATCGAAGGCCCTGCAGAAGGACGACAAGCGGTGGCTCCGCTGGTTCACCTGGTACGTCCGGCTCAGGGCCCGGAACACGCTCGAGAAGAAGGACCCGCGCACCATTCCGCGGGTGGTGAAGTCGGCGCTGATGGTGAGCCTCCTCGCGTGCGTGCTGATCCTGGTCGGCATCGGCCTCGCGATCGGGCTTGCGGTCGGCTGATCTCCGCTCAGAAAAGCCGACCGGGAGCGCGAGCAGGCCGCGGGCGCGGAGGGAGGGGCGCCAGCGCAGGTCCAGGTCCACGTTTCACCATCAGACCCAGGCCCGACCCCGGGTGGATCTAACCTGGCTGCGTGACACAGCAATTGAGCACCGTGGTGCTGATGTGCGGCCTCCCGGGAGCGGGCAAGACCACCTATGCGAAGGAACTGGTGCGCCGCGGCTACACCCGTCTCTCGATCGACGAGGTGGTCTGGCAACGCATCGGGCAGCGCGACGCCGGCCTGGCACTGGAGCCCGAGGCGTACGACCGGCTCAAGGAGGAGGTCCGCCGGGAGCAGCGGCAGGAGTTGACCGAGCTGATGCTGGCCGGGCGTGACGTGGTGGTGGACTACAGCTTCTGGAGCCGCGCCGCCCGCGACGACTACAAGGCGCTGATCGACCGGCACGGCTGCCGTTGGGAGTTGATCCACCTCAAGGCCGACCCGGCAACCCTGAAGCGCCGCCTGGCAGTTCGCAACGCCGAGCAGGGTGCCAACTGCGTCACCGTGGACGAGCCGCTGTTCGACCGCTACCTGTCCGGCTTCGAGGAACCGCGCGGGGAGGGCGAGCAGGTCTTGGTGCAGCCCTCGGCCTGAATCTCCGCGCTCACACCAACCGGCCGGGCGCATCGGCCTGTTGGCGGCACTCGCAGGTTCAGGCCGGATGCGCGAACTGCCGGTCGGCGCTGTCGTGGTCCGGCGACCCGGAATCCGTTGCGGGGTGGCCCTGTTCCCCTTCCCGGTGTCGGCGTTCGATGCGCTGCCCCCAACTCGCGCCGATGATGATCAGGGCCGCGCCTGCGGCCCCGTACGGTCCGATGTGGTCCCCGCCCAGCAGGACGCCCACCAGGAGTGCCCACACGGGTTCGGTGCCGAGCAGCAGGCTGACCCGGGACGGCGACGTGGTGCGGACCGCCCACATCTGGACGAAGAACGCGAACACCGTGCAGATCAGCGCGAGGTAGAGCAGGTCGACCCACTGCACGGGTCCGAGCCGCGCGGCCAGCGCGAAGGCGGAGTCGCCGGCCAGCGGGCCCGCCAGGCAGAACAGCACTGCGGCCGTCGCCATCTGGAGGAAGGTCAGGTTGAACGAGTCGTAGGCCTTCCGGGCCGACCGTCGGTGCATCACGGTGATGTGCACGGCCCGGACGGCCGCCGCGGCCAGGATCAGCCAGTCGCCGAGCGTCGGGGCGTGCAGGCCGCTGCGCGAGGCCAGCAGGGCAACACCGGCCACCGCCATGGCCGCGGCCAGAAAAAACCCGGCGGGCAGCCACGAGCGGCTCATGGCGCTCTCCAGCAGCGGGGTCATCACAATGGTCAGGCTGATGATGAGCCCGGCGTTGGTCGCGGTGGTGTGGGCGATGCCGAAGGTCTCGAACAGGAAGATCACCGCGAGGATGACGCCGAGGAGCGTTCCGGTGACGATCTCGTCCCGGCCGGCACCACGCAGTCTGCGCATGGCGAGCGGCAGCATGGCCACGGCGGTGACCAGGAACCGCAGCGCGAGGACGGCAACAACCGTGGCGGGTGTGACGAGTTCCTTCGCTGCCAGGTAGGTGGAGCCCCAGACGGCTGCCACGAGCAACAGCAGGAGGTCGATCAGGCCGACGCGTGACTGTCTCTTGGGCACGAGGCACTCTCTCACTTTCCAGCCCGTGGGCGCCGACCCGGGTGTTCACTCCCGCAGGCAGCGCACCGGCACCACCGAGCGTCTCAGCCGATCAGCATCCGGTACGCCGTGCCCTCGGGTGTGTGGATCAGGTCGAATTCGCGGCCGATGCCGGTGGCGGTCACGTGCAGGCGGGCGAGTGCCTCGGCGGCGGTCGGGTAGCTGAGTCCGAGGGTGGCGGCGACGGCCTCGCGGGCGGCGAGCAGGGCGGGCTCGTCCTCCAGGTACTCGGCTGCGGCCTCCTCGCTCTCCTCCGCCGTGCAGTTCGGGCAGTCGCGCCACCAGGGTGCGGCCAGCAGCAGGCGCAGCAACTCGGGCAGGCCGACGGCTATGAGGGCGGCGCCGCCCTCGGAGTCGGCGAACAGGATCGGACGCCCCTCGCCGCCCTCGCCGCAGAAGAAGTACGTCCCGCCCGCGCCGTCCCCGGCGAACGGCTCCAGCGTGAGGCCGTTCGCCAGGTGGACCGGTTCCACGTGCTCGGTGCGGGTGAAGTCGAGTTCACCGGGCCAGCAGAGGTAGTCGGCAACGGCATTGTGGCCACGGACGAGGGCAAGCAGGGACGTCGTCATGCTGGCACTGTAGTGCGGACGCCCGAGACCGCAAGGCCCCGCTGCGGGGCGCTCGTTGGCCGGCGGCCGGGGGCGGCGGCGGAGCGGATGCCGCCGCCCCTGCTCTCATGCCAGCCAGGCCGTCACCTGGCTCACCGCGGCGCTCCCCCAGGCCAGTTCCATGTGGTTGAGGCCGTTGAGCAGCGCGGTGCCGCCGACCTTCCCGATGCCCGTGGTGTCCAGCGCGCTGGCGGTGAACACCAGTCCGTCGCTCGGGCCGCGGCCCTCGTTCAGGATGCCGGGGATGTCCGCCGAGCCACCGGCCAGCAGGTAGGTGGGGACGGCGGCGGGAACGCCCGCCTGCTGGAGCGGCTTGATCAGCGAGCCGGCGTCGATCGCGGCCTGGATGCCCTGGCCGGAGGTGTAGAAGCCCTGGCCGCCGTAGTAGGTGGTCCACCAGTCCTGCATGGTGCCGTCCACACCGTAGGGGCCGTCCCAGCGGGCGAGCAGTTGGCGCTGGCCGGGGAAGCAGTCGTAGCCGCCGGTGGGCAGCACGCCGAGGCAGGGCTGCGAGGTGTAGGTGCCGTAGCAGGTCATGTAGAGGTGCGGGGACGGCGCGTTGGCGGTGCCGCCGCAGGCCGGCCAGGTGGCGAGCGAGAACGCCCAGCCGTGCGCGTAGGTGTAGTCCAGGCCGCCGTTGGGGCCGCCGAGGGTCACCAGTTTGCGGACGTCGCCCGCGTAGGCGCGTCCCCAACTCGGCTTCACGGACGAGACGTAGGACCGCGCCGCGACCTCACCCTTGCTCCAGGCCACCACGTCCACCTGGGCCGCGCCGGTACGGGCCTTGATCACGGCGATGGCGTCGCCGACGGCCTGGGCCTGCATCAGGTTGTCGCCCTGCTTGTGCGCGAAACCGATCGCGAACACCCGGTGGCCGGACGCCGCCAGCGCCTGCGCCATGCCGGTGCTCGGGCAGCTGGACGCGCCGCAGTTGCCGGTCTCGCCGGGGTTCGCCCAGGCCCGGTCGGCGTTGTCGTTGGCGCCGTGCACCAGCAGCACGGGCGTTCCGGTGGCGGTGTTCCAGCCCTGCGCGCTGTACAGCAGGAACCGGCCGGAGAACGGACGCTTCACGCCGCCGAAGTACGTGACCCGCGCACCGTCCTGGTCGCCGCGCCCGTCGGACGGGTACTGCTCCTGCGTGAACCCGGACGTGCCGTCCCGGTAGCGCTCGACCTGCGCCCAGCCGTTGCCGGGCGAGTTGAACACGGCTTCCTGGGTGAGGTAGGAGGGGACGGCGGTGGCCGCGGCGGCCTGGGTGGGGGCGAGGCCGAGCGCGAGCAGCGCGCCGGCCAACAGGGCGGTGAACACGGACCTGAGCGGGTGGCGCACCTGGTCCTCCTTCAACTGACGAATGACCGCGGCGGGCCGGCCACGTGGGGGTGGCCGGCCGGTCGGCGGTCCGACTGTGGGTCAGGTCACACTAGGGGCGGCGCGCGCGGCCACCCATGTGTCAGGACCACAGGGCGCGGGGCCGGCCGGTGTCGGTGCGCCACAAGTCCGGCGCCGGCGCGCCGCGAATCGGTGTCGGGAACGCCGCGCGTCGTCCGGGTTTTCCGGCCGTGACCCTCGGGTGAAGTGTTCGCGACAAGGGTGACGGGGGAGGCTGACACGGCGTCACACTGCTGGCATGCGAATGACTCTCCGCGCGTTGAAGAACCGTGTCTTCCCGGTCGCCACCCTCGGCCTGCTGACCCTCGTCCCCACCGCCGTGGCCACCACCGAGGCGCACGCGGCCGTCAGCGGGAACATCTGCTACTCGGCGCTGCCCAGCCAGGGCCGTGACACCATCCGCCTGATCGACGCCGGCGGGCCCTTCCCGTACTCCCAGGACGGCGTCGTCTTCCAGAACCGCGAGGGCGTCCTGCCTGCCAAGTCGCTCGGCTATTACCACGAGTACACCGTGATCACCCCGGGCAGCCCGACCCGCGGCACTCGACGGATCATCACCGGCAAGGTCTTCCACGAGGACTACTACACGGCCGACCACTACGCGACGTTCCGCCGCGTCGACTTCGCCTGCTGATCGGGTCCCCGGTCGCGACCCCGGTCCGATAGGTTGGGGCGGGTGCGGCCACGCCGGCCGCACCCGCCCACCGCACCGACCGCCGAAGGACCGCCCACACATGACCGCCGCTCTGCCGGGCTACGCCGGCCGCACCTATCTTTTCCAGGTCGACAACGGCGCGGCCTTCCGCAACTCCTACTCCGCGGACGGCACCCGGCTGCGCTGGGAGGGCCTCGGCGAGTCCGCCGGCCAGTATGAGGACGTCGCGCTGCACGCCGCGGCGATCGCCCCGGGCATCTGGTTCGTCTCCTGGACCGAGCGCAGCGGCATCACCGTCAGCCACGTCATGGACCTCAACTCCCTCACCGTCAAGGTCTTCTGGACCTGGGAGGGCGAGACCGGCCGGGTCGGCGAACTCCACACCGGCACCCTCACCCCGGCCTGAGCCCACCCCGGCCTGAGCCCACCCCGGTCCGAGCCCGCCCCGGGGCCGAGCCCGCCCCGGGCCCCCGGCTCACGCCTTCAGGTGGGCGGAGAGGAACTGGAAGCCGGCGGGGAGCAGCTTGATCCAGGTGGTGAAGTTGTGGCCGCCTTCGGGGACGGAGGCGACGCCGGTGCTCATCGGGGCCTTGGCGGCGGCGGTGAAGGCGTCGGCGTCCTTGCGGAAGTCGCCGTCGCCCTTCTCGGCGCCGCTGAGCATGATCGCGGTGGCGGGCATCGGCAGGTGCTGGAGGCGCCACAGCAGGTCGGCCTCGTCGCGGCGCTGCTGACTGCCCTTGAACAGGTCGCCGGTGGTGACGTCCTCGGCGGCCTTCAGATAGCCGGAGATGGAGACGCCGCCGGCGAACACCTCGGGGTGCCGCATGGCGAGCTTCGCGGCGCAGTAGCCGCCGGTGGAGTTGCCCATCACGCCCCAGGCGGCGGGGCCGGTCGCCGTCCGGTAGGTGGCGGAGATCGCGCGCGGGACGTCCTTGGCGAAGTAGGTCTCGGCCTGCGGTCCGCCGGGGACGTTCTCGCACTCGGGGTCGGCGGGCATCGCGGGCGAGGGGCGCATCAGGATCAGGACGGTGGGCTGCATCCGGCCGGCCCGCATCTCGTCGAGCGCGACGCCGGGGTAGTTGAAGCGGGTGATCAGCGCCTTGGCGTCGCCGGGGAAGCCGGTCATGGCGATGACCGCGGGGAACTTCCGCTGCTCGTTGCCGGGCTGGAAGTACTGCGGGGGCAGGTAGACGTATCCGTCGGTGCTCAGGCCGGTGCGCGCGCCGGGGATGCGCACGGAGCGGATCTCGCCGACCTTCTGCGGGTCGCGTCCGACCGTGGTGTTGACGGGTTCCTTGCCGAGTTCCTCGGCGGCCAGCATCGGCAGGTTGCTGGGCTCGGGCTCGGCGCTGGGGCTGGGGGCGGCGGTCGCCCCGACCGGGGCGGCGGGCGCGGCGGCGGCCTTCACGGAGACCGGGCCGTCCTTGCCGGTGCCCAGCAGGTCGTTCCAACTGCTGTAGAACGAGAAGTAGTTGTTCACCAGCAGGCCGATCACCGCGAGCAGCGCGAGCTGGCTGCCGAGCAGCATGCCGATCCGGCCGAGGACGGCCCGCCAGTGGCGCTCGGCGAGCGCGGGCCACCACCAGACGGTGGCGCCCAGCACCACGAGTGCAATCTCGATCGTGAACAGCAGCAGTGTGGTGCTGGTCAGCCCCATGGCCGTGATCCCCGTGTCTTCCCCTCGCCGCGTCCACGAGCCGGTGGCATACGGGCTCGGCGCGGCCGTGCCGAACGTGCCGGCTAAGTATGCACGCTGAAGCGAGGACGCCGGCGCTCACCCGGACAGTTCCGTCCCGCCCGCCCGCGCACGAACGAGCGGGCCGGCACAGCGGACGGGACGGGCGGGACAGGTGTTTGCGGCCGGTTGACCCGGCTTCAGGCGTGGGTGCCGCCGTCGATGCGGATCTCGGTGCCGGTGACGAAGGCACCGTCGTCCGAGGCGAGCATCGCGATCACGCCGGCCACTGTCTCGGGCCCGGCGAAGCCCGTCCTGGCCTCTCGCTGTGCACGGTACGCCACCATGGCACGTTGTGCCATAAGCGCATCCCGTGACGCCGTGGCCGCTACCCTGAGTACCGCCCGAGCTCCTTCGCCATCCGACCCGCCCGGGGACCACACCATGGCCGAACCCGAACGCCCCGCGCTCTCCCTCACCGAGCGCCGCAAGGCCGCCACCCAGCAGGAGATCGCCCTCACCGCGGCCCGCCTGTTCGCCGAACGCGGCGCCGAGGGCACCACCGCCGAGGACATCGCCCGCACCGCCGGCGTCTCACTGCGCACCTTCTACCGCTACTTCCGCACCAAGGAGGACGCCGTCGCCCCGCTGCTCGCCGACGGCTCCCGCCAGTGGATCGAGCTGCTCGCCACCACCGCGCCCGACACCCCGCTGCTGCCCGCCCTGGTCGAATCCGCCCGCGGCGCGCTCGACCCCGCCCCCGGCCGCCCGGCCGCCTCCCTCGCCTGGACCCGCGGCCTGCTCCGCGCCATGCCCGACGACCCGGCCCTGCGCGACGTCTGGCACCGCACCCAGCACGAGGCCGAGGCCGCCCTGCGACCCGTCCTGGCCGCCCGCACCTCCCTGCCCGCCGACAGCCTGGACGTCCGCCTGCTGGCCGCCGCCACCAACGCCGCGATGCGGGTCGCCGTCGAGGCCTGGGCGGCGGGCGACACCGACCCGACCGGGGCCGCCGACCTCGCCGAGACCGCCTTCCGCCACCTGACGGGGCCGCTCACCGAACCGAACTGAGGAACCGACTCCCCTGCCGCCGAGGCCGGTTCACACCGGCACAACCGCCACCGGGCACTGCGCGTGATGCAGGACGGCGTGCACGGGCGTGGCCAGCCGGAGACCGAAGCGCGGGGCCGGCTGGTGCCGGGAGAGCACCACCATCGCGGCGGTGCGGGACTCCTCGACCAGGGTCGCGGCCGTGCCGCCGGCCAGTTGCTGGGACTGCACCTCGACGGCGGGAAACTCCTCCCGCACCGGCTCGCAGGTGCGCACCAGCAGCTGCTCGTGCAGCTGATTCTCCTCCCCCAGCTCGTCCACCATCGGCGCCATCCGCCCGACATCCGCCACCACCGGCGACCAGGTGTGCAGCGCCCGCACCACCAGGCCCCGCCGGGCGGCCGTCTCGCAGCCGAACCGCAGCGCGGCGGCGTCCCGTTCGTCGTGCACGGCCACCAGCACCGGCCCGTCGGGATACTCCGTCCCGCGCACCACCACCACCGGACAGGCCGCGTGCGCGGCCACCCGCAGACTCACCGACCCGAGCAGCAAGGACGCGAACCCGCCGTGCCCACGCGTGCCGAGCACCGCGAGACCGGCATGCTCCGCGGCCGTGAGCACCGCCTCCGCGGCATCGCGCGGCACCACATCGCCGGTGATCCGCAGCCCCGGGTGCGCGGCCTCCAGCCCCGAGCGGACGGACTCCAACAGCTCCTCCGCCTCGCGCAGGATCAAGTCCGTGACGGTCGTCCCGGTACGCGGCGAGAGCGTGACCGTCCCCGTGTTGACGGCATGCACCAGGTGAAGACCCTCCCCCCGCCGCTCGGCCTCCCGGGCCGCCCACTCGGCAGCCTCGTTCGCGGGCGCCGACCCGTCAACCCCGGCAATCACCCCACTGGGTCCCCTGATCTCCATCGCACACTCCTCGGACCCCGGTCGTTCCTTCCAGCATGCGCCGCCCCGCACCACCCGGCCAAGCAAGAACGGCCCGCCCCACGGAAAGCGCTTTCCCTCCGGGGGCCAGGCCGCTGCCCCCGGCCGCACGGAAACCGCTTTCCATCCCTGCCCGCCCTGCCGGTCCGTCTCGGCTCCCGGGACCCGGGCTCGTCCCGTGCCCCGCGCGCGTTCCGGCCGCCCGGGGGCGCACCGCATGGGTGATCACCGTTTCCGGCGGCCGGCCCTCTGCCACTCACTGCGGTGACGCCGGAAGCAGCCCACTTCCCAGGGCACCGGCGAGCGCATCGCTCTGGGATCGAGTGAGGCCGAGCGCCCACAGAACCGCCGACTCGTCCGAGCCCGGACCGATGTGGCAGCTGCCGCCGCTCAGCGGGGACTCGGCACGCCTCGCCTTCGGCCGCCTGTTCCGCAGGAGCCGGCCGGCCGCCTCCTGAACGGAGCCCTCGGATGCTCCGACGTCCGCGAGCGCGGCGCTCACCCGTGCCGACGCCTCCGGGGGCAGCTCGTCCTCGGCGAGCAACGGCAGCAGGAGCAGCAGTCGGGCCTCGGTGTCGTGCACGCCGGGCGCAGCCAGGTCGGGCGTCTCGGCGATGTGCACGATGTCGTGCCAGGACAGGCCCGGACCGGACCAGTCGCCGTCATAGCTGGACAGGTCCTCCGCCCGCGGCCAATCCGGGTGGGTCCGCAGGTAGTCGACCCCGTAGTCACCGAGGAGGTTCCGGTGGACAACGACGGCGCTGTGACCGCCTCCGAACGGAACGCGAAACGTCGGCCACGCCCGCTCCTCCAGCAGCACTTCGGACAGGGCGTCAGTGTCGGCACCGTCGTCACCGAACCACTCGGGCACCGCCCGAACCTCCCCCGGGGCACACCGGCACCAGGGCAGCAGGTGGTTGGACCAGAACCCGGCACGCTCAAGCAGCCGCTCACCCACGACAAGCGGCCCAAGGCCGTATCCCTTGATCAGCACGGACCAGAGCCTCTCAGGCACGGCCGACACCCCGGGCAGCCGGCCCGCGCGGCGCCTCGCCGGGCCTGCGGGGCCCATCGCCGGACGACCGGCCCGGGGTGTGACGCCCCTGGTTCGGTCCGGATGACTACTTCCGGCCGCCCAACACCCCCTGCCTGGACACAACTGCGGCCGGACTCGGGCGCGAAGCAGGCCAATCCGCCAACGTCCAACCCCCGAAGGGGCGTTGGCCTGCCGTCGTCTCCAACTCCCGACCGCCGCAGCAGAGGCTCCCGCGCCGAACCAGCAGATCTCGAACGCCACCCGCGCCGGGCCGTGCAGGGCGTGGGTGGCGGTCGGTGCGGCGAACTGGCCCCAGAGGACGGCGAGCAGGGCGACCGACCCGAGGGCAGTGGCCGCCCGGACGGCGCGGTGGCCCGGGCGGGTCCAGGTCCAGTGTGCGGCGGCGGCGTAGACGGCCAGTTCGGCGGCGAACGCCAGGGCGTCGAACGGTCCGACGCCGTTCATCGGGCCAGCCACCAGGCGGTGACGAGGTGCAGGACGGCGGCCGCGCCGGCGCCGATGGTCATGCCGATGTTCCGCTGCCGGACGCCGATCGCGGTGTCGCCCACCTGCGCCAGCCCGGCCACCACCAGCATCGGCCAGGCTGCGGCGCGCGAACCGGCGGCCAGGACCAGCGCGGTGACGACCCCGAGCGGGACGGCGCGGACCGTGTAGGCCCGGGCGTAGAGGCGCGTCCCGGCGGTGATCGGCTCGTTCGCGGCCAGCACCAGTCCGGGGCGGATCGCCCCGGCCACGCTGGATCCGGCGCTGAGCAGTGCCGCCGCCGCGTTGGCCACCAGCAGAACAGCCATTCCGGCAGTCATTCGATCTCCCCCTGAATCATTCGAGCCGTGAACGATGCGAGGACGGTACCATTCGGGCCGTGAGCGATGTCAAGGGAGCAGCGGCGCTGCGCGCAACGGTGGTCTTCAACCTGGGCACCCTCGGTGCTCTCGCCTCCGACCGCTTCGCGGGACGAGTGGAGCGGCTGGGGATCAAGCCCAAGCACGCGGGCCTGCTGGCGGCCCTGGATGCCGAATCGGCGGCCTCGCAGCAGGAGTTGGCGACCCGCCTGGGTGTCGCGCCCAGTCTGATCGTGGCCCTCGCGGACCAACTGCAGGAGCTCGGCGCGGTCGAGCGCGTCCGCGACCCCGGGGACCGTCGCCGCCAGGTGCTGACCCTCACCCCCGAAGGGCGCTACCTGCTCGCCCGCTGCGCCGAGGCCGCCGAGGCCGTGGACGCGGAGCTGACCAACGGCCTCACCGCCGCCCAGCGCACCGCCCTCGCCCGCCACCTGCGCACCCTCGGGGAGCAGCAACTCCCCCACTGAACAAGCGAGTCAGCCATCGAGGTGCCGCCGCACGAACCGGGCCGGCACGCAGTCGCACGGGAACAGCCTGGTGCTGCACGGGAGAACGGACACCAGCACGAATCCGGCTTGCCCAACTGCCCGTCGCCGGGAATGCCGAGCTGGTGCCAGGCCAGAAGAAGAGAAAGCGCAAGCAACGGGAGCTCGCCCAGCAGTTCGCCGACCGCTTCGCGCCGGAGGCGGGGAGCTGGCAGGTGCTGTTCGCCACCCAGGACGCCGGCGAGTGGAAGGCCTACCTCCGCGAGCTCGGCCGGACGGAGCCGGACCTCGACTGGTCCACCGTCCGGCTGGACGAGTTCTGCGGCCGGGGCGAGTACCCGGACAGCTACCGGCTCAGCCGCTTCCTGCCCCACCCCGAGCCCGCCGAGATCTGACCCCGAACCGGCCTACCGGGCTTGACCTTTCGCCCCGCCCGGAGACCCTGCCCCGCCGGAGACCCTCGCCCCGGCGAAGACCGTCCCCGGCGCGGCGAACGAACGGCTCACGCCAGGCCGAGCTCCGCACGAGCGCCCGCCACCCACCGCTGCACGCCGAACGCCTCGCTCTTCTCCGCGAGTTCGGCCGCCTCGGCGAGCAACTCCTCCGCGTCCTCGCGCCGTTGCTGCTGAGAGGCGAGGAAGGCGAGGCCGATCAGGTTGGCGGCCACGCCCGGCAGGAAGCCGAGTTCGCGGCGCAGCCGGGTGGACTCCTCAAGGTGGGCGCGGGCGCAGTCGAGTCGACCGGCCATGTGGTCGGCGATGCCGAGGTGCCGCAGCACGTACGAGAGGGTCAGCCGGTCTCCGGCCCGGGCGGCCAGCTCCCGGGCGCGCCGGAGGGCGGGCAGCGCCGTCTCGTTGTCGTCCCGCACCACCTGGTGGAACGTGCCCACCCAGAACAGTGCTTCGCCCTCGCCGCGTTCGTCGCCGAGCCGGCCGTACAGCTCGGCGGCCCGCTCGAACAGCCCCAATTCCCGGGCGTCCTCCACCCGTTCGTCCATGAAGCGCGCGTGGATGAGCCTCCCTCGGGCCAGTGCGAGGTCGGCCTCGACTCCGTCCAGCCCGCGTTCGGCAGGTTCGAGAGCGCCGCTGTCACCCTTGAATACGGCCCGCTCGTAGCAGAGTTCCGCTTCTTCGATCCGTCCGTCCGCAGTCATGGCGAGATCGTAACGGGCGACAACTCGCGGCGGATCAACGCACCTTGAGCATGCGGAGGGGCGTCCTGGCGGGCGGCGACGGGGGACCTACGACTCCAACCTCTCGAGCAGCACGGACACATGACTGTGCGACGGCTCCTTGACCGCCGTCAGCAGCACCAGATCCCCCTTCGCCGCCAGCTCCCGCAGCTCGTCCAACTTGCCCTGCACCTGCGGCGCGTCGAGTTCGGCCCGGTAGCGTCGGGCGAACTCCTCGTAGTCGCTGTGCGGGCCGTGGAACCAGCGGCGCAGTTCGGTCGACGGTGCGAGCTCCTTGGCCCAGCGGTCCAGCTGGGCGTCCTCCTTCTTCAGGCCGCGTGGCCACAGCCGGTCCACCAGGACCCGCACTCCACCGTTCGGCGCCTCGTACACACGTTCCACTCGTACGCTCATGCGCCCACGGTAAGCACGGGCGGAGCGGGGGCGGAGCGGACCACGCGGCGCGGCCACTCGCACGCAGCAAGGCCCGCCCCGAGGGGCGGGCCGGCCGGACGTCAGACGGCAGCGGGCTGCGGCTGCTTCGCAGGGGCGGGCGGGCCCTCGCCGTGCTCGATCCGCAGTTGCGGGAGGAGACGGTCGAGCCAGCGCGGCAGCCACCAGTTGTGACGGCCGAGCAGGACGACCAGCCAGAGGCGGGCGGAGAGCCGGTCGGCGATGTCCGGGAAGGTCGCCGTGAGTGCCCCGAGCACAGTGATCCGCACCATCGTGCGCCGAGCCTATGCGATGGCTGGCCGCAACCGTCCACCACCTGCGCTCCGAGCGGGTCCACCCGCTGCGTCCACGTCGGCTCCAAGCCGCCGCCAAACCTCTCCCCGGGCCCCCGCACGAGCTCCCACCTGCGGATTCGCCGCCGTCACCGCCCGCCGGGGTGCTGCTGCGGCCCGGGGGAGGTGTGGACGACTTGTGCCACTGCATGATCCGTCCACCCTCCAGCTCTTCCATGCGCCCCCGGCGGGGGCCAAAGTAGTGCCCGTCGGCAGGGGAGCAGCAAAGACAGACCCGAATCCGACGCCGGAAATCCCCGACCGGTTGACCGGGCAATTCAGTTACCACGCACCGCAGTTCGCACAGAGAAGAGACTTCCGTGAACGCCACCCGTATGGCCCGCACCGCTCTCGTCGGTCTGCTTTCCACCGGCATCGCCGTGCTGATCGGGATCTCTTCCGCGCCTTCTTCGCACGCCACCGGCAGCGCCCTCGCCACCGGCGCCTCGGTGACCGCGCCGAACGAGAACCAGGGCGACCCGGACTGGGACGTGACCTGGGGTCGGTACTGATCGACCATTCGCGACCGGCTCACCGGAGGAGAACCACGCCTCTGCGGCGGGTGGTCGCTCACACCCCGGAGGCGAGGCGGACGGCGGACAGCGGGACGAAGCCGCCGCTGCCGCCTGCGGTGTCGCCCTCGCCGAGGCGGCGGAGCATGGCGACGGCGATCCGCTGGGCCTGCGCCTTGGCGCGTTCCGTGACGGGGCCCGCGTGCCGGCCGTCCAGCGTGGCGCGCCAGAGCTGGACCCAGCGGCCGAAGTGTTCGGCATGGAGCGGACTGATCGCGTGCAGCGCGGCGTGCGGCGCGAGCGCGTTGCCCCGGTAGGAGGCGGTGCGCAGCAGGGCGCTCTCCCAGAAATCGGTGATCCGCGGCAGGTGCGACTCCAGATCGAGGCGGGCGATCTCGGTGAAGACCGGGCCGAGCAGCGGGTCGGCGAACGCGGCACGGTAGAAGCGGCGCAGGGCGGACTCCAGCTCGGCCCGGGTGGTGATGTCCGGCAGTGCCACGGCTTCCTCCTCGTGCTGCTCGCGCCCGCTCAGGGTACGTCGGCACCGGGTCCGGCGGGAGGGCCGTTGGTCCCCTTCACCGCGCTCACCTGGCAGGATGCCGGTATGACCTTCCTCGCCGCGGACGACCGCTATGCCTCGATGACCTTCCGCCGTGCCGGGCGCAGCGGCGTGCAGCTGCCCGCCGTCTCGCTCGGGCTGTGGCACAACTTCGGTGACTCCCAGCCGTTGGAGGTGCAGCGCGCGGTGCTGCGCCGGGCGTTCGACCGCGGGGTGACGCACTTCGACCTGGCGAACAACTACGGCCCGCCGTACGGCAGTGCGGAGCGCAACTTCGGTTACCTGTTCGCGCAGGACTTCCGCCCGTACCGGGACGAGCTGTTCATCGCGTCGAAGGCGGGCTGGGACATGTGGCCGGGCCCGTACGGGGACGGCGGCTCGCGCAAGTACCTGCTGGCAAGCCTGGACCAGTCGCTGGAGCGGATGGGTCTGGACTACGTGGACGTCTTCTACTCGCACCGCTGGGACCCGTCGACTCCGCTGGAGGAGACCATGGGGGCGCTGGACACGGCGGTGCGCTCGGGCCGGGCGCTGTACGCGGCGATCTCGAACTACCCGGCGGAGCAGCACCGGGAGGCGGTGGCGATCCTGCGCGAGCTGGGCACGCCGTGTCTGCTGAACCAGGCCAGCTACTCGATGCTGAACCGGGAGCCGGAGCAGGGGCTGCTGGACGCGGTGGGTGAGACGCGGACGGCGCTGATCGCATACTCGCCACTGGCGCAGGGTCTGCTGACGGACCGTTACCTGAGCGGCGAGGTGCCTGCGGGTTCGCGGATGTCGGTGGGGCACTTCCTGAAGCAGGAGGCGCTGACGGAGGCGAAGTTGACGCAGCTGCGGGCGCTGGCGCAGGTCGCGCAGGGGCGCGGTCAGAGCCTGGCGCAGCTGGCGCTGTCCTGGGTGCTGCGGGACGAGCGGGTGGTGTCGGTGATCGTCGGCGCGTCGAGTGTGCGGCAGCTGGACCAGAACCTGGACGGGCTGGCGGCGGGCCCGCTCACCGCCGCGGAGCTGGCGGAGATCGACCGGCTGATCCTGAACGCCTGAACGCCTGAACGCCTGACCGCCTGAGCACCTGAGCGCTTGATCGCTTGATCGCTTGATCGGTGCGGACGAACGGGCGGCCGGCCCGGGAGAGTCGGCCGCCCGCCCGTTCGGTGTCAGTGCAGCTGCGGCAGGACGGTCTCGGCGACCCGGTAGGCCTCCTCCAGCAGCGGGTTGCCGGACAGGATGAAGGTCTCGACGCCCAACTCCTGGAATTCCCGCAGCCGCTCCACGACCTGTTCGGTGGAGCCGACCACGGCGGTGCCGGGCCCGGGCCGGAACAGGCTCATGCCGGGCCACAGGTTGGGGTGGGCCTCCAGTTCCCGGGCGCGGGCCGGGACGCGGCCGCCGTGCTGACGGAACTGCCGCTGCCAGCCGATGCCGTCCTCGCCCTGCGCGCCGCCGAGTTGGCGGGCGTAGGTGGCCTGGCTGGTGACGTCGAGCAGGCGGTCGGCGGCGGCCCAGGCCTGTTCCTCGGTGTCGCGGACGATCAGGTGCAGGCGCAGGCCGAGCCGCAGGGTGCGGCCGTGCGCGGCGGCGCGTTCGCGGACCTTCTCCAGCTTCTCCCTGAGCAGGTGCGGGGGTTCGCCCCAGGTGAGGTACACGTCCACGTGTTCGGCGGCGACCTCGATGCCCGCCGGGGAGGATCCGCCGAACCAGAGCGGGATGTGGCCCTCGCGCAGCGGCGGCAGGTCGCGCAGGGACGCGCCGGCGTTCTTCAGCTGGTAGAACTCGCCTTCGTGGTCGAAGACTTCGCCGCTGGTGAGGCGCTTGACCAGGCTCCAGTATTCGGCGGACAGCCGGTAGCGGTCGTCGTGCTCGACGTGCAGCCCGTACTCGCGCAGCTGGCCGGTGGAGCCGTTGACCACGTTGAAGCGGAGCCGGCCGGCGCCGTGCAGGTGCTCGAAGGACAGCGCCATCTTGGCGAGCAGGGTGGGCGCGATCAGCCCGGGGTGGACGGCGAGCAGGGGCTGGAAGCCCGGGCCGGTGGCGGCGGCGAGCGCGGAGCCGAGCGTCCACACGTCGTACTGGTCGGTGGCGAGCAACGCGCCACTGTAGCCGAGTCGTTCGACGGTGGCGGCGAGGTGCTGGAGGTAGCCGAGGTCGACCGGCCGACGGCCCTCGGGCTCCCACGGGTAGTGGCCTTCGCGGGGAATCAGGTACCACAGGAATTCGGTGGCCATGGTGCTCAGTTCCCCTTCGCGGCACGCGAGATGGCGTCGGCGACGGCCTGCTCCAGGGCGGGCAGGTGAATGTCCGCGACGGTGACCGGGCGGTCGATGAAGCCGACCTGGTGGAAAATGTCGGCGGCCTCCTGCTGCTCGGCGACGAACTCGGCGGTGGCGGGCTCCAGTTGCCAGGGCAGCGCGCTCAGTGCGGTGTGCCAGTCGGCCGTCTCGCCGCCCTGGTCGGCGGCGGCGATCGCGGCCGCCTCCTCGGGGTGGGCGGCGGCCCAGTGGTCGGCGCGCTGCAGGGCGGTGACGATCGCGGCGATCACCTCGGGCCGCTGGACGGCGAGTTCACGGCGGGCGAAGAACACCGAGCGGTCGGTGATCACGTCCGTGGTGCGGATCAGTTCGCGGAACCCGCCGGTGCGGCGGGCGGCGGCGAGTTCCGCGCCCTGCGCGATCCAGCCGGCGATGGCGCCGCTGCGCAGCCGCTCGGCCTCGTCCCCGGCGGGGCGTTCGGCAGTGAGGTCGTCGCGGTACGAAAGTCCGTGCTGGTGCAGGGCCTTGGCGAGCAGGTGGGTCTGCCAGGAGCCGATGGCGAGCACCACGGTGGTGCCCCTCAGGTCGGCGACCGAGCCGATCGGGCCGTCGGCGGCGACCAGCAGCGCCCCGTGGTCGGGCCGGGGCGCGGACACCGCCGTGTAGACGATGTTGTGCCCGGCGGCCTGCGCGGTGATCGGTGGGGTGGAGCCCGTCCCGCCGAAGTCGATGGTGCCGTCCGCCAGGTAGCCTCCGGTCTTCGTGCCGTCGGCGTAGTGGTGGAACTCGGCACGTTCACCGAGCGGCGCCAACTCCTGCTGGAGGTAGTCGAGTCGGGCCAGGTGGGAAAGGGACGGGTTGGAGCGGTGCACACCGACGGTGACGGTCATGGGCGTGGTCTCTCTTCTTCTTGCTAGCTGACGGCGCGTCAGTCAGCGGTGGGCTTTGGTCTCCTGGTGCACGCCGAGATCGGCGAGCAGCTCGCGGCGCAGCGCCGCGAAGGCGGGGTCGGCGGGGTCGCGGGGCCGTTCGACGGCCACCGTCTCGTCCCGCACCAGTGCGCCGTCGCGCAGCACGGCCACCCGGTCGGCGAGGCGGATCGCCTCGTCGACGTCGTGGGTGACCAGCAGGACGGCGGGGCGGTGGCGGCGGCACAGGTCGCCGACCAGGTCCTGCATGCGCAGCCGGGTGAGCGCGTCCAGGGCGGCGAACGGCTCGTCCAGCAGCAGCAGTTGGGGTTCGCGCACGAGGGCCCTGGCGAGCGCGGCGCGCTGCGCCTCGCCGCCGGACAGGGTGCTGGGCCAGGCGTCGGCGTGTCCGGCGAGGCCGACCTCGGCGAGTGCCCGCCGGCCGGTCTCCCGGGTGGCGGCGCCGCGCGGCAGGCCGACGGTGACGTTGCCGAGGACGCGCTTGGACGGGATCAGTCGCGGCTCCTGGAAGACCACCGTCCGCGCCGGCGGCACCAGAACGGTTCCGCCGTCGGCCCGGTCGAGTGCGCCGAGGATGCGCAGCAGCGTGGTCTTGCCGGTGCCGGACGCGCCGAGCAGGGCGAGGAATTCACCGCGGGCGATGTCCAGGTCGATGCCGTCCAGGACGGTCCGGGTGCCGAACACCCGTCGCAGGCCCCGGACATGAACGGCGGGCGTGCTCATCGCCCCACCACCGCCCGGCCGTTGACGGGACGCCACGGCATCAGCAGCCGCTCCAGGACGCGCACCGCACCGTCGGCGGCCAGGCCCAGCAGGCCGTAGATCAGGATGCACACGGCGAGCACGTCGGTGCGCGAGAAGTTCTGCGCCTGGGCCATCAAGTAGCCGATCCCCTCGGTGGAGTTGATCTCCTCGGCGGCGATCAGCGCGATCACGCTGAGCGTCATCGACAGCCGCAGTCCGGACAGCAGTGCGGGCAGCGCCCCGGGCAGCACGACCTCGCGGACCACCGCCAAGCGCGACAGGCTGAAGCTGCGCATCGCCTCGACGAGTTTGCGGTCGGTGCTGCGCACGCCGCCGAAGGTGGAGACGTACATCGGGAAGGAAGTGGCGACGCCGATCAGCGCGACCTTCGCCGTCTCGGTGATGCCGAACCACACCATGAACAGCGGCACCAGCGCCAAGAACGGGACGGTGCGCAGCACTTGGACGGCGGAGTCGAGCAGTTCCTCGCCCAGCCGGAAGAATCCGGTGATCACGCCGAGCACCAGCCCGGCGCCCGCCCCGAACAGCAGGCCGAGCGCGGCCCGGGCCAGCGAGGTGGACAGCGCGGCGGTCAGTTGCCCGTTGCCCCACAACTCGCCGACGGCCTGGACGACTTGGCCGGGCGAGGCGAGCACGTCCGGGGTCAGCACGCCGGTCGCGGAGGAGACCTGCCAGGCGGCGAGCAGTCCGAGCGGGCCGAGGGTGCGCAGGGCGAGCGAGACGCCACGCCGGCGATCGGCGGTGGTCCGGGCGCGCGGTGCGACCAGCCCGGCGGCCCGCGCCTGTTCGGTGGTGGTGGCGGTGGCGGTAGTGGTGCTCATTTCGCGTCCCCACCAAGGGAGTTGATGCTGATCAGATAGGGCTTGACGTCCACCTTCGCCTTGGTGACGCCCTGGTCGGCGTAGAACGCGGCGACCACGGCGAAGCGGGCGCTGTCGGCCTCGGTGATCGGCGAGTCCACGGCGCGCTGCCGGCCGAACTCGACGGCGATCTGCTGCTCGGCGGGGCTGACGGCGGTCGGGCCGGCGTCGGTGAACACGTTCAGGTAGGCGGCAGGGTCGGCCTTCTCCTTGGCGCCGTTCTCGTGCAGGTAGCCGTAGAACGCCTTCACCACCTCCGGGTGCTGCTCGGCGAAGCGCGAACGCACCGCCCACACCGCGTAGTTGTCGCTGCCGATGGCCCTGCCGTCCACCAGGAGGTGCGCGCCGGTGTTGGCGATCGCCGGAATGGAGAACGCCCCCCAGGTCGCCCAGGCGTCCACCTGGCCGGAGTTGAACACCCCGGAGGTCTGGTCGGCCCGCAGGTAGACCCGCTGCACCTGGTCGGCCGGGATGCCGTTCTTCTCCAGCGCCTTCAGCAGCAGGTACTCGGAGGTGCCGCCCTGGGAGACCGCGACCTTCTTGCCGATCAGGTCCTTGACCTCCTTGATCGGCGAGCCGTTCTTCACCAGGATGCCCTCGCCGGCCTCGTCCGGCGCGATCTGCGCGAACAGCTCGAAGCCGGGCTTCTGGGCGAGCGCGGCAATCGCCGAGGTGATCGAGCCCTGGGCGACGTCCAGTTGGTCCGCGTTCAGTGCCTGCGCGGCCGGGGCGAACGGCCCGGCGCTGCCCGTCCACACCACCTTGGCGTGCACGGCCGCCAGCGCCCGGTCCAGCGATCCGTCCTTCTTCCCCTTCGCCAGGAACCCGGAGTTCCCCGGGTCGGGCACCCGGAGCGCCACCTCGCCGCCCTTGCCGTCGGTGCTCCCATCGGCCCCGGGCCCGGACGAGCCGCAGGCGGAGAGGACGAGGGCGGCGGCGACTGCGGCGACGGTGGCGATGATGGGGGTGCGCGGGATGGTGCTGCGCATGGGTCTCTCCTCTTGGATCACAGGGCGTGGGGGCGTCAGGGAGGGGCTTCAGGGGACGAGGGCGCGGGCGGCGGCCAGCGGGGCGGGGTCGGCCCAGGCGTGGACGTCCACCCGGTCGGCGAGGAAGCCATGGGCGTGCAGGAACCGCTCCTGCTGGGCGAGCAGGTCGAGGCGCTCGGCGGACAGGTCCAGGTGCAGGGCGCGGTGCCCGCCCCCGGCGTACGCCCCGGCGACGCCGTCCGGTCCGGCGCCGGTCTCCGCGCCGAGGATCCGCGCCACCTCGGCCGGCCGCCCGGCCGCCCAGTCGGCGGCCCGCAGCAGGACAGCGACGAACCGGGCCACCAACTCGGGGTGCTCGTCGAGTAGTTGCTGGTGCACGGTGATCGGCCGCGGGGTGCCGTTGTTGACCCGGTGGCGGCGGTCGGCGAGCGCGTCCAGCTCCACGGCGGGCACCGCGCCGTACCGGCGGGCAGCCTCCACCGCCAGCGCGCCCTTCACGTACACCGCGTCCACCCGGCCGTCCCGCAGCGCCGCCAGCTCGGCCGCCCACTGCTCGCCGCCCGGCTCCGCCACGACCTCCGTCAACTCGACGTCTTCCAGGCCGAGTTGAGCCGATTCGAGAGCGCCTCGGTGGCCGGCCAGCGCCATCGCCCGCCAGAAGTCGATACCGATCGGGTGCCGGGGCACCGCAAGCCTGGCGCCCCGCAGCTGCTCGGCGCAGCGGATGTCACTGCCCTCCCGGACCAGGACGGTCTGGCGCTCCTCGATCCAGGTGAGGCCGATCAGCCGGGTCCGCTGGCCACGCGAACGCGCCCACAGCGCAGGCACGTTGCCGCCCTCGCGGAACAGCGCGGTCAGCGCGTGCGTGTAGTGGTGGTCGGCGGCGACCTCGGGCGGGGCGTCCTGCAGGGAACGCACCTCGATGCCGTCGGCCGCGAACTCCTCGGCCAGCCAGCCCCGGTCGGCGGCGATACCGGTGGCGGTGGGCACCGGGCAGCGGGTGAACCACAGGGTGTCGGGGTACGGGGGTGCGCCGGGCACGGAAGGTACGGGGCTCATGGCGGGGCTCCGGAATGCTGGGAAAACGCACAGAAATCCCACACAGTGGGAACAGTGCGACGGGAAGGGGGAGTTCGGGGGAGCGCTCAGCGACAACAGCAGGGGCGCGGCCGGTGGGTCGTCACGGCGCGCTCCCTCCTGCTGGACCGGCCGACGGGGCCGGTGGCGGTCTGTCCGCCGATGGACCGAGCGTTCCACGACGCCGGGGCGCGGATCAAGCGTTGCCAGATCATGGGATCAGCTGTTCACACAGGGTGCACCGCCGCAACACCGCCGACATGCTCTGTTGGCTATCACGCCCATATCCTGGAAATCCCACCGCAGTTGACCCCATATGAGCCAATCCCGAAGAGGTGCGCGATGCCCGCCAGCCCCGGAACCCTGCAGTCACCGCCGGCCGGCGCCCAGGCAGTGCACCGGGCACTCGGCCTGCTGCACTGCTTCCACGACAACGGCCCCGACCTCAGCGCCTCCGAACTCGCCCGCAGAATGGGCCTGTCCGTCTCCACCGCGCACCGCCTGGCCCGCACCATGGTCGTCACCGGCTTCCTCGACCAGGACGAACGCACCGCCCGCTACCGGCTCGGCCCCGCCGTCGCCGAGCTCGGCCAACTCACCTTCCACCAGCGCGGCTTGCACCTGGCCGGCCCCGAACTCGACCAGCTCGCCCGCCGCACCGGCGCCACCGCCGACCTCGCCATCCGCTCCGGCCCGCACGCCGTCATCCTGGTCGGCGGCTCCGTCCTGCCCTCCACCGGCCTCGGCCTGCGCCGCCCGCTGCACTCCACCGCCCTCGGCAAGGTGCTGCTGGCCTGGCCCTCCCCCGCCGAGAGCCCGCTCCCCGCCCGGCTCCCCGCCTACACCGACCGCACCCTCACCGACCCCGCCGCCCTCGACGCCGAACTCGCCCTCACCCGCGAACGCGGCTACGCCCTCAACGACGGCGAGTCCGCCCCCGGTGTCCGCACCCTAGCCGTCCCCGTCCTCGACTCCACCCCCACCGCCCGCTTCGCCCTCGCCCTCCGCTCCACCCCCGCCCATCTCACCCTCGACACGCTCCCCCACGCCCTCACCCAGGCCCGCACCTGCGCCCGGGCCCTCGCCGTCCTCCTCCTCCCCCCGGACGAACGCTGACCGGACGGCCACCTCGACGAGCGCTGACCGGACGGCCACCTCTACGAAGCCAAGGCCTACGTGGACGCACTGGACCCGGAGGTCGTGGTACTGGACATCTCCTGCCACTGCTGACGCTCCGCCGGAATCTCGACCGTCCCCAGGCCGTCGCGGCGCACCCGCTCCGTGCCCCACGCACCGAGCGGCCGCAACGCCTGGTTGAGCGTGCGCCCCTGCTCGGTCAACGAGTACTCGACCCGCGGCGGCACCTCCGCGTACACCTCGCGGTGGACGAGCCCGTCCTCCTCCAGTTCGCGCAGGTGCTGCGTCAGCATCTTCTCGCTCACCCCCGGTAGCGCGCGCCGGAGTTGGGCGAAGCGACACACGCCGTGGGTGTCGAGCTCCCAGAGGATCAGGCCCTTCCACTTGCCGCTCACCACGTCGAGCGCGGCGTCGATGCCGCAGATGTACGGGCCCTGCCGGGGCGCCTTGGCCATCCCCGATCCCCCTTACTAAAAGGTAAGTACCGCAGAAAGTAGTGGGTACTTCCGAGACTAACGGCACTCTCCGAGCATGGAGGGGTGAACGAACAGCAGAAGCTCAGCGCAGTCACCGTCATCGGCCTCGGCCCAATGGGCCAGGCCATGACCCGCACCCTCCTCGCCGCCGGCCACCCCGTCACGGTCTGGAACCGCACCCCCGCCCGCGCCACCGACCTCGTCGCCGCCGGCGCGACGCTCGCCGCGACGCCCGCCGAAGCCGTCGAGGCGAGCGAGCTGGTGATCCTCAGCCTCACCGACTACCGGGCCATGCACGACATCCTCGACGACTCCACCGCCGCGCTCGCCGGCCGCACGCTGGTCAACCTCAGCTCCGACACCCCCGACCGATCCCGCGCGGCGGCCTCCTGGGCGGCCGGGCACGGCGCGGACTTCCTCACCGGCGGCGTCATGGTCCCCGCGCCGATGGTCGGAACGCCCGCCGCCCACGTCTACTACAGCGGCGACCCGCAGCTGATGGAACGCCGCACCGCCGTCCTGGAGTTGCTCGGCACACCCAAGTACCTCGGCCCGGACCTGGGCCTCGCCCAGATGATGTACCAGGCCCAACTCGCCGTGTTCCTCACCACCTTGTCCGCCCTGATGCACGCCACCGCGATGCTGGAGACGGCCGGCATGAAGGCCGCCGAGGCCCTGCCCGAACTGCTCGCCTCCGCCGACCAGATCGGCGCCATCCTGCGGGCCGTCGAAGAGACTCCCGGCACGGCCCTCGACGCCGGCGAACACCCCGGCCACCTCAGCACCGTCACCATGATGGGCGCCACCGCCGACCACATCGTCGAAACCAGCACCACCCTCGGCCTCGACCTCGCCCTCCCCCGCGCCGTGCAGGCCCACTACCGGCACGCGCTCGACCACGGCCACGGCAGCGACAACTGGACCCGCATCATCGACGCCATCCGCCCGCCGCGCTGACCAGCAACGGGGCACGTGAAGGCAGTCACCCTGCCCAGGCTCACGCGCCCCCACACCATCACGGGCGAAAGTGGCCACGTTCGTGTGAACGTACGTGCCCACCGCCCGTGTTGGTGCTGCCCCGCTCCATAAGGTCCCTCATGAACCGCCGCTCGGCGGGCCTGCGACCTCACAAGGAGTCAACTACCCATGTCCGCACCCGTCGTTGACACGTTCGGCCCGGTTGCCCCCGGGGCCCGCTCCGCCCTTCCGGCCGCACCGGAACCGCACGAGGAGTGGTCCCTCGAAGGCGGAACGGCCTGGGTGTACTACAGCCCGCTGAACCGCCGCCAGCTGGTCCGGCCGGTCATCCTCTCCGACGGCTTCTCCGGCGGGAAGAGCAGCCTCGACCAGCTCTGGAACGGCCTGGAGGAGAACGGCAACTTCCGCTTCGTCTCCGAACTCCACGCCACCGGCTGCGACGTGATCATCCTCGGTTACAACGACCGGACGGCGTCGATCACCGCCAACGCCGACACCGCCATCGACTGCATTCGCCGGGCCCTCGCCGAGCGGGTCGGCCGGTCGAAGCTGGTCGTGGGCGGATTCAGCATGGGCGGACTTATCACCCGCTACGCGCTGGCGAAGATGGAGAACGACCCCAATATGCCCGACCACGAGACCGCCCTCTACCTCTCCTACGACACCCCGCACCAGGGCGCGTGGTTCCCCGTCGCCCTCCAGGCGTTCACCCACTTCGCCACCGAGAACTGGGGGGACACCCCCGAACTCGGGCCGGTGCTGCGCCAGTTCTCCGGTCTGCTCAACAGCACCGCCGCCAAGCAGATGGCCCGCTGGCACCTCGACAAGCTCACCGGCACCCCCGGCGAGGCGCCCGAGCGGGCGGCCTTCCTCACGGCCCTCGACGAGGTCGGCGGTTGGCCGCGAACCCTCCGCACGATCGGTGTCGCCAACGGCGTGGACACCGGCGCCGACAACGGCGTCAAGCCCGGCACCACCGCCGCGAAGTGCGACGGCGACACCCTGACCGACACCTGGCTCAAGACCCAGGCCCAGGGCGACCACGAAGTCGCCCGCCTCCAGAAGGCCGGCGGCCAGCCGGTCGCCGTCCGCACCAACGGCCTGCCCGACATCGACGGCGCCCCCGGCGGCCTGTTCGTCCTGCCGTCCGCCGCGGGCGACACCGGCAGCTTCGGCCTGGCCGCCCTCCTGATGACCCTGCTCGGCAACGCGGTCGACCCGGAGATCATCACCACGTCCTGCTTCATCCCCACCATCAGCGCCGTCGCCGCCGGTGACATCAGCGACCAGCAGGCCCTCTACCGCCCGGTCACTCGGGACGACAGCGCCCTCGACGCCTTCCTCTGCGCCGGCCGCAACGAGGGGCACACCACCATGACCGAGGAACTCGGCTCCTGGCTCGTGAACGAGATCGCGAACATGTGACCACCCGAGGGGCGGGCGGGGGCTTCCCAGCGCCCCCGCCCGTCCTCGTGCCCCCGCCCGTCCTCGTGCTCCCGTCCAGCACGGACTCGTGCTCCCGTCCAGCACGGACCGGTCGCCGCGTGCACGGACGGCCCGCACCATCCCGGACCCGTGCGGGACTCAGTACAGGTACTCGACCCCGAAGTACTCCTCGCCCTGGCCGAACAGCGGATCCACCTTCGCCAACCCCAAGTACCGCCGAACCATCGGATCCCAGTCCTGCTCGTGAAGCCGCTCGACCATGGCCCGGTAGCGCGCCGACGTGATCGGCGGCCCGGTCTGCACCGCGATGCGCGCATCGCCCCTGAGCTCCAGCAGGGCCTCGTGTTCCAGAACGGTGATCAGCACGAACGCCGCCGAGCGCACCATCGCCTCGGGCGACTCCAACTGCGCGTAGTACACCGGCAGTCCCGCCCGGACCGCAGCGGAGGTGCGGCACGCGAGATCCTCACTTCCCGGGCAGCTCTCCGCATAGGACCACCCGCCGGTGCCGAGGTCCACCAGGAACCCCAGCGCCACCGCCCGCACCCCGGCCGGTCCGCAGGACCCGAGCCGGATCAGGTGCGGCACCGCGGCCTCCGCCGGCAGCAAGTACCCGCCGGAGTGGCCGTGGTAGACCAGGTCGAACAGGCGGTGGGCCCATCTGCGGGCCTCCGCGCGGTCCGTCGAGGCCGCCAGCCCGCGCAGCACCTCGGGGATGTCCACCCCACCACCCGGGTAGTGGTCGGGACCGCTGCAGAGGTGCGCCCACTGAGCAGGGTCGAGATCGAGGAGTTCCACCAGGTCAGGCTAGTGGCGGGCTCGCCGCGAGGCCGAACCCGACCTCAACTCCCGCCGCCCATCCCGAAGTCCGACCGTTCCGGTTCGACGGCGACGAGCTCGACCTCGAACCCGTCGGCGTTCTCCAGGTAAGCCGCGTAACTCTGTTCGCCACCGGCGTGCGGGTGACGGTCGGGGAACATCAGGGTCCAGCCGTGCTGCGCGGCCTCGACGACCAACTCTGCCACCGCGTCCCGCCCCTGGACGTGGAACGCCAGGTGATTCAACCCGGGCCGGCACCGGTCGTGCTGGTCCGCGGTGAGTGCCGGCGACTGTTCGAGGACCAGGTAGGCCGTCCCGAGCCGCCAGCTGCGGCCACCGCTCCAGCGCTGGAACACCGTCCACCCCAGGCCTTCCAACAGCCAGCCGAAGGAAGCGACCGCGCGGTCCAGATCGGGTACCCAGATCTCGACGTGGTGCAGCATTCCGGTGGTCGGGCGGGTCATACGGCCCCTCATCAGGTGATCTCGACGGCCGGAGGCCGCACTCCGGCGAACCCCGGCATTGTAGGCGGGAGGCCGGGCGCACCGCCCGCGCCCCGGGACAGCGACCCACCCCGGGGCGCGGCAGGAACGCACCAGCGCGTCAGGCCACCGGCGCGTACTTGTAGCCGACCCGGCGGACGGTGACGATCGTGTCGCGGTAGGCGGCGCCGAGCTTGCGGCGCAGGCGCGCGACGTGCACGTCCACGGTGCGGCCGTCGCCGACGTGGCCGTAACCCCAGACGGTGTGTACGAGTTGGTCGCGGGTGTGGACGCGGTGGGGGTGCTCGGTGAGGTGGGCCAGGAGCTCGAACTCCAAGTACGTGAGGTCGAGCAGGGAACCGTCGACGTACGCGTTGCGGCGGTCGAGGTCCACCGAGATGCCACTCTCGGCGGGGCGGGTGAACGGCCGGACCGGAGCGGCGGCCGGCACAGCCACCGGCACGGGAGCGACCTTCTCGGCGGGCACCAGCACCAGGTAGCCGACCAGCGGAGCGTTCGCGCCGGCCCCGAGCTGCGCCAACAGGCCCTGCGGCAGCACGGATTGGGGCAGCGCGGCGACGACGGCGGCACCGTCCTTGAGGCCGGCCAGCAGGCTCTCGGGGGCGATGACGGGCGCGGGCCGGGTCATGGGGGCCGGGGCCGGAGCAACCCGGCGGTACTCGGCGTCGAGGGGGTGGTTCGACAGGGCGCGGACCGCTCGCAGGTGCGGGGTCGCGGTGGCGGCGGCAGTGGCGGCGTAGGACATTCGTGGGCTCTTTCGCGCGTGACGGTCGGTGGGTGGTCGTCGTCTGCGCTTCCGGCGCGCCGGGGCTGACGGGTCGGTCAGTGCGGCGGGCGGGAGACGCGGGGTACGCGCCGACAGGTCTGGTCGAAGTGGTGGGCCTGGCGCGAGGGCCAGAACGGTTCGAGAAGAACGCGAGGGTTCACAGGACGGCTTCTCCGGAGCACGACGGGTCGGTGGGGACGCACAGAACCGCCACCACGCCCATGCGGCAAGGGTGGTGACGGTGCGTCAGCGACAGCAGGCGCTGTAGATCAGACCGTGGTCGATGTACCGGCGGACGGTCAGCACGGGGAGAGCGGAGGCGCGGGCCACTGCGGTCATGGCGCTGCTCCTCCCCCGGTACGTGTCAGGAACCCGCACCGAACGGCGGGCCCGGATACGAGACTTCCACGCCAGGTGCCCGAAAGGCAACCCACTGTACCCACTGGTCCGCAAGCCAAGACAGAAACCATCCACCATCCGGACACCGACGCCCTGACCTGCAAAAACGCAACCAATAGGCGCCCAGTACTACAGTCGCACCCCAACCCGGTCCGCGGCGTGCTCGACCAGTCGGATGAGCAGCTCCTTGCCGTCCTCCCGCCGCCGCGCGTCGCACAGCAGCACCGGCACGCTCTCCGGCAGGTCGAGCGCGGCGCGGACGTCCTCGGGCGCGTACACCTCGGTGCCCTCGAAGCAGTTGACGGCGACCACGAACGGGATGTCGCGCTGCTCGAAGTAGTCGACGGAGGGGAAGGAGTCGGCGAGCCGCCGGGTGTCGGCGAGCACGACCGCGCCGAGGGTGCCGCGGGCGAGTTCGTCCCAGACGAACCAGAAGCGGTCCTGGCCGGGGGTGCCGAACAGGTAGAGGGCGAGGCCGGGCTTGAGGTCGATCCGGCCGAAGTCCATGGCGACGGTGGTGGTGCGCTTGGCCTCGACGCCGGCGGTGTCGTCGATCGGGCGGCCGCGCTCGCTGAGCGTCTCCTCGGTGCGCAGCGGCCGGATCTCGCTGACGGCGCCGACCAGGGTGGTCTTGCCCGCGCCGAAGCCGCCGGCGATCAGGATCTTGACCGCGTTGGCGGCCCAGGGGGCCTTGCGGGTCGCGGATATCGACGAAGCGTCAGAGTGCACGAAGGCCATTGATCACGTCTCGCAACAGTCGCTCGTCCGGTTGCTGGGCGAGCTGGAAGGGTCGGGTGACGCTGATCAGGTCGGCGTCGTGGAGGTCGCCGAGCAGCACCCGGACCACGCTGACCGGCAGGTCGGTGTAGGAGCCCAACTCGGCGACGCTGAGGGGTTCTTCGCAGCAGAGCTGGAGGATGGCGTGGTGCTCGGGGCCGATCGGGAGGTCGGCCGGGACGCCGCCGGGAGCGAGGTACTGCCCGGCGGCGGTGATCAGCGAGATCAGGTCGAACAGGCCGTCGTCGACCGGCCGGGCGCGTCCTCTGGTCATCGAGAACAGCCGGACCATCGGTCCGGCGTCGTCGTCGAACCAGCGGTTGTCCACCGGCGTGCGGGGCGCGAACAGGTCGATCGGCGTGTCGTCGGCCGATGTCTGGTCCGCGGTCTCACCGCCGGGGCCGGCCGGGGCGGTGGCCTCGGTCGGCTCGGTCGGCTCGGGCTCGCTCATTGATCGGTCATCTCCCGGGCGGCGTGGTGTCGGTCCTCGGCTCGGCGGCCAGGTGCTCGCCGACGCGCTTCACCAACAGTGCCATCTCGTAGGCGATTTGGCCCACATCGGATTCGGCGTCGCTGAGCACGGCCAGGCAGCTGCCGTCACCGGCGGCGGTGATGAACAGGAAGGCCTCGTCCAGTTCGACCATGGTCTGCCGGACGCCGCCGACCTGGAAGTGCCGGCCGGCGCCCTTGGCGAGGCTGTGGAAGCCGGCGGCGACGGCGGCCAGGTGCTCGGCGTCCTCCCGGCCGAGGCCGCTGGAGACGCCGGTGGCCAGGCCGTCGCTGGACAGGATCACCGCGTGCCGAAGGGTCGCGACGCGGCCGACCAGGTCGTTGAGGAGCCAGTCGAGGCTCCCGGACGGCGGAGTTGTTGCGGTCATGATTCGGTTCCTTCTGCTGGTGCGGGCGGTGCATCCGGCGGCTGGTGCGCCGGTGGGACGGAGCGGACGGGGGCGGCCGGCAGCGCGGGCGGCACCGGCGCGGAGGGGAGCGCGACCCGCAGCCGGGGCGGTCGGCCGGACGGCGGCGCGACCGGCCGAGCCGGCTCGGCACCGGGCCCGGCCGGGTCGGGCTCGGAGCGCACGACGGTCAGCGAGGCGGGCTGCAGCCGGTCGCCGCGGCCGCGGGCGAAGCCGCGCTGGAAGGAGGCGAACGCCGAGCGGGCCTCCTCGGGGCTGCGCTCGCGGGCCGGTTCGGGACTCTCGGGGCCGGCGCCGGCCCGCAGTTGGGGCGCGAGGCTGGCCTGCCGGACCCGGCGCGGCAGCAGCCCCCCGGCCACCGGCGCGAGCGGCGTGACGGGCGCGGCGGACGGCGTGACAGGCGCCTCCGCAGGAGCAGGATCGACCGTACGCCGGTGCCGCCCGGTTCCTGACGCAGCGTCAGTAACCTCAACCTGCCCGGGAGTTCGCCGTCGCGGCAGCCCTCCCGGCTTCGCCGAAGGGTCGGCGGCGGACGGTCGCGGCCCGCCGAGCACCTTCGCGGAGGCGGCGTGCGCGGGGGCGGCGTGCGCGCGGCCGGGTTCGGGGGTGCCGGTGGCCCGGCGGTGGGTGGCGTCGTCGGCGGGGCGGGCTCCGTCAGGGGCCATCTCCGCGGCGTCGGCGAGGAGTTCGCGCGGGATCAGCACCACGGCGGAGGTGCCGCCGTACGGGGAGGGCCGCAGGTGGACCCGGATGCCGTGCCGACGGGCGAGCCGGGAGACCACGAACAGGCCCAGCCGGTCGGTGTCGGCGAGGTCGAACTCCTGCTCCACGGCGAGGCGTTGGTTGACCTCGCCGAGGTGTTGCTCGTTCAGGCCGAGGCCACGGTCGTCGATCTCCAGGCAGAAGCCGTGCGCGACCACCTCGCCCTGGACGGTGACCTGGGTCTGCGGCGGGGAGAATACCGTGGCGTTCTCGACGAGTTCGGCGATCAGGTGGGTGACGTCGGCGACGGCGGAGCCGAGCAGCCCGGTGCCGGGGAACGGCCGGACGATGACCCGGGCGTAGTCCTCGACCTCGCCGACGGCGGCGCGCACCACGTCCACCATCCGGACCGGCTTGCGCCAGGCGCGGCCGGGCGAGCCGCCGGAGAGGATGATCAGGCCTTCGGCGTGGCGGCGCATGCGGGTGGTGAGGTGGTCGAGCCGGAACAGGTCTTCCAGTTCGCGCGGGTTCTCGGTGCGGCGTTCCATGGTGTCGAGCAGGGTGAGCTGGCGGTGCAGCAGCACCTGGGAGCGGCGGGCCAGGTTGACGAAGACGGCGGAGACGCCGCGGCGCAGCTCGGCCTGTTCGACGGCGGCTTCGACGGCGACCCGCTGCACCTCGTTGAAGGCGCGGCCGACCTGGCCGATCTCTCCGGCGCCGAAGTCGAGTTGGGGGACTTCGGCGATCACGTCGACCTCTTCGCCGCGGCGCAGCCGGAGCATCACGGAGGGCAGCCGGTTGGTGGACAGGTCGGCGGCGGCGTTGCGCAGGCCGATGAGTTCGCGCACCAGGCGGCGGCCGATGCGGTAGGAGACGGCGATGGACAGCACCACGGCGAGCAGGCCGACCAGGCCGGCGATGGCGCCGCGCAGCAGGGAGTTGACGGCGTAGGCGTGGGCCTGGTCGCCGGTCTTGGCGACCAGGCGGGCGTTCATGGCGGCGATGTCGGCGAGGACCCGGTCGGCGTTGTCGCCCCAGTTGTCGACGGGGCCGCCGCGGACTTCGGCGCCCCGGTCGGTGGCGTTGTCGAAGCCGGTTTCGGCGAGGGTGAGGGCCCGCCAGGCCTCGCTGTTGCGCAGTTCGGTGTAGTCGTGTTCGTCCTGCGGGTCGAGTTCGGCGACGTAGACCCGGAACAGGGTCTGCTGGGCGTGCATGGCGTCCAGGGCGACCTGCTGTTTGCGGGTGTCGGCGGCGGTGGCGGTGCTGCCGGCCCGCAGGGCGCGCATCGCGGCGGTCTCCTGGGCCAGGTAGTCGGTGGCCCGGCTGAGTTCGACCAGGAGGGTGCCCTGGCGGGGCAGGGCGCCGCTCTCCTTGGCGACGAAGGAGGACCGGAAGGCGAAGACCGGGCCGATCAGGCCGCTGTAGTCCTTGAGTGCGCCGTCCCAGCTGGATTGGTGCTGGCGGATCTGGCTGCGGACGGCGGCGAGTTCGTCGGCGGCCGAGATGAGGTCGCGGAGGCGGGCGCGCTGGTCGCCGGTGAGCTTTTCGGCGTCGCGGCTGCCTGCCTGGTAGAGCAGCAGTTGCAGGTCCCGGTCGGTGACGGTCTGGGACTTGAGGTAGGAGTCGGCGTAGGCCTTGCTCGCGGGGTCGGCGAGGTGCAGCACGGCGGCGGTGCGTTCGATGCTCAGGTCTTCGACGTACTGGTCGGCGGGGTCGCCGAAGCTCTTGTAGGTGGTGCTGAGGTCGAGTTGGCTCCACACGCCGCTGGTGGTGATCAGTGTGGAGTAGGCCCACAGGCCGCCGAGCGCCACGATGGGCACCAGGAGCAGCGCGATGATCCTCGCGCGGATCGAGCTGCGGCGCAGGCGCATGTGGGTCCTCTGGTGGTCCTCGGTCGGTGTGGTCGCCGGGCACGAGCGGCCGGGGGCAGGGGTGGGCGTCAAGAGGTACGGAGGGGTGCGAGAGCCGCGAGCCTACTACTTACTGACCGTCCGTTCGTAGGGTGAATTTGCATCGTGATCGTGTGGTGTCCGTATCGTCCTTTAATTTCCGCGCCCGCGCCCTTCAGTGCCCCGACCTGCGGCACTGTGCCCGGTGCGGGGTGTCGCCGGGCGGTGACTCTGGGCAGCGCCGCGTCGATCGGGTAGCTTCGCCGATGCCGCCCTCCGCCGGTGCGACCGGGGGCGGGGATCGGCGGAACGGGGGTACCGTGCGAGAGATCAGCAGCCCCGCGCTCGGCAGCTCGGCCGTGACCGGCGGGCTGGCCGACTCGGTGTTCGACCGGGCCGAGCGCGAACCGCGGCTGGTGCAGTTGTCCCGCTGGGCGGACGGCGCCTGGCAGCCGGTGACGGCCGCTCAGTTCCGCGACGAGGTGCTGGCCCTGGCCCGGGGCCTGCTCACCCGCGGCGTGCGCTACGGCGACCGGGTCGCGGTGATGTCCTCCACCCGCTACGAGTGGACGCTGTTCGACTACGCGCTCTGGTCGGTCGGCGCGATCCCGGTACCGGTGTACCCGACGGCGGCGCCCGAACAGGTGCGCTGGATCCTGGCCGAGACCTCCGCGGTGGCCTGCGTGGTCGAGGACGAGGACCAGGCGATGACGGTCGGCGCGGTCTGCGACGCGCTGCCGGCCCTGACCGGCATCTGGCAGCTCGACCGGGGCTGCGTGGAGCAGTTGACGGCGGACGGACAGGGGGTGCCGGACGCCCTGGTGCACCGTCAGCGGGTCGGGGTGACGCCGGACTCCCTGGCCAGCGTCATCTACACCTCGGGCACCACCGGCCGCCCGAAGGGCTGTCTGCTGACCCACGGCAACTTCGCGGCGGTCGCGGACGCGGTACTGCACGGCTGGGCGGAGGTGTTCGACGACACCGGCGGCGACCAGGCCGCCACCTTGCTGTTCCTGCCGCTGGCGCACGTGTACGGCCGGCTCGCCCAGATCGCGGCGATCCGCGGCGGCATCCGGATCGGCCATCACGCCAAGCTGGCCGCGGACAGCCTGCTGCCGGCCCTGGCGGCCTTCCGGCCGACCTTCCTGCACGCGGTGCCGTACGTCTTCGAGAAGATCCACCGCCGGGCCCGGGAGGCCGCCGAGGCGTCCGGCCGGCTGGAGACCTTCCTGCAGGCCGAGCAGGTCGCGATCGAGTGGGCGACCGCCTGGGAGCGCCGGGCGCACCGCAAGGGCCCCGGCCCGTCCCCCGCGCTGCGGCTGCGGCACGCCGCGTACGAGCGCCTGGTGTACCAGCGGGTGCGGGCCGTGCTCGGCGGCCGGGTGCGGGCCGTGATCTCCGGCGGGTCCACGCTGGGACGGGAGTTGGCGCTGTTCTTCGCCGGCGCGGGCATGACGGTGTACGAGGGCTACGGCCTGACCGAGAGCTCCGCCGCGATCACCGCCAATCCGCCGGACCGGCCCAGGTTCGGCACCGTCGGCCGCCCGATACCGGGCGCGGCGGTGGCGATCGCCGAGGACGGCGAGGTGTGGGTGCGCGGCCCCGGCGTGTTCTCCGGCTACCTCAACCACCCGCGCTGCACCCAGGAAGCGCTGCACGGCGGCTGGTTGGCCACCGGCGACCTCGGTTCGCTGGACGAGGACGGCTACCTGACGCTGACCGGCCGCAAGAAGGAGGTGATCGTCACCTCCAGCGGCAAGAACCTCGCCCCCGCGATCCTGGAGGAGCGCGTCCGGGCGCACCCGCTGATCGCCCAGTGCCTCGTGGTGGGCGACAACCGGCCGTACCTGGCGGCCCTGATCACCCTCGACGCGGTGGCCCTCACGCACTGGCTCAAGTCCCGCGGCCGCCCGCAGCTGGACATTCCGGCGGCGCTCACCGACCAGGAGCTGCACCAGGAGGTGCAGCGGGCCGTGGCCGCCGCCAACACCACCGTCTCGCGCGCCGAGTCGATCCGCGCCTTCCGGCTGCTGCCACGCGAATTCACCCTGGAGGAGGGCCTGTTGACGCCCTCGCTGAAGATCCGCCGGGCAGCCGTGGCGGAACGCTACGCCCGGGACCTCGACGAGCTGTACGCCGGCTGACCGTCCTCTTCCGGACGCTGACGGACCATCACCTGACGGGGCCCGACGAACGTTGACCGATCTCCGACGTCCCCCTTGACCGCCAGGATTGGTCCAGTCCATTGTGTGCACCTGGCCCGGTGCGGCATGGCCGCGACCGACCCCCGCCCCCTCCGGGAGTCACGTCTTCTCTCCTCCCCCACACTGGAGTTGATCCGTGCCCAGTTCCGCACGCCGCCGTCTCGCGACGGCTGTCGCCGCCACCGTGCTGGCCGCCCTCGCCACCGCCCCGGCCGCGCACGCCGACGCCCGGGCGGCGGCCGCCGAGGCCCCCACGGTCAATCTCGCCACCAACCCCGGGTTCGAGATCCCCACCCTCCCACTCGCCGACTGGGGCTCGATCCCCGGCTGGCACTGCGCCACCGGCGAGGGCGCCGTCACCACCGCGGCCCGCACCGGCAGCTCCGCGCTGGCCATCACCCCGGCCTCCGCCGACTCCACCGGCCAGTGCGTCCAGACCCTCGCGGTGCGCCCCAACACCAGCTACACGTACCGGGCCTGGGTGCACGGCTCGTACGCCTTCATCGGCGCCACCGGCACCGGCCACGACGTCCCGCCGGCCTGGACGGCGTCCACCGGCAGCGGCTGGCAGCAGCTGTCCACCACCTTCACCACCGGCGCCACCACCACCTCCGTGCAGCTGTACGCGCACGGCTGGTACGGCCGGGGCCCGATCACGGTGGACGACGTCAGCGTCACCGGCGACACCCCGGCCCCCGCGTACGCCACCTGGAACGCGCCGACCTCGGACAAGGTGGTCTTCCTGACCATCGACGACGGCTGGTTCCGCACCCCCGAGGCCGCGCAGCTGATCGCCGACCACAAGCTGCCGGTCACCGCGTTCCCACTGCCCATGCCGGAGGGCTTCGAACCGGACTACTTCAGCCGGATCACCGCGGCGCCCGGCTCCTCCCTCCAGGACCACACCGTCTCGCACCGCGACCTGACAACCCTGTCGCTCGCCGAGCAGCAGGCCGAGATCTGCGACGCCCGCGACACGGTCGCCGCCCGCTACGGCACCACGCCGACCATCCTCCGGCCGCCGTTCTTCGCCTTCGACGCCAACTCCCGGCAGGCCGCCGCGAACTGCGGCATCAGGTACCTGCTGACCGCCACCGCCGACTTCACCTCCGGCGCCGCGAACGTCTACCACGGCGGCCCGCTCCAGCCCGGCGACGTGATCATCCTGCACTTCACCGACACCCTGGCGAGCGACCTCCGGCGCGCCCTGGACGCGGCCCGCGCGGCCGGCCTGACGCCCGCCGCACTCACCGACCACCTGCACTGAACCGGCACCTCGAACATAAGGCTGACGTATCGTCAGTCCGTGGCGGTCCACGAACACCGGTGTCCGGGCCCCTCCCATGGGCCCGGACACCGGCTCACGCGTCCCGCACGGACGCCCCACTCACCCGCTCCGAGGATCAGGCGCCCGCGGAGAAGCTCGGCAGGTAGCCGTACGCCTGGCCCGAGGAGTTCGGGTGGTAGCTGTCGCTGATCGGCAGCGTGGTGCTGTTCAGCCACTGGGACGAGGAACCGCAGATCTCGTGGCCGGAGAAGATCGACCGGACGTCCTTGAAGGTGAAGCCGGCCGCCGTCACCTGCTTGGAGATCACCGTGTCCAGGGTGTCCGCCGCGCTGTTGATCGCGGTCCGCTTGGTGTCCGAGATGCCGAGGATGCAGCTGCCCGGCACCTGGTACAGGTGCGGGTAACCCAGCACCACCACATGCGCGTTGGGCGCCTTGGCCTTGATCTGCGCGTACAGGTTGGAGAGCTTGCCCGGCAGCGTGTTGTTGGCGTAGCTCTTCGCCGTGTTCACCGCGCTCAGGCACGAGGCGTCGCTGCTCAGCACGCAGGTCTGCATGGTCGAGGCGAAGCCCGCGTCGTTGCCGCCGATGGTGATCGAGATCAGGCTGGTCGAGGAGCTCAGCGAGCTGATCTGGTTGGCGAGCACGTCATCGGTCGTCGCACCCGAGCAGGCCACGAACTTGAACGAGGTCGGGGCGTGCGCGTTCTTCCACAGGTACGGGTAGGCGTTGGTGCTGCGACTGCAGCTGCCGCTCTCGCTGGTGTAGCTGCCCGATCCGACACCGGCCGAGTACGAGTCGCCCAGCGCCACGTAGTTGACGCCGGCGGCGCTCGCCTGGGTGGCGGCGGCAAGGGTGGTGATGGACAGGGCCGCCGCGGTGAGAGCGACGGTGATGGCACGGACTCTAGTCATGTTTCCTCCATGGGTGACGCAGGCCACACATTGGATACCAGCCAGTAGCCTCGGGGGGAAGCGGTCATGCCAAAGAATTTGACGAACTCTCATCCAACGGACACCCAGAACTCGCTACGCGCGAAGACCCACCCCTGACCTGGGCTGCGGAAATTCCCTCCAGCCCCCTCCCGAACGTCCGATCGCCCAATTTTTCACCTGACGCACCGTCAACTCACGCCCCATCTCCGTACGCGACGGGGTCGTGACACTGCGTACCCGGCTGCCGGGGCACCGCACCGGCGCACAACACCTCCCCGCCCGCCCCACCCTCCACCGCCACGAAGAGTGCCCTGGCCGGACCGGTCGCCGACGGACGACGCCGACGAGCGCCGCCCCCGACCCCGGGGCCAATTCGTCACCGTCCGCAATCGTCCATCCGGCGAAGTCCACCTACTCACCCGCCGCAGAATTCGCAAATTCCCACCGGAATTCCCGGAAATTCCGCGCCTCGACAATTCGATCGCCGGCGACTCCGGAAACCGACCCCGCCACCCGGAAACGCAGCTCCGGATCGAACAGCTCCCCCGCCCCGGAGGAGACCCTCGAACCAGCCGAAAGCGATCGGAAGCAGAATTCCGGACAAGCCCGCCCCTGCGACTCCCCGCTTCGCACACATTGCCGCCATACCTGCCCCAACTCCCGCGCGCGATCCCCCCCTTGCCCCGACCGAACCACTCGCGGGATGTGATCCACGCCACACAGCGGCCCCGGTCGCGCGGCCCATGCCCGGGATTCCGACATATACGCGCGTAAATTCCGCACAACACGGCGGCAAGCCGCACCGAACGCGGGGAAACCCCGACAGCGCGAGGTGGATCACCGCCGACAACCGGCTTTCTTCCCGCCCGACGACTAGTTTTGGCCGCGCTCGTCACCGACCGGCGCGGTGGGCATTTCGGGCAAGGGAGTAATCATGAACAGGACCATTCGTCATGCGGCCAAGGCCACCCTCGGCATGACTGGCAGCACCCCGGCCAGCAGCGTCGTCACCACCAACGACGGCATCGTCCTCGTCGGCCGGAAGCGGATCACCGGCACCCGCTGACCCGAACCACTCCACGCCCCGACCGACGAGCCGGTGCCGCCCCACCCCCGTGGGGGCGGCACCGCCCGTGGGGGCAGCACCGGCCCGCCCGTGCCCTGAACACCCGTCAGCCGGTGAGCCCCGGCGCGGACCAGCTCGGGTCGCGACCGAGCAGCAGCAGGATCCGGTCCAGCACCTCGGCCCCGGCCGGCACGTCCAGCGCGGGCGCGAACGCGGCGCCCTCCCCCTCGCGGGCGGCCCCGGTGGGAACCTGCTCGGCGACCGCCAGTGCGGCCGCCAGCACGTCCGCGTCGAACTCGATCCCGACCCCGAGAGTGGCGGCGACGTCCCAGCCGTGCACCACGTAGTCCACCAAGTGGAAGCCGATCGCCTGAACGGCCGGGAACCACTGCCCGCCGCGCACCTCCGGCAGCCAGAACTCCCGCTCCAGCACGCCCTCCTCGCCGAACGCAGAGGTCACTGCCACCGCCGACGCGCCGAACGCCCCGGCCGGATCGCCGCCGACCGGGCGGTCGCGCCAGACCTCGCGCCCGTGCAGCTCACCGCCTGCCGCGAACGCGAAGCCGTGGTTCTGCCCCGTCATGTGCGCGAGAAGCTGCCCGAGTGTCCAGTCCCCGCACGGGGTCGGGCGATCGAGCCGGTCGGCCGCGACGCGGTCGACGACGGCCCGGGTGACCTTCAGTGCGCGTGCGTCGAACTCCTGAATATCCGTCATGTCGCGGATGCTACCCGGCGAATCCGCCAACTCTGTTGGCAGCAAAACCAGTTGACACATCACACCGACCCGCCGGGCGCCGGGCCCGCTCAGCGCAACCGGCAGCCCCCGAGCGGCAGTTCCTCGATCGTCTCGTTCGCCGCCCCCGGAACCCCCAGCACCGCGACCGCCGCCGCCACCGCCGCACGGGCCTGCTGCAGGCCGGCCGCGCCCCAGCCGAGGAGCTCGACGGCCAGGCCGGGGGCGACCAGCAGGCGCCGGTAGTGGCGGCCGGAGGCCGGGTCGGGCGCGGACGGGCCCGCGCCGTACAGCGCCGCGGCCATCCGGACCCGGGCGCACTCGTGGCCGCCGTTCGCCGAGCCGACCCGGTCGTACAGGTAGCCGAGGTACACCGGCGGTCCGATCCTCGCCTGGGCCTCCTCCCCCGCCTCCCGGGCCAGCGTCGCCCCCGGGTCGCCCGCGTCCTCCACCTCCAGCGAGCCGCCGGGCAGACTGACGATGCCGTCGCGCGGGTTGACCAGCGTGAGCACCCGGCCGTCGGGGGCGAACAGCCAGCCCCAGGACTGCTTCACCGGCAGCCCTTCCGGCACCGCGACGCCCGGGTGCCAGGGCCACCCGGCATTCGGTCGGCGCCGGACCAGCCCGAGCAGTTCGGAGATCTCCGGGCTGTACTCGATGCCCATGCCACTCCCTCCGCACTCCGGGCGGCCACCTTCGCCACCCGATGATCTTCCCCGAACACCCGACCGATGAACAGCCCCGGCCGCCGGTCGGGTCACCGTCCCACCTGTCCCACCGGCCTCTGCCGCCTCTCCGATCCCGGCCTGTCACCCGTACCTGTGATACTCGGTACCGGCCGAACCACAGGAAAGCGACGGGGAGTGACAGACATGCTGCGGGGAGCTTCGGCGTGAGGCTGCTGCACACCTCGGACTGGCACCTGGGCCGGTCGTTCCACCGCGAGAACCTGCACGAGGCGCAGCGCGCGTTCCTCGACCACCTGGTGGCCACCGCCGTCGCCGAGCGGGTGGACGCGGTGCTGGTGGCGGGTGACGTGTACGACCGGGCGCTGCCGGGGCTGGAGGCCGTCGCGCTGTTCGACGACGTGCTGTGGCGGCTGGCCGAGCGGAACATCCCGACCGTCTTCATCAGCGGCAACCACGATTCGGCGCGCCGCCTGGGTGTCGCCTCCCGGCTGATCGAGCGGGCCGGCATACACCTGCGCACCGATCCGGCCGCGCTCGCCGAGCCGGTGCTGCTGGCCGACGGGCACGGGCCGGTCGCGGTGTACGGGTTGCCGTACCTGGAGCCCGCGTTGGTGCGGGAGCGGCTGGGGCTGGCGAAGGGCGGGCACGAGCAGGTGCTGGCGGCGGCGATGGACGCCGTCCGGGCCGACCTGGCCGCGCGTCCGGCGGGCACCCGGGGCGTGGTGCTGGCGCACGCGTTCGTGACGGGCGGCACGCCGAGCGACAGTGAGCGGGACATCGCGGTGGGCGGCGTGCAGTCGGTGCCGGCCGGGGTGTTCGACGGGGTGCACTACGTGGCCCTCGGGCACCTGCACGGCTGCCAGACCCTCGCCCCGCATCTGCGCTACTCGGGTTCCCCGCTCGCCTATTCGTTCTCCGAGACGAACCACCGCAAGTCGATGTGGCTGGTCGAGCTGAACGCCGAGGGTGCCGTCGAGGCCACCCGGATCTTCTGCCCGCAGCCCCGGCCCCTGGCCCAACTGCGCGGCCGCCTGGACGAGCTGCTCACCGCCGACGAGCACGAGTGGGCCGAGGGCGCCTGGGTGCAGGCCACGCTGACCGACCCGGTCCGGCCGGTCGATCCGATGGAGCGGCTGCGGGTCCGTTTCCCGCACACCCTGCAGTTGCTGTTCGACCCCGAGGGCGGCGAGCAGGCCGCGGCGCAGTCGTACGCGCAGCGGGTCAGCGGGCGCAGCGACCAGGAGGTGGTGGAGGGCTTCGTCGCCCATGTCCGCCCGGGGCGGGAGTTGGACGACACCGAGCAGGCATGGCTACTGGAGGGCCTGGAGTCGGTGCGCCGCACGGCCGCCGACCGCGCCGAGGAGAACGGCCGATGAACCGCTCGAAGGGGACTGCCCGATGAGACTGCACCAGCTCACCGTCACCGCGTTCGGCCCGTTCGCGTCCACGGAGCGGATCGACTTCGACCGGCTCACCGCGTCCGGCCTGTTCCTGCTGCGCGGGGCGACCGGCGCGGGCAAGAGCAGTGTGCTGGACGCGGTCTGTTACGCGCTGTACGGCGAGCTGCCGGGGTCGCGCAGGAGCAACGGCGTGCGCAGCGACCACGCCGACCAGGGGCGGCGCACCGAGGTGGTGCTGGAGGCGACGCTCGGCGGGCGCCGGCTGGAGATCACCCGCAGCCCGGAGCAGCTCCGTCCGAAGAAGCGCGGTTCGGGCTTCACCCAGGACAAGGCGCAGACGCTCCTGCGCGAATGGGCGGCGGACGCCGGCGAGGGCGAGCCGGGCTGGGTCCCGGTCAGCCGCTCGCACCAGGAGGCCGGCGAGGAGCTGACCCGGCTGCTCGGCATGAGCCGGGACCAGTTCTGCCAGGTGGTGCTGCTGCCGCAGGGCGACTTCGCGCGGTTCCTGCGCGCGGACTCCAAGCAGCGCGCCGAGCTGCTGGGCAAGTTGTTCGACACCGGCCGTTTCGAGCAGTTGGAGCGGTGGACGGCGGAGCGCCGTCTGCGCCAGGAGCACGAGGTGCAGGCCGGGCGGCAGAAGCTGCGCGACCTGGCGGCCCGCGCCGAGGAGGCGGCCGGTCCGCTCGCGGAGGACGCCGCCGCGCACCGGCCCGGCGAGAACGCCTCCGCCTCGGAGGTGCTGGCCTGGGCGGCAATGCTGCGCGGCACGGCCGCCGAACGCGTCACCGCGACGGCACTGGCGCTCGGCGCCGCCGAGTCGGCCCGCACCCGGGCCCGCGCACACCTGGACGCCCAGCGCACCCTGGCGGACCGTCAGCAGCACTACCGCTCCGCGCTCGACCGGCATCTCCAACTCACCGCCACCGCCCAGGAGTCGGCCGCCGACCGGGCCCGCCTGCGGCTCGCCCTGGCCGCCGAGACCCTGGCCCCCCTGCGCGCCCTGCACCGGGGCGCACTGGCCGCCCACACCGCCGCCACCACCGCCGAGTCCGCGCACACCGCCGAGCTCGCCGCCCGGTCCGCCGCACCGTGGGCCGCCCGGCTGCTCGGCGAGCTCCCGCTCGCCTCGGCGGAGCACGCCCTGCGCACCGAGGCGACCCGCCTGGCGGAGGCCCGCGCGGACGAGCAGCGGCATTCCCATCTTCTGCTTGAGCGTGCCGAGTTGGCCGCCGAGCAGAAGCGGGCGGACGACCTGGCGGAGGAGTCGCAGGACTGGCTGTCCGGTTTCGACGACCAGCTGAAGCAGTTGAACGTCGATCTCGACGCGGCCCGCGACGCCCATGCCCTCCTCGCCCGACTCGACGCCCAGCACCAGGACTTGACGACCCGTCATGGCGCGGCCCGGCGCCACCGCCGGCTGCTGTCCGCTCTGGCCGCCGCCGAGGCGGAGGTCCACACGCTGGCGGGTGCCGCCCTGGACGCCCGGGCCCGCACCCTGGACCTCCAGGAACGTCGACTCGCGGGCATGGCCGCCGAGTTGGCGGCCCAGCTGGCCGCCGGCGAGCCCTGCCGGGTCTGCGGCTCGCCCGAGCATCCGGACCCGGCCCGCCCCTCGGCCGACCAGGTCACCGCCGCCGACGAGCAGCGCGCTCGCGCCGCCCAGCACGCGGCCGAGGGCGAACTCGACGCGGCCAAGCGCCGGTTGAGCACCCTCCAGGTGGACGCCGCGGCCGCCGAGACCGCCTCCGGCGGCCGCTCGGTCGCCGAACTGTCCCTCGCCCTCGACGAGTTGAATGCCGATCGACGCGCCGCGCTGCACACCGCGGAGCAGCTGGTGCCGCTGGGCCAGCAGGTCGAGCGGCTGGAACACGAACGCAGGGCCCGCGACGAGCGGCTGCGGCAGGCGGGCGAGCGCGGCGCCGTCCTCGCGGACCGGCTGGGCACCGTCGCGGCCGAACTCGACGCGCTGGCCGGACGGATCGCCGCCGCCCGGGCCGACGCCCCCTCCGTCGCGGCCCGCGCCGCCGCCGTGGACGCCCTCGCCGGCACCGTCACGGCCGTCCTGGACGCGGCCCGCACCACCACCGAGACCACCCACCGGCTCGCCGAGGCCACCGACGCCCTGGAACGGGCCGCCACCGACGCGGGCTTCACCGACCTGTCGGCCCTCGCCGCCGCCGAACTCCCCGCCCACCAACGCGACGCGCTGCAACGGCGGTTCGAGCAGCTGGACGCCGCCCTGGAACAGGCCGCGGCCCGCCTCGCCGACCCGGACCTGCGCGCGGCCGCCGAACTCCCCCCGGCGGACGCCACCTCCGCGCACGCCGCCGAGGAGCACGCCACGGCCGTCCTGCGCGCCGCCGACACCGCACACGGCACCGCCACCGACCGGGTCGCCGCCCTGGCCCGGATCACCCACGACCTGACCGCCCTGGCCGACGCCTTCGCCCCCGTCCTCGACGCCCACGCCCGGATCAGCCGCCTCGCCGCCCTGCTGGCCGGCGCCCCCGCCGAGAACGCCCTGCGGATGCGCCTGGAGTCCTACGTCCTGGCCGCCCGCCTCGAACAGGTCGCGGCCGCGGCCAGCCAGCGCCTGCTGAAGATGTCCGGCGGCCGCTACACCCTGGTCCACAGCGACGGCCTGGTCTCCGGCACCAAACGCTCCGGCCTCTCCCTCCACGTCGTCGACGCCTGGACCGGCCGCGAACGCGACACCGCCACCCTCTCCGGCGGCGAATCCTTCTTCGCCTCCCTCGCCCTCGCCCTCGGCCTCGCCGACGTCGTCACCGACGAGGCCGGCGGCATGCCCCTCGACACCCTCTTCATCGACGAGGGCTTCGGCACCCTCGACGAAAACACCCTCGAAGAAGTCATGGACGTCCTCGACTCCCTCCGCGAACGCGACCGCGCCGTAGGCATCGTCAGCCACGTCGCCGACCTCCGCACCCGCATCCCCGCCCAACTCCTCATCCGCAAACACCGCCACGGCTCCACCACCCACCACACCACCCACGACGCCCCCTGAGGCCCCACCCCGGCACCGGCCCGGGACATAACTTGCAGCGCATATAACGTGAACCGCATACTTCTCGCGTGACATGGGAAGTCTCACTGCATGAAGCCGTCGACGCCTGGTTCGTCGGGCTGAGCGAGAGCGAGCCCGAGGTAGCCGATCAGGTTGCCGCGGCCATCGACATGCTGGCGGAGCAAGGCCCGACGCTCGGGCGACCACTCGTCGATCGGATCAAGCAGTCCAGACACCACCATATGAAGGAACTCCGCCCTCGGGCCTGCGGGGAGAGTGAGATCCGCATCCTGTTCGCGTTCGATCCGGAGCGGGAAGCCATCCTCCTCGTGGCCGGCGACAAGTCCGGGCAGTGGCACCTGTGGTACGACAAGAACATCCCCATCGCGGATGCCCGATTCGACCGGCACCTCGACGCACTCAAGGAGGGCGAGTAGCAATGGCCAGATCCTGGAAGGACGTCCGGGCCCAGGTCGTCACCGACGAGGACAGGGTGGCGGCGCACCGCGCCAAGCTCGACGCCGAGGTACGTGCCTACCGCCTCGCCGAGATCCGTCGCGAGCAGGACCTGACCCAGACCGAGGTTGCGGAAATGATCGGCGTCACCCAGCCGAACGTCTCGAGGCTGGAGCGCGGCGAGCTCGAAAGCACCTCCCTCGGCACGCTCCGTGAGTACATCGAGGCACTCGGCGGGCAGCTCCGTCTGGTGGCCGACTTCGGGGACCGCCAGCTGCGGATCCGGTAGTCACCTCGCAGGTGCCGCCAGGAAGTTCGCCGCGACTCGGCCCCAACTCCTGATGTCCTCGAGGGTGGTGGCGGTGTGCAGGTGGGCGTTGGGGAGGTGGGCGGCGAGGGTGTGGGCGGTGGGGAGGGGGTGGACGGGGTCGGTGGGCCAGGCGAGGATCAGGGTGGGGTGGGGGAGGTCGCGGAGGCGGTCCGGGGCGGGCAGGTCGGCTTCGGCGGCGGCCCGCAGGACGGACGGCACGAGGTGCTCTGCGGCGTCGAACTCGGTCGTGTACTGGGGGACTTCGGCGAGCACGGCGGGCGGTCCGCCGATCTTCGCGGCGGCCCTGAGCGCGCCCGTGCCGCGCCGCTGCACCAGGTCCGCGGCAGCTCGCAGCCCGGACCGTCGCGGGTCTCGGGCCTCCCAGGCGACGGCGGGGATGGCCAGCACCAGGCGGTCGAACCGTTCGGGCCGGGCGAGCGCGGCCCACAGAACCGTCGCGGTGCCCATGGACGCGCCGAGCGCGGTGACGGGCGCGTCGGGCGAGAGGTGGTCGCAGAGCGCCAGCAGGTCCTCGGCGAGCGCGGGGTAGCTGAAGTCCGCCGGTACGGGCCGGCCCGTGGAGTGCCCGTGGCCGCGCGCGTCGTAGCGGGCCAGGCGGTGGGTCGCGGTGAGCGGCGTCCAGTCGAACAGCAGGGCGCGCCGCTCGTGGGCCCGGCTGGAGAGCGAGCCGTGCGCGTGCACGGCCAACGGGCCGGCGCTGCCGGTGGTCTCGAAGGCGAGTGTGGCGTCGGGGCGCTCCAACAGGCCGGCGACAGGCCGGTCACTCGGCGCAGAAACGGTCATTGACCGATTGTCTGACGGATCATCAGCCGGAGCACGCCGCACGCTGGGCCTGCTGCCAGGTGCAGACCGGGCACAGCGTGGCGCCGGGCGTCTCGGCCGGATACTCGGTCTCCCCGCCGCACAGCACACACGCGGCGCGCTCACCGGGCCCGCCGGGCAGCAGCCCGCGCCGGGCCTGCTCGGGATCGGCGGACACCTCGCAGAGCTGCCCGGTGCTCCTGCTCTCCGACCGCCGCTCCGCCATGCGCCCAGGGTACGTCCCCGCCCTCCGGCGCCCGCCGGTCCAACAGTCAGGGATCAGCCGGCCTGGGAGCAGTGACACCGAACGATCCGCACCCTGACATGCACAGGTCCCACCCCGTGCACCGTTTGCGCGGGTCGGGGCGCGGATCGATCCTGAAAACCGACCGTGTACATCCCATCGTGATCACCTCCGAGGTGCTGCATGACGAACCAGCCGAACGCCACCACCACCTCAGCCCACCCGCCCACCGGCCCGGCCGACCCGCCGCGCACGGCGCCGTCCGAGCCGCCGCCCGGCACGGACCTGCGGCGGTCCTGGTCGCCGCCGGCCGCGCAGGGCATCGAGCTCGCGCACGAGGTCACGGCGTATGCGGGCCGACGGTAGCGAGCGACCATGACGGACCGAACGGCACGTACCGTCCCGGAGTTCACCGCGGCCCTGCACGCCCACTCCGAGAACTACTGGCACAACCATCCCTTCCATCTGCGGCTGCACCAGGGCGGGCTGAGCGAGCCGGAGTTGCGATCCTGGATCGCCAATCGCTGGTACTACCAGAAGTGGCTGCCCCAGAAGGACGCGGCGGTGATCGCCAACTGCCCCGTCCCCGAGGTGCGCCGCCGCTGGGTCAAGCGCCTCGCGGACCAGGACGGCACCGCCCCCGACCAGGGGGGAAACCTCGACTGGCTCGCCCTCGCCGAGGCCGCCGGGCTCAGCCGGAAGGAGGTGCTGGACGAGCGTCATGTCCTGCCGGGCGTGCGTTTCGCCACGGACGCCTACGTGAACTTCGCGCGCACCCGGCCATGGATCGAGGCCGTCGCCGCCTCGCTCACCGAGCTGTTCTCCCCGGACCTGATGCGCGAACGGCTCGCCGCCCTGCGCACCCACTACAAGTGGGTGGATCCCGCCGGCCTCCGGTACTTCGAGCAGCGTCCGGCCGTGGCCGACGCCGACTCGGCCCACGCGCTGGAACTGGTCACCGAATACTGCACGAGCCGTGAGCAGCAGGACGCGGCCCTGGACGCGCTCTCCTTCAAGTGCGACGTCCTCTGGTCGATGCTGGACACCATCGAGCGCGCGACCCCGGCGGGCTGACGAATGACCACGAGGGCGGACGGTCCCTGGCGCCTGCGCCGGGGCGTCCGGCTCGGCCACGACCAGGTGCGGTCCGTCCCGGTGCTGCTGCACCCGGAGGGCGTGCTGCTGCTCGGCGAGACGGCCGCTGCCGTGCTGGCGCGCTGCGACGGCGCCACCGGCACGGCGGCGATCCTCGCCGACCTGGAGCGGGAGTACTCCGGGGTGCGACCGGACGAGGTGCGGTCCTTCCTCGCCTCGCTGGCCGAGCAGTACCTGCTGGAGGAGACCGGCCCGGCCCGCCCGCCCCTTCCGGCAGCCCTTCCCAAGACAGCCGTCCTTCCCGAGACACCGGCGACGCCGCCCCTTGCCGAGCCGCCCGCGCTCCCCGACGGCGACCGGACGGGCCGGCCGTTCGGCCTGCTCGCCGAACTGACCTACCGTTGCCCGCTGCGCTGCGGGTACTGCTCCAACCCGGTCGCGCTCGACTCCTATGCCGACGAGTTGAGCCCGGCCGAGTGGCGGCGGGTCCTCACCGAGGCCCGGGCCCTGGGCGTGCTCCAGGTGCACCTGTCCGGTGGCGAGCCCCTGCTCCGGCGCGACCTGCCCGCACTGGTGGCGCACGCCCAGGGGCTGGGCCTGTACACCAGTCTGATCACCGGCGGGCAGGTGCTCTCCCCGGCCCGGCTGACCGAGCTGGCCGCCGCGGGCCTCGACCACGTCCAGCTCAGCATCCAGGACGCGACGGCCGCTCCGGCGGACGCGCTGGCCGGCCGGCCCGTGCACGCGCGCAAGCTCGCCGCCGCCGGTCTGGTCAAGGCCGCCGGCCTGCCCCTGACGGTCAACGTCGTGCTGCACCGGCGCAACATCGAGCACGTCCCCGCCCTGATCGACCTGGCGGCGGAGCTCCACGCGGACCGACTCGAACTGGCGAACACCCAGTACTACGGCTGGGCCCTGCGCAACCGCGCGGCGCTGCTGCCGACCGGTGCCCAACTGGCGGCGGCCGAGGCCGCGGTGACGGCCGCCCGCGAGCGCCTGGCCGGCACCCTGCAGATCGTCTATGTCGTCTCGGACTACCACGAGAGCTGGCCCAAGCCCTGCATGAACGGCTGGGCCAGCCGCCAGCTCACCGTCGCGCCCAACGGTGACGTGCTGCCCTGCCCCGCCGCCGCGCAGATCCCGGGGCTCGGCGTGGTGGGCGTGCGCGACCGCCCGCTGGCGGACATCTGGTTCGACTCCCCCGCGTTCACCCGCTTCCGCGGCACGGACTGGATGCCCGAGCCCTGCCGCAGCTGCGAGCGCAAGGAGCTCGACCACGGCGGTTGCCGCTGCCAGGCCTTCCAGCTCACGGGTGACCCGGCCGCCACCGACCCGGTCTGCCGCCTCTCGCCGCACCACGCGCTCGTCACCGAGCTGGTCCGAGCCGGCGAGCCGGTCCGAGGCACCGAGCCGGTCCGAGGCGGCGAGCCGGACCCCACCGAGCCTCTGGTGCCACGCGGGGCCTGAGCCGAGAGAGGGAAGCCATCATGCGGCTACGCGTACTCGGCACCGCCGCCGGCGGTGGCCTGCCCCAGTGGAACTGCGCCTGCCCCACCTGCTCCCGGGCCCGCGCGGCCGGTCCGGAGGCCTGGCGGACGCAGGAATGCCTCGCCGTCAGCTGCTCCGACGACGCCTGGTACCTGGTGAACGCCTCGCCCGACCTCCGCGTCCAGTTGCTCGCCGCATCCGGGCTGACCCCGCCGGACGGCACCCGCGACACGCCGCTGCGCGGGGTCCTGCTGACCGACGGCGAGCTCGACCACATCACCGGCCTGCTGGCCCTGCGCGAGGGCGCCGAACTGGACATCCACGCCCCGACACCGGTCTGGCACAGCCTCGGGGAGGTCCTCCCGCTGCGCGGCCTGCTGGCCTGCTACGGCACCTCCCGCTGGCACCGGTTCGACCAGCGGCTCCGTCTCGACGGCGGGCTGACGGTCACCGCCTTCCCGGTGAGCGACAAGCGGCCCCGCTACGCCGCCCACTACGACGCGCCCGGCCCCTGGGCCCTCGCCTACCGCTTCACGGACACCCGGACCGGAGCCTGCGCGGTCTACGCGCCCTCGCTCGCCGACTGGCCGGACGGTTTCGATGCGTTCCTGACGGGCGCCGACTGCCTGCTCCTGGACGGCACCTTCTGGAGCGACGAGGAGTTGCGCCACGTCGCGGGCGAACGCCGCACCGCCCGCGCCTTCGGCCACCTGCCGATCGCCGGGCCGGACGGCACCTTGCGGCGGCTGCGCTCCCACCCGGGCGCGCGGCGCCTCTACACGCACCTCAACAACACCAACCCACTGACCGACCCGGACTCGGAGCAGCACAAGGAGCTCGCGGCCGAGGGCGTGGAGGTCGCCGGTGACGGCATGGAGCTGCGGCTGTGAGCAGGCCGTGGACGCTCCCGTCACCTCGCCGGGCAGTCGCTCGATACGGAGGAGGAAGCACACAATGCCGCAGAACGTGATCGCCCAGGATCCGACCGTCTCGTTCAATCCGATGCGCACCGGCTGGGACGCGAGCCAGCCGCAGCTGGCGCCCAGCAAGGTGAGTGCCGGCAGCTTCGGCCAGCTGTTCTCGACGGCCGTGGACGGGCAGGTCTACGCCCAGCCGCTGGTCATCGGGTCCACCGTGGTGGTCGCGACCGAGAACAACAACGTCTACGGCATCCACGCCGTCACCGGTGCGGTTCTCTGGTCCACAGCACTCGGCCCCGCCTGGCCGTCCTCCGCGATCGGCTGCGGCGACCTGAAACCCAACATCGGCGTGACCGGCACCCCGGTGTACGACGCCTCGTCGGGGCGGGTCTACCTCACCACCAAGGTCAACGACGGCCCGAACGACCACAGCCCGCACTGGTACCTGCACAGCCTGGACGTGGCGACCGGCCACGAACCCCCGGGCTGGCCGGTCAAGATCCAGGGCTCCCCGTCGAACAACCCGAACACCGTGTTCAAGGCGTTCAGCGCGATGCAGCGGACCGGCCTGCTGCTGCTCGACGGCGAGGTCTTCTTCGGCTTCGGCGCACACTGCGACCTGGACGAATACATCGGTTACGTGGTCGGGGTGAAGACGGCGACCGGTGCGCTGCGCATGTGGGCCACGGAGAACGCGGCCAGCAACTCGGAGGCCGGGGTCTGGATGGGTGGCGGCGGCCTGGTCTCGGACGGTCCCGGCCGGATCTACTTCTCCACCGGCAACGGCGTCTTCCCGGCGCCCGGCCCGGGCAAGCAGCCGCCCGGCCACCTCGGCCACTCGGTGGTCCACCTGTCCAGCAACGGGCAGCTCACTCCGGTGGACTTCTTCAGCCCCGCCAACGCGGACAAGCTGGACCTGAACGACCGGGACCTCGGGTCCGGCGGCCCGGTCGCCCTGCCCTCGCCGCCGTTCGGCACCGCGGCCCACCCGAATCTGCTGGTCCAGGTCGGAAAGGACGGCCGGATCTTCCTCCTCGACCGGGACGATCTGGGCGGTCGTGGCCAAGGGCCCGGCGGCTCGGACAGAGCGCTGGCCGTCGCCGGGCCGTTCTTCGGTGTCTGGGGCCACCCGGCGGTCTGGGGCGGCGACGGCGGATACGTCTACGTCCCCGAGAACGACAACAACATCAAGGAGAACGCCGGCCGCCTCCGCGCGCTCAAGTACGGCGTCGACGGCACCGGCACGCCCGTCCTGGCCAATGCGGGCACCAGCAGCGCCGGGATCGGCCACTACCCGGGCTCGCCGATCGTGACGTCCGACGGTACGACCTCCGGCTCGGCGCTGGTCTGGATCGTCTGCGCCGACGGCGGCGACGGCGTCAACGCGCAACTGCGCGCGTACGACGCGGTGCCGGTCAACGGCATCCTGAAGTTGCGCTGGTCGGCGCCGATCGGGACGGCCGTGAAGTTCTCCAAGGTCGGCGTCGGCTCGGGCCGGGTCTATGTCGGCACCAGCGACGGCCATCTGGTCGCCTTCGGCAGCCCGTCCCAGGCAGCCCTGACGGGCAGTCCGGTCGACCTCGGGCAGGTCGCGGTGGGCGCCACCGGCAACGCCACGGCGACGGTCACCGCGGCGCGCAATGTGACCGTCACGGCGATCACCACCACCGCGCCCTTCAGTGCCACGCCCCCGGCCCTTCCGGTCACCCTGAACACCGGAGCCACTCTGGCCGTCCCGGTCGGCTTCGCACCGACCGGGCCCGGCGGAGCGACGGGGACGCTCTCCTTCGCCGTGACGACGAGCGGCGCCGCCGACACCGTCGGCTTCGACCTGCACGGCACCGGCACCCAGCCCGGTTTCGCCGCGTCACCGTCGTCGTTGGACTTCGACGAGCTGCCCACCCAGGCCTCGATGACGACCGGCGTGACCATCACCAACACCGGCACCGTGCCCGAGACGATCGCCGGCACCACACCGTCCTCGCCCCCGTTCACGGTCACCGGCCTGCCCGCGGCCGGCTCCACCCTCGACCCGGGCGTCTCAGTCGCCGTGTCCGTCACCTACGCGCCGACCGTCCCGAGCCCGGCCGGCGGCGACAGCTCGCAGTTCGTCGTCACCGGAGCGGACGGCCTCTCGGTCACCGTCCCGCTCACCGGTACGGCCGTCGTCGGCGCCCCGCACCTGACGATCAGTCCGACCTCGCTCGACTTCGGCCAGGTTCCGGTCGGCGGTTCGCTCGGCAAGAGCTTCGAGATCAGCAACACCGGCAACGTGACACTGAACGTGACCAAGGCCGCACCGCCCACCGCGCCCTTCGCCGCCCCCGACCCGATCACCGAGGGCATGCAGCTCGGCTCCGAGCAGCGGATCCACCAGGCGGTGGTCTTCGCCCCCACCGCCCCCGGCCCGGCCTCCGGTCAGTTCGTGCTCACCGGCGACGACGACCAGGGCAAGCAGCCCGTCCCCTTCACCGGCACCGGAGTCACCAGCGGCAGCGTTTCCCCGCCGAACTCCGGCGGCTGGACGTTCAACGGCACGGCCGGGATCTCCGGCAACGACATCGTGCTCACCGAGACCATCAACGACCAGACCGGATCCGCTCTGTGCAACATGGCCGTGCCCTCCGCGAAGCTGCACGCCCACTTCACGGCCGTCATCGGCGGCGGCTCGGGCGCGGACGGCCTGGCCTTCGTCCTGCTCGACGCGGCCCACGAGACACCGCACTCGCTCGGCGACGGCGGCGGCGGGCTCGGCTACTCGGGCCTGCGCGGCCTCGCCGTCACCCTGGACACGTCCCAGAACGCCAACGACCCCTCGGCCAACTTCGTCGGCCTGGCCACCGGCGGCCACGGCGACGCGCTCAGCTACGCCGCGACCGCCACCGACGTGGGCAATCTGCGCACCGGCACCCACGCCGTGGACGTGCAGGTCACCGGCGGCCGCGTCCAGGTCACCGTGGACGGCCGGCCGGCGATCGACACCACCGTGGCCGTTCCGGCCACCGTCCTGGTCGGCTTCACGGGCGCCACCGGCGGGCTCAACGACAACCACCGCGTCCAGGGGGTGTCGATCTCCTTCTGACGGCCGCTCAGCCGAGGAACGAGAGGCGCAGCGTGCGGTCCGGGTTGTCGCCGTTGGTGTCGATCAGCACGACCGACTGCCAGATGCCGAGCGCGAGTCGCCCGCCCACCACCGGCAGGGTGGCGTGCGGGGCGACCAGCCCGGGCAGCACGTGGTCGCGGCCGTGGCCGGGGGTGCCGTGGCGGTGGCGCCAGCGGTCGTCGGCGGGCAGGAGTTCGCGCAGGGTGGTGAGCAGGTCGTCGTCGCTGCCGGAGCCGGTCTCGATGACGGCGATGCCGGCGGTGGCGTGCGGGACGAAGACGTTCAGCAGGCCGTCGCGCCCGCCGGCGACGTCCCGCAGGAAGTCGTGGCAGCGGTCGGTGATGTCGAGGGCGACTTCCCGGCGGCCGGTGGTGATGTCGAAGGTGGTGGTGTGGAAGGTGTCGGACATGGGGCCATCCTGGCCGATCTTGTGGCCCCGCCCGAAGGGGCGGCCGCCGAACGCCACCCGACCGCAAGGTCCCCCGCCAGGGTGCGCCAGCCTTTCGCAAGCGTGCGCCAGGGCTTCACCGACCGCGCGCGGGAACGCCGAAAGCCCGACGGACCCATGGTCCGTCGGGTTCGTGGCGACGAGCGGCCGGGCCGCCCGTCCTCACGTCGGTGTGCTCAGCCGCGGCTGCCGAACATGCTCCGCTTGAGCCGGCGCAGCGGGGCCATCAGCGAGACCCGCACGGAGCGCCGGGGCACCGCGACGGGGACGCTGGGTCCACGTGGCGTCAGTTCTCTTATCAGGCCGAGTGCTTCCGCCGTGTCCATCGCCGAGAGCGCGGGGGCGCCGAGCACCGCGAGGTGCCGGTCGATCCGGCGGCCGGTGGTGCCCATGCCGCACTGGATCGCGGGCACCCGGGGCCGCGTCCGCACTTGAATCTGTTCCATCTGTTTCCCACCCCTACGAGGCGCCAGGGCCGTGAGGCGAAGACTATCCGGCTATGACGGCCTTCACACAACCGTCCTGGTGTTCTGCCACCGTATCGTGCGAACGGAACCGACGTTCACCGAAGTACGGCGCTCCCGGTCACGACTGCGCATCGGTTGATGGTGCACCATCCAAGCATGACCGGGCGTCAGGCGTCGCGGCGGCCTCAAGAGTTCAGAAATTGAACACATACGAGGGATTGACGCCGCCGGAACCTCCAAGCAGTATCTGTATCGACACGGGATCACGGGCCTCACCCACCCCTTACCCGGTCGGATGAGTTCGAGTATGAATGAATCACCTGCTCATCACATGACAGGCTTCCGGCACCACAGAGAGTCACTCGCGGCCGTCTCGACGCTGCGGCGGCCCGACTCCGGTGTGGTGCACGGACCGGCGGTCGGCCGTTGAGGGTCGGCCGGACCGCCAACCGGACTGCCGGTGCCGCCGCTGACACGGCGCGGCACCGGCGGTCGCGTTCTTGGCAGTGAGCGCCGCCCGCGGCAGACCCCCACCACCTGCGCCCTGGGTGCCGCGGTCCGGCCGCGCCCGGGGCCTGCCCGTAGGCGCTCGGTAGAGTGGGCGGGGACCGGGCGATCTGCCGGAGCCACCCAATCCCTTCGCGGAGTGAACGCACGTGCCACCCCTGCTCAGCATCGTTCTGCCCGTCCACGGCGTGGAGCGCTTCCTGCCGCAGTGCCTGGACTCGCTCCGGGCCGACGGTGCCGCCCCCGGCGAGGTCGAACTGATCGCGGTGGACGACCGCTCCCCCGACCGCAGCGGCGCCCTGCTGGACGCGCACGCGGCCGGCGACCCCCGGATGCGGGTCCTGCACCTCGCGGAGAACCAGGGCCTGGGCGGCGCCCGCACCGCCGGCCTCGCCGAGGCCACCGGCACCTACGTCTGGTTCGTCGACAGCGACGACTGGCTGCCCGAGGGCACCATCGACGCGATCCTCGCCGAACTGCGCGCCGAGACCACCCGCGACCTGCCCGCCGACGTGCTGCTCACCGACTTCACGCACGTCTACCACGACGGCGGCGAGGAGCCGAACCCCTGGCGGCACGTGCTGGCCGGCTCCCCGCTGGTCTCCGGCTGCACCGCCGCCGAGCACCCGGCGCTGTTCAACTCGGTGCTCGCGGTGTGGAACAAGGTGATGCGCCGGCAGTACCTGCTCGACCTGGACGTGCACTTCGGCCGCGGGTACTACGAGGACATCTCCGTCACCTACCCGCTGCTGCTGGCCGCCGACCGGCTGGTCTACCTCGACCGCCCCTGCTACCGCTACCGGCGCGGCCGCCCGGGCGCCATCACCGCCACCGCCTCCGCCAAGCACGCCGACGCCTTCGCCCAGTACGACGCGATCTTCGCCTTCCTGGACCGCAACGAGCGGGCGAACAAGCTGCGCACCCTGGTCTTCGACCGCACCGTCAAGCAGGCCCTGACCATCTACGACTCCCCGGGGCTGGTCCCGGTCGAGCTGCGCGCCGAGTTCTTCGCCCGGATCACCGGCCACTTCGCCAAGCACCGCCCGGCCGGCTACCGCTTCCCGTCCGGCGTGCGCGGCATCCAGTACCGGCTGGCCGCCCGCGGCTCCCGCCGCGCCTACGCCGAGCTGCGCCGCGGCGGCCGCCTGCCGGGTGCCGTCAAGCGCGGCACCAGGGCGGTGGCGCCCGGGGTGAAGAAGGCGATGCGCAGCAGCGCCCGGTTCACCGCGTACAACGCGTTCCGGCGGCTTCCGATAGACGAGCACCTGGCGGTGTACGCGGCGTACTGGCATCGCGGGTACGCCTGCAACCCGGCGGCGATCTACGAGAAGGCCCGGGAGCTGGCCCCGCAGGTGCGCGGCGTGTGGGTGGTGGAGAACGCGGCGCGGGCCGCGACGCTGCCCGAGGGGGTGCCGTACGTGATCGTCAACACCCCGGCGTACCTGAAGGCGATGGCCACCGCCAAGTACTTCGTCAACAACGTCAACTTCCCGCACACGATGGCGAAGCGGACCGGCACGGTGCATGTGCAGACCCAGCACGGCACGCCGCTGAAGGCGATGGGGATGGACCTGCGGGACCACCCGATCGCGGCGGACGGGATGGACTTCGAGCGGCTGCGCGAGGCGGTGGCGCGCTGGGACTACCTGGTCTCCCCCAACCCGCACACCAGCGAGCACTTCGCCCGGGCGTTCCCCGGCACGTACCAGACCCTGGACACCGGCTACCCACGCAACGACCGCCTGGTGCACGCCACCACGGAGGAGTGCGCGAAGGTCCGCCGCGAGCTGGGCATCGCCCCCGGGCAGCGCACCGTGCTGTACGCGCCGACCCACCGCGAGTCCCGGGGCGGCTACCTGCCGCTGCTGGACCTGCCCGCGCTGGCCGAACGGCTCGGCTCCGGCTGGACGGTGCTGGTGCGCACCCACTACTTCCACGACGGCGGCGCGGGCGACCTGACGGCGCTCCCGGGCTCGGCCCGGCTGCTGGACGTCTCCGACCACCCCTCGGTGGAGGACCTGTACCTGGCGGCCGACACCCTGGTCACCGACTACTCCTCGATGATGTTCGACTACGCGGTGCTGGACCGGCCGATCGCCGTGTACGCCCCCGACTGGGAGGAGTACCAGCAGGTCCGGGGCGTCTACTTCGACCTGATGAAGGAGCCACCGGGCGCGGTCGCCACCGAGCAGGACGCGCTGACCGAGGCACTGCTCGCGGGCGACCCGGAGCCGACCGCCCGGCAGCGTTTCCGCGAGCGGTTCTGCCCGTGGGACGACGGCCGGGCCGCGGAGCGCGTGGTCAGCCGGATCTTCCCGGTCCGCAAGTAGCGCCGGCGGTTGTCTCACCTGGTGGGCGCGGGCTTTCCCACCAGGTGGGCGTGACGAGGATCGCAGTGGCGTGATGACGCCGGGTGGTGGACGGGCGGCCGGTGCGATGTCGTAGTCTGCGGTTCGAACCCAGTGGTCCGACCTCCGTCCGAGCCGCGTGCCTCGCCCCTCGGCGGGCACTGCCCTTGGGCCCCGGGCGGTCCGACCTTCGGCCAGGGAGGGCCAGTTGATCGACCTCGTCACCAAGCTCGTGCTCAAGCCGCTCGCACGCGCCCTCTACCGGCCGACCATCGAGGGCCTGGAGAACGTGCCGCGCAAGGGCGGGGTGATCCTGGCGAGCAACCACCTGTCGTTCGTGGACAGCGTGGTGATCCCGCTGGCCGCGCCGCGTCAGGTGTTCTTCCTGGCGAAGGCCGAGTACTTCACCGGCACGGGCTTCAAGGGCGCGGTCTCCCGGTACTTCTTCACCCACGTGATCAACGCCGTCCCGGTGGAGCGCGGCAGCGTCCGGGCCGCCACTGCCTCGCTGGAGGAGGGGCTGGAGATCCTCAGCTCCGGCCGGGCGTTCGGCATCTACCCGGAGGGCACCCGCTCGCTGGACGGCCGCCTGTACCGCGGCAAGACCGGCGTCGCCTGGCTGGCGCTGACCGCCGGCGTGCCGGTCGTCCCGGTCGCGCTGGAGGGCTCGCAGCACATCCTCCCGGTCGGCAGCCGCATCCCGCGCCTGCGCAGGATCACCGTCAAGTTCGGCGAGCCGCTGCGCTTCGACGCCCTGCACGGCCAGGCCCGCTCCGCGAAGGTCCGCCGGCAGGTCACCGACGAGGTGATGGCGGCCATCCACGCCCTCTCGGGCCAGGAGCTGGCCGAGCAGTACAACGAGTCCCCGAAGGCCGCCTGACCCGCTCCCGGCAGGCCGTCAGACGGCGGCCACCGGCACCACGCCCTCCCGGTTGAGCAGCGCCGCGTAGCGGCCGTCGCGGGCCAACAGCTGCTCGTGGCTGCCGAGTTCGGCGAGCGTGCCGTGGTCGAGGACGGCGATCTGGTCGGCGTCCCGGACGGTGGACAGCCGGTGCGCGATGGTGATCGTGGTGCGGCCCTCGGCGAGGGCGTCCAGGGCCTGCTGGACGGCCAGTTCGGTCTGGTTGTCCAGCGCGCTGGTGGCCTCGTCCAGGATCAGCACCGGCGGGTTGCGCAGCACCGTGCGGGCGATCGCCAGGCGCTGCTTCTCGCCGCCGGAGAAGCGGTAGCCGCGCTCGCCCACCAAGGTGTCGTAGCCGTCCGGCAGTTCGGCGATCATGTCGTGGATCTGGGCGGCCTTGGCGGCGGCGACGAGTTCCTCGTCGGTGGCCTCGGGCTTGGCGAAGCGCAGGTTGTCGGCGATCGAGGCGTGGAACAGGTAGGTCTCCTGGGAGACCACACCGACCGCCCGGGTCAGCGTCTCGAAGGACAGCTCGCGCACGTCCACACCGTCGATCAGCACCCGCCCGGAGCTGACGTCGTACAGCCGCGGCACCAGATAGGACAGCGTGGACTTGCCGGAGCCGGTCTCGCCGACCACCGCGAGCGAGCCGCCCGCCGGAATGGCCAGGTCGATCGCGTCCAGGGTGGGGCGGTCCTGCCCGGCCTGGTAGTGGAACTCGACGTCCTCGAACCGCACGTCGCCGCGGATCCGTTCCAGCTGGACGGGGTGCTCGGGTTCGTCGATCTCCACCGGCAGGTCGAGGTACTCGAAGATCCGCTGGAACAGCGCGAGCGAGGTCTGCACGTCCACGCCGGTGGACAGCAGGCTGACGGTGGGACGGAACAGGCCCTGCTGCAGCGACACGAACGCCACCAGGGTGCCCAGCGAGACGATCGGCGCGCCGGTCGCGGTGGCCAGGCCCGCCGCCCAGTAGATCAGCGCGGGCATCGCGGCCATCACGATCCCTATGGTCGACATCCGCCACCGGCCGGCCATGCTGGAACGCACCTCCAGGGCCGCCAACTCGTCGCTCTGCTCGGCGAATTCGCTGGTCAGCGAGGCGGAGCGGCCCATCGTGCGACCCAGCAGGATGCCGCTGACGGACAGTGACTCCTGCACCGCGGAGGAGAGCTTGGCGAGCTGGCGCTGCCGCTCCCCCGTGATCCGCTTCCGCTCCCGGCCGACCCGGCGGCTGATCCACACGAACACCGGGAGCAGCAGCAACGAGACAATGGTGAGCCGCCAGTCCAGCGCGACCATCGCGACCACACTGGCGATCACCGCCGTCAGGTTCGACACCAGCGAGGTGGCGGTGCCGGTGACGGTGGCCTGCATCCCGCCGATGTCATTGGCGATCCGGGACTGCACCTCGCCGGTGCGGGTCCTGGTGAAGAACGCCAGCGACATCCGTTGCAGATGCCGGTAGACCGAGGTCCGCAGGTCGTGCATGACCCGCTGCCCGACGGTGGTGGAGATCAGCGTCTGCAGCACGTTGAGGACGCTGGTGACCACGGCCGCCGCGATCATCCCCAACGCGAGAAGGGTCAGCAGCCCCGTCCGCCGCTCCGGAATCGCGACGTCCAGCACCGCCCGCAACAGGAACGGCGTCACCACGGACACCACCGCGGACGCCGCCACCAGCAACCCCACCACGCCCAGCCGCCCGGTATACGGCCGGAACAACCGCAGGATCCTCCTCACCTGCGCCGGCTGCCGCTCCTCCCCTTCGGGCGGCGTCCAGTCGATCCGGTTCAGTCGCACGGAGACCTCCAGGTGGTCGGCGGACAGGACACTGCGAGCTTAACGAGCTTCGCTCACCATTAGCAAAACTAACCTTCTGGACATTCCCTTAGCGGAAGGGGGGAGCGAGCGAGCGCGAAACCAGGGAGAGCACCACCAGGGGCGCGGGCGGGTGCGAAACCAGGGGCGCGGGGAACTGCGCGAAGGGGAACGCACCACGTCCGCAAGATCGCGACGCAGGACAATGACTTGCACTTGATCGCGACCTCGCGGACGCGGTGTGCGCTTGTCGCGCAGTTCCCCGCGCCCCTGTTTTCGCGCCCGCCAGCTCGCAGTTCCCCGCGCCCCTGTCTTCGCGCCCGCCAGCTCGCGCCCGCCGGCTCGCGCCCCCGGCTACGGCTTGCGGTAGTCGCGTCCCGCCGTGGTGGACAGCTTCCCCAGCCCGCCCAGCGGAAGAATTCGGGCCGCCGTCACCGCCGCCTTGTACCGCTTGCCGGGTACGCACAGTGGGCGGTTGCGGGCGAGGTCGCGCAGGGATTCGTCGACGACGCGGTCTGCGGTGAGCCAGGCCCAGGCGGGGATCGCGGAGGTGCCCATGCCGGCCCGCTGGTGGAATTCGGTGCGGGTGAAGCCGGGGCACAGCGCCTGGAGCCGGACTCCGCTTCCGGCCAGGTCGCGGGCGATGCCGAGGGTGAAGTTGACCACCCACGCCTTGGTCGCGCCGTAGGTGCCGCGCGGGACGAACGCCGCGACCGAGGCCAGGTTGACGATCCCGCCGAAGCCGCGTTCGCGCATGCCGGGGACGGCGGCGGTGGTGGTGCGCAGGACGGCCTCGATGTGAACCTTGAGCATGTCGAGTTCGTCCTGGACGGGGACGTCCAGGTACGCGCCGCGGTTGCCGAAGCCGGCGTTGTTGATCAGGAGGTCGACGGGGCGGGTGTCGTCGCGCAGTCGGTCCTCGACGGAGCCGATGCCGGTGTCGGTGGCGAGGTCGGCGGCGATCGTCTCGACCTGGACGCCGTAGCGGGCGGCGAGTTCGTCGGCGGACTCCCGCAGGCGTTCGGTGTCGCGGGCGACCAGCACCAGGTCTCGGCCGTCGGCGGCGAGGCGGCGGGCGAAGGCGGCACCGATGCCGGCGGTCGCGCCGGTGATGAGGGCTGTGGTCATGGATCCGACCGTACCGGTCGGTAGCCGGGTCCGGCGTGGATCTTGCGAGCGCGGCCCGGTCGGCCCTTCGAGCGACGCCCCCGGGGTGGGCGGCGCGCCCCGTCATGGCACCAGTCCTATCAACCTACGGTTTCGGGCATCGCCGCCGACCCACGCGGTGTCCGCCTCACCCTGGAGAACTGATGCTTGTTCAGCTTCACCCGTTCTGGATAGAAGTCGCGTGCCCGGCCCGTCCCCGACCCCGGTGGTCCTGACGGCGCCGGCACGCCTTCGCCTCTCCCGGGCCCGCCCCCTCCCCACGGGGCGGGCCCGAAGCGTGTCCGCACAGGGTGACCTGTCGACAAATCGCCTCGAACTCGCCAGATACTGACCGGTAAGTAATTTCGTCCGATCTATTGACGGGGTGTCAACAGCTCGGGATTCTCGGGAAAAACCGCCGCCTCCCCGAGCCGAGAGGTGCCCATGATCGGAAACCATCGCGCCAGGAACGTCCTCGCCCGTCTGCTGCCGCTGCTCCTGCTCGCGGCCGCGATCGTCGGCGGCGCCGTTCCGGGCCCCAACGCCCGTGCCGCCGACGGGTGGTGGAATCCCACCGCCCGGCCGGCGCCGGACTCGCAGATCAATGTCACGGGCGAGCCGTTCCGCGGCACGGCCGCCGACGGCAGTGTCCGCGGCTTCGTCGACGCGCACAACCACCTGATGTCCGCCGAAGGTTTCGGCGGCCGGGTGATCTGCGGCGCCGCGTTCTCCCCGCAGGGCGCCGCGGACGCGCTGAAGGACTGCCCGGAGCACTACCCGGACGGTTCGCTCGCCCTGTTCGAGAACGTCACCGGCGGGGCCAACGGCCACCACGACCCGGTCGGCTGGCCGACCTTCGCCGACTGGCCGGCCCACAACTCGCTCAGCCACCAGCAGGACTACTACGCCTGGGTGGAGCGGGCCTGGCGCGGCGGCGAGCGGGTGCTGGTCAACGACCTGGTGACCAACGGGCTGCTGTGCTCGATCTACCCGTACAAGGACCGCGGCTGCGACGAGATGGACGCCATCCGCACCGAGGCCCGCAAGTCCTACGAACTCCAGGCGTACATCGACACGATGTACGGCGGGCCCGGCAAGGGCTGGTTCCGCATCGTCACCGACTCCGACCAGGCCCGTTCCGTGGTCGAGCAGGGCAAGTTGGCGGTGGTGCTGGGGGTGGAGACCTCGGAGCCGTTCGGCTGCAAGCAGATCCTGGACGTGCCGCAGTGCGACCGGGCCGCGATCGACCGCGGGCTGGACGAGCTGTACGCGCTCGGGGTGCGCAGCATGTTCCTGTGCCACAAGTTCGACAACGCGCTGTGCGGCGTGCGGTTCGACGAGGGCGGCACGGGGGTGGCGGTGAACGCCGGGCAGTTCCTGTCCACCGGCACGTTCTGGACCACCGAGCAGTGCACCGGCCCGCAGCACGACAATCCGATCGGGCTGCCCACCGCGCAGGCCCAGGGGATGCTGCCGGCCGGAGTGAACCTGCCCACGTACTCCACGTCCGCCCAGTGCAACACCCGGGGGCTGACCGAACTCGGCGACTACGCGCTGCGCGGCATGATGCAGCGTCACATGATGCTCGAAGTCGACCACATGAGCGTCAAGGCGGCGAAGAGCGCGTTCGAGATCCTGGAGTCGCAGGCCTACCCGGGGGTGCTCTCCAGCCACAGCTGGATGGACCTCAACTGGACCGAACGCCTGTACAAGCTGGGCGGGTTCGCCGCCCAGTACCCGCACGAGGCGAGCGGGTTCGTGGCCGAGGCGAACCGCACCAAGGAGCTGCGTGACACGTACGGGGTCGGCTACGGCTACGGCAGTGACCTGAACGGTGTCGGCGGCTGGCCGGGCCCGGTCGGCGCGGGCGCGCCCAACGCGGTGACGTACCCGTTCCGCAGCGCGGACGGTGGCTCGGTGCTGGACCGTCAGGTGACCGGCTCCCGGACCTGGGACGTCAACACCGATGGCATGGCGCACGCCGGACTGCTGCCCGACTGGATCGAGCAGATCCGGCTCAGTGGCGGGCAGGGGGTGGTGAACGATCTGATGAAGGGCGCGCAGTCCTACCTGACCACCTGGCGGGCCACCGAGCACTACTCCCCCGGGCGGGAGTTGGCGACCGGAACGGCGAGTGCCGGCGCGAGCTCCTCGGAGTGGAACCCGTTCACTTCCTACCAGCCCGGCCGGGCGCTGGACGGCGACCGGTCCACCCGCTGGGCCAGCGACTGGAGCGACGACCAGTGGCTGTCCGTGGACCTCGGCGCGGTGCACACCGTGGACCGGGTGACGCTGGACTGGGAACGCGCCTACGCCACCGGCTACCGGATCGAGGTGTCCACGGACGGCAGCACCTGGCGCACCGTCTGGTCCACCACGGCGGGCGACGGCGGCCAGGACACCGCCTCGTTCGCGCCGACGGCGGCCCGGTACGTGCGCTTCCACGGCACGGCGCGGGCCACCCAGTGGGGGTACTCGCTGTACGAGCTGTCGGTGCACGGCACCTGACCCGCACCGCTTCCGGTATGACGGTCCGTCCATGACGGTCTGAATGTGACGGTCCCGAATGTGACGGGCGAACAATCGGCCTCTCTCCAAAGCCGATTGTCCGCCCGTCATTCTGTGATCATTACTCCATCTTGGCGGCCCGGGCGTCCTGATCGGCCTGCCCACCCGCACCGACCGGCCGCAGCCGGGTGGCGGCGGTGGCCTTCAGCTCGGGCGCGAGCCTGGCGACATCGCGGGAGCCGACCGCGGCGATCAGGCCGGGCATCATCCAGCGCACCGGCTGCATGCCGCGCAGCCAGGCCTGCGCGTAGACGTGCGCGGAGCGGCGGCCGATGCCGGCCACCAGCCGGTCCACGGCCGGGCCGATCGGGTACGTCTTGTTGGCGGGCCAGGGCAGCTTGGCCCGCATCTGCCGCAGCACCGCGTCCTCGTCGGCGCCGCGCACCATGTCGGTGTCGGTCCAACTCAGGTAGCCGACACCGACCTTGACGCCCTGGTAGGCGACCTCGGCGCGCAGCGCGTGGGCGAAGGACTCGACGCCGGCCTTGGAAGCGCAGTAGGCGGACATCAGCGGGGCCGGGGTGAGCGCGGCCAGCGAGGCGATCTGCAGCAGGTAGCCGCGGCTCTCGACCAGCGCGGGCAGGAAGGCCCGGGCGGTGGCGACGGAGCCGAGCAGGTTGACCTCGATCACCCGGCTCCAGGCCCGGTGGTCGCTGTCCTGCATCGGCCCGCCGAGCGCGATGCCGGCGTTGGCGACGACGGTGTCGATCCGCCCGTAGCGGTCCTTGATCCGGTTCGCCACCTCGGTCAGCGCGTCCAGGTCGGTGACGTCGGCCTCCCAGGCGGAGGCGTGTTCGCCGCACTGGGCGGCGACGGCCTTGAGTTCGGCGGGCTCCAGGCCGACCAGCGCGACCTTGGCGCCCCGGTCGGCGAGCTTGCGGGCCATCAGCGCGCCCAGGCCGCGGGCGGCTCCGGTGATGACGACGACCTGCGAGGACAGCGGCGGGGTCATGCGGTCTTCTCCACGGTGGCGGTCGGGGACGGGTGGTCCGAAGCGCTGGTGTTCGCGACCTCGGCCGTGCTTTCGGCACCGACGTTCTCGGCACCGCTGTTTTCGGCACCGCTGAACGCAACGGCGTCCGCCGACAGGTCGTCGGCGACCAGCGCGGCGACCCGGCGGATCTCCTCGGCGACCTCGGCGGGGCGTTCGACCGGGCTCATGTGGCCGGCGCCGGGGAGTTCCAGCAGGCCGCGCGGGTCGGCCAGGGCGGCGAAGATCCGGTGCGAGTGCACCGGCGGGGTCAGTTTGTCGTTGCTGCTGGTGACGACGGCGGTCGGCGCGGTGATCCGGGCCAGCCCGGCGTGCACGTCCAGCACGTCCAGCACCACCGCCCACTGGTAGCGCACCTTGGCCGGGCAGGCGTGCACCACCTGCGCGCAGGCCTCGACCCGGTCGGCGGGCGTGGCGGGGCCCATGGTGGCGTACTTGAGGGCGGCCCGGCTGATGCCGTTGACCGAGCCGAGCGACAGCCGGGACTGGAGCACCGGGCGGCTCAGCATGCGCCGCAGCGCCCGGCCGCGCACGAAGGGCGGAAGCACCGTCAGTTCGTCGACGAGTTCGCCGGGGCCGGTGTTGACCAGCACGTTGGCGGCGGTACGGGCGGCCACCTCGGGGCGTCCGCCGGCCGCCATGATGGTCATGCCGCCCATGCTGTGGCCGGCGACCACGGCTCGCCGCCCGGCGGGGACGGTCGCGGTCAGCACCGCTTCGAGGTCGTCGGCGAGCTTGTCGGTGCCGTACCCGGCGGCGTCGGCCGGCGCGGGGCTGCGGCCGTGGCCGCGCTGGTCGTAGGCGATGACCCGGAAGTCGGCGACCAGCCGGTTGATCACGGGCGCCCAGAACGTGGTCGCGCACGTCCAGCCGTGGGCGAGCACGAGCAGCGGCGCACCCTCGCGTCCGTACTCCTCGACGCTCAGTTCGGCGCCGTCGGCGGAGCGGACGGTGTGGACGGCTGCCGGGTCGGGCAGCACGCAGTCGGCGGGGATACGGGGGCTCATACGGGCACCGCCTCGGGGTCGAGCGCGTCGCCCAACGGGGCTGTGCGCTTGAGGAGTTCGTACTCGGCGAGATCGACGTGCCGGGTGGCACGGCGGAAGGCGCTGGTGGAGGCCGGCCACAGCACGGTGTTCTTGCCGTCCTCTTCGAGGTACCAGCTGCGGCACCCGCCGGTGGTCCACACGGTGCGGCTCATCCGGTGCTGGAGTTCCAGGTTCCACTGCCGCTGGGCCCGTTCGGTGGGCTGCATGGCGGTGGCGCCGAGGGAGTCCAGCGTGGTCAGCGCGTCGATCAGGTAGTTGAGTTGGGACTCGATCATCAGGATCATCGAGTTGTTGCCGAGCCCGGTGTTCGGGCCGATCAGGAAGAACAGGTTGGGGAAGCCCCGCACGGTGGAGCCGCGCAGTGCCTCCATACCGTCCTTCCACGCTTCGGCCAGCGCCATGCCTCCGATGCCGTACACCCGCTGCGCGATCGGCAGGTCGGTGACGTGGAATCCGGTGCCGAACACCACGGCATCGACCTGGTGTTCGCTTCCGTCGGCGGCGACCAGGGTGTTGCCGCGCAGCTCGCGCAGGCCGGAGGCGACCACCTCGGTGTTGGGGGCGGCGAGCGCCGGATAGTAGGTGTTGCTGAGCAGGATGCGCTTGCAGCCGATCCGGTAGTCCGGCGTGAGCTTGGCGCGCAGCGCCGGGTCGGCGATCGCCTTGTGCATGTGCCGCAGCGCCACCTGCTGGACCAGCTTGAGCAGTTGCGGACGGCGCACGAAGGCGTCCACCTGGAGCTCGCGAATCACGAACAGGGCGGACCGGCGCAGAAGTCCGCTGGGCGGGAGCTTGCTGTGCAACCACTTCTCCACGCCGGTCACTTCGCGGTCGGCGCGCGGCAGGACCCAGGCCGGGGTGCGCTGGAAGACCGTCAGGCTGCGGACGGTGGGCTGGATGGCGGGGATGATCTGGGCGGCGGAGGCGCCGGTGCCGATCACGGCGACGCGCTTGCCCGCCAGGTCGTAGTCGTGGTCCCAGCGGGAGGAGTGGAAGACCTTGCCGGGGAAGCTGTCCAGGCCGGGCAGGTCGGGGATCTGCGGGTCGGCCAGCGGGCCGGCGGCGGAGACCACGGCGTCGGCGGTCCAGCTGCCGGCCCGGGTGGTGACCCGCCATCGGGTGCGCTCCTCCTCCCAGCGCAGTTCGGTGACCTCGGCGCCGAACCGCAGGTGCGGGCGCAACCCGAAGGTGTCGGCGACCTTCTCCAGGTAGGCGCGGATGTCGGGCTGTCCGGAGAACACCCGGGGCCACTCGGGGTTCGGCGCGAAGGAGAACGAGTACAAGTGGGAGGGCACGTCGCAGGCGCAGCCCGGGTAGGAGTTGTCGCGCCAGGTGCCGCCGATGGAGTCCGCGCGTTCCAGGATCACGAAGTCGGTGATCCCGGCGCGGCGCAGCCGGACGCCGGCGCCGAGGCCGCCGAAGCCGGAGCCGACGACGGCGACCCGCACGTGCGGCACGGGGTCCGGCTGCGGCATGGCAGGGACGGGCGGCTTCTTGGTGCGGGGTGCCATGGGCGGGTCCTCCTGGCAAGGGTGGGGAACGGCACGGGCCGGTGCGGTGCTGAACTGCCGCTGCGTGCTGAGGGGATGGAGCCCTGGATGCTGCCAGTAATCACTGGCGCGTTTGGCAGAGTAGCCCTTGTTGACACTGAGTGGAATAGCGCCGACGCCGAGGATTGCGCGGGTGTCCGCCCGTCCCGGCCCGGCCCTATGCTGACCGGCGTGGCGGAGATCCAGCAGGACCGCGAGCCCCCGCGCGAGTACCGCATCGCCGAACTCGCCGAGGCGGCCGGCATCAGCGTGCGCACCGTCCGCTTCTACCGCGAACGCCGCCTGCTGCCACCACCCCGCAAGGCCGGCCGGATCGCCTGGTACGGCCCCCAGCACCTGGCCCGGCTGCGGCTGATCGGCGAACTGCTCGAACGCGGGCACGCGCTCGGCGGCATCGCCGAACTGATCGGCGCCGGCGAGGACGGCCGCGACGTCGCCGAACTGATCGGCCTTCAGGCCGCGCTGGTCGCGCCCTGGTCCGACGAGACGCCCGTCCACCTGAGCTGGGACGAACTGCGCGCCGCGTTCGGCGACCAGCTGACCGAGGCCAACACCGCCGAGTCCCTCGCCCAGGGCTTCATCACCGTCGACCCCGACGGCATCACCCACATCAGTCGCCGCCTGATGGACGCCACCGTCGCCCTGGTGGACGAGGGTGTGCCGCTGGCCGCCGTCCTGGAGGTCAGCCGCCACGCCAGCGAGTACGCCGACGCGATGGCCGACATTTTCGTCACCCTGATCCGCGACCGGCTGCTGGGCGCCCTCGCCCACGTCCAGGACCTCACCCCCGCCGAAGCCGCCCGCCTCACCGAGCGCATCCACCGCATCCGCCCGCTCGCCCGGGCCGTCAACGACGCCCAGTTCGCCCTCGCCATGGACCGCCGCGTCCGCGCCGAGTACGACCGCCTGAACGAGACCTGATCCCCGCTCGCCGAGGCGGGCAGCGCCCGGGCCCTCGGCAGGCATGCGCGGCCACGCTGCGGACACCGCAGCCGTGCCCTGCACCGGTCGGGGCACGGCGGGCAGCCCGTCCCCGCTCCTCACCACGTGTGCGCACACGCGCATCCCGGGAAGGGCCCTACGATGAGCAGATGGACAACCGCGCGCAGGTCGCAGATGCATCGCACTCGCATCAGCACACCGGTGGCGAGCGCCTCGACGCCGCCGCCTCCGTCCTCTCCCTCCTCGCGGACCGCACCCGCCTCGCGCTGCTGGAGCGCCTGGGCCGCGGCGAGGCCGACGTGACCACCCTGGTCGAGGCCACCGGTGCCGCCCGCCCCTCCGTCAGCCAGCACCTGGCCAAACTCCGCCTCGCCGGACTCGTCACCACCCGCCGGGACGGCCGCCACGTCGTCTACTCCCTGCGTCACGGCCACCTGCGCCGCCTGGTCGACGAGGCGCTGAACGTCGCCGACCACCAGATCGCCGCCCTTCCCCCGCACGACTGACTCCCTGCCCGGCGGGAGTTCCGGCCGCCCGACCGCAGGCAACATGTGCATTTATGCGTACATGTTGTTTACGATGAGATGGTCGGGCCACCTTCGAGCCGGGACGGGCCATGCTTTCCGTGCTGCGCAACCGCACCTACCGCCACCTGTTCACCGCCCAGGTCGTCGCCCTGATCGGCACCGGCCTGGCCACCGTCGCCCTCGCGCTGCTCGCCTACGACATCGCCGGGGCGAACGCGGGCGCGGTCCTGGGCACCGCGCTGGCGATCAAGATGGTCGCCTACGTCGCCATCGCCCCGATCGCCGGCGCGCTCGCCGGCCGCATACCGCGCAGGGCGCTGATGGTGGCGATGGACCTCACCCGCGCCGGCGTCGCCCTCGCCCTGCCGTTCGTCACCCAGGTCTGGCAGATCTACCTGACGGTGTTCCTGCTCCAGGCCGCCTCCGCCGCGTTCACCCCGACCTTCCAGGCCACCATTCCCCAGGTGCTGCCCGCCGAGCGCGACTACACCAACGCCCTGTCCATGTCCCGTCTCGCCTACGACCTGGAGTCCCTGTTCAGCCCCGCGCTCGCCGCCGTCCTGCTGACCTGGGTCTCCTACAACTGGCTGTTCACCGGCACCATGGCCGGCTTCCTCGCCTCCGCCGCCCTGGTCGTCTCCGCCGTCCTGCCCAAGACCCCGCCCACCGAACGCACCGGCGGCAGCTACCGGAAAGCGATGTTCGGCTCCCGCCTGTTCCGGGCCACCCCCCGCCTGCGGGCCCTGATCACCCTCGACCTCGCGGTCGCCGCCGCCGGAGCCATCGTCTTCGTCAACACCGTCGTCGTGGTCCGCGAGCACTTCCGGCGCCCCGCCGGATCCGTCTCCCTCGCCCTCGGCGCCTACGGAGCCGGCTCCATGCTCGCCGCCCTCCTGCTGCCCCGCCTCCTGGCCCGCGCCGGAGACCGCGCCGTCATGCTCCCCGCCGCCCTCGCCCTGCCCGCCGTCCTCACCGCCACGGCCGCCATCACCGCCGCCGCGCCCGGCACCGCGACCTGGATCGCCCTCCTCGCCGCCTGGGCCCTGATCGGCGCCGCCGGTTCCGCCGTCCTCACCCCCGGCGGACGCGTCATCCGCCGCTCCGCCGCCGACGCCGACCTCCCCGCCGCCTTCGCCGCCCAGTTCTCCCTCTCCCACTCCTGCTGGCTGCTCACCTACCCCCTCGCCGGCTGGCTCGCCGCCGGAGCCGGACTCCCCGCGACCGCCCTCGTCCTCGGCGCGATCTCCCTCACCGCCGCCCTCGCGGCCGGCGCCCTGTGGCCGCGCCACGACCCCGACACCCTCCCCCACACCCACACCGACCTCCCCCGCGACCACCCCCACCTCCGCGACGCCCACCCCCTCGACGGCGCCACCGGAGCCTGGGGCCACGACCACCACTACGTCATCGACCACCACCACCCCCGCTGGCCCCAGCACGCCTGACACACCACCAGGGCAGCACGACGACCACCACGCTCCGCCCACCCGAAGCGGGTCGAACCCGGCGGGCAGAATCCGCGCACGCGGTGCCCACCGCCGCCCGCACCTTGTCCCACCAGCCACCTGCGCATCACCCGTCACACCCGGGCATGGGAGAGTGGAGGGCGGTGAAGGGAGCGCGGGCGTGTTGATGGAGAAGGTCACCGAGATCCTCGTGGAGGCGTCGGCAGAGGCGGTCGAGCCTCGGTTTCGGGCGCTGGCCGAGGGTGAGGTGATGGAGAAGGCTCCAGGCGATCTCGTCACCGTCGCGGACCGGGACGCCGAGCGGATCATCACTCGGCGCCTGCGTGAGCTGCTGCCCGTCCCGGTGGTCGGGGAAGAGGCCGTGGCGGCCGATCCGGCGCTGGCCCGGGCGCTGCTGGAGGAGCCCGCCGTCTGGCTGGTGGACCCGGTGGACGGGACCAAGAACTTCGTCGCCGGGGAACCCGCGTTCGCGGTGATGGCCTCGCTGGTGCGGAGCGGACAGGCCGTCGCGTCCTGGATCTGGCAGCCCTGCTCCGGCACCGCGTACACCGCCGAACTCGGCGCGGGGGCCTGGCGGAACGGGGAGCGGCTGGCGCGGGAGAAGGTCACCACCGCGCCGGAGGCGTGGACGGGCATCCTGAAGACGCGCTACTTCGCTCCGCCGACCAGCCACCACCTGCTCGACAACGCCCGCGCGCTCGGCCCGCTCGATCCCGGGCGCAGAGCCGCCGGCATCGAGTATCCGCTGGTCGCCACCGGTGAGCGCGACTTCCTCCTGTACTGGCGCACTCTCCCCTGGGACCACGCCCCCGGTTCGCTGCTGATCACCGAGGCCGGCGGCCGCTCCGCCCGTTTCGACGGCTCCCCGTACCTGCCCGAGCCGCCCGGTGGCACCAACGGCCTGCTGGTGGCGGCGGATCCGGAGCAGTGGGAGACGCTGCGGGGGATCCTGCTGAAGGGCTTCTGACCCGCCCTACCGCTTCTGCACCGCCCGTCCGCTCTCGACCACGGCCGCCAGCAGCGAATCGAGCTCCCGTTCGGTGGTGTGCGGGTTGAGCAGGGTCAGTTTCAGCCGCACCCGGCCGGGGCCGGTGCCCGGGAGTTCGGTGCGGCCGACGACGGCCCGGCCGGTGCGCAGCAGGTGGCGGCGCAGTTCCGCGTTGACGTGGTCGCTGTCCGCGGCCGCGTAGCGGAACACCACGGTGGTCAGGACCGGTTCGCAGTGCAGCTCCAACTCGGGGTTCGCGCGGACGAGTTCGGCGGCCCGCAGGGCCAGGTCGTGGCAGCGGTCGACCAGTGCGCCGAGCCCGTCCCGGCCCAGCGTCCGCAGGGTGACGGCAAGTTTGAAGGCGTCGGGTCGGCGGGTGGTGCGCAGCGACTGGCCGAGCAGGCTGGGGTAGCCGGCGTCCTCGTCGTCGGCGGGGTTGAGGTAGACGGCGCGGCGGGCGAGCGAGGCGTAGGTGCGGGCGTCGCGGACCAGGAAGACGCCGGCGGCGGCGGGTTGCCAGCCGAGTTTGTGCCAGTCGAGGGAGATCGAGTCGGCGCGGTCGATCCCGTCGAGCAGCGGGGCGAGCCGGTCGGAGAACAGTGCGCCGCCGCCGTACGCGGCATCCACGTGCAGCCAGGTGCCGTGGCGGGCGGCGAGGTCGGCGACCTCGTGCAGCGGGTCGATGGCGCCGGTGTCGGTGGTGCCGGCGGTGGCGACCACGGCGATCGGGGTGGCGCCCTCCCAGCCGGCCTCGGCGAACGCGTCGGCCAACGCCTCGGGCTCCATGCGCAGTTGACGGTCCACGGGGACGGCGCGGACGGCGCGTTCGCCGAGGCCGAGCAGTGCGGCGGCGCGCTGGACGGAGAAGTGGGCGACCTCGGAGGCCAGGATCCGGGGCCGGACGCCGCGCGGGATGCCGTTCAACTCGACGTCCGGGCCGAGGCGTTGGTCGCGGGCCAGCATCAGGCCCATCAGGTTGGACTCGGTGCCGCCGGTGGTCAGCACGCCGGCCGCGCGATCGGGCCGGAATCCGACCAACTGGGCGAGTTCGGCGAGGAGTTCGCTCTCCAGGGTGGTGGCTGCCGGGGCCTGGTCCCAGGAGTCCTGGGACGGGTTGAGGGCGCTGACCGCGAGGTCGGCGGCCACCGCGACGGCCAGCGGCGGGCAGTGCAGGTGTGCCGCGCAGGCCGGGTCGGCCGGGTCGGCCGCGCCGTGCGCCAGCAGCTCGACCAACTGCCCGAGTGCGCCCGGCCCGTGGGCCCGGGCCAGCGCCTCCCGCACCACCTCCCCCACCGCCATCGGCTCGCCCGCCACCACCGGCCCGCCCCGCCGCACCGCTCCGGCGGTCAGCGCCGCCAACACCTGTGCGAGCAGCGGCCGCAGCGCCTCGGGCCCGGCCACGCCTCCGGAGAGTTCGGTTAACCCACTCACTTCTCTTCCACTTCCAACCGATCGACCAGCAACAGAACGTGATGCGAGATCAACTACCCACGCGCGACGGCGGGCTCTCGCATGGCGAACTCGATGGCGTCGCAGAGCCGTTCGAGGACGGCGTCGGCCTGCTCGTCGGTGATGGTGAGCGGCGGGAGCAGCCGCAGGACGGCGTCGTGGCGGCCACCGAGTTCGACGATCAGGCCGCGGGCGAGGCAGGCTTCGCGCACCCGGACGGCGAGGCCGGGGTTCGCGGGGCGGGCGCCGCAGCTGTCCGACTCCCCTGCGGGATCGATGAGTTCGACGCCGGTCATCAGGCCGCGGCCGCGTACGTCGCCGATCACCGGGAGGCGGTCACGGGCGCCGTCGAGGCGGGCGGCGATCCGGGCGCCGACCGTCTCGGCACGGGCGGCCAGCCCGTTGGCGGCGACGTACCGGAGCGTCGCCGCGCCGGCCGCCATCGCGAGGGTGTTGCCGCGGAAGGTGCCGGTGTGGGCGCCGGGCCGCCAACTGTCGTACTCCTCGCGGTAGATGACCACCGCGAGCGGGAGGCTGCCGCCGATCGCCTTGGACAGCACCATCGCGTCCGGTTCGATGCCGCTGTGCTCCACCGCCCACATCCGCCCGGTGCGGCCGACACCCGTCTGCACCTCGTCGACGATCAGCGGGATGCCGCGTTCGGCGGTGATCCGGCGCATCTCGCGCAGCCAGCCGTCGGGGGCGGGGACGACGCCGCCCTCGCCCTGGACGGGTTCGAGGATCATCGCGGCGGCCGGGAGCACGCCGCCCGACGGGTCGTCGAGCAGCCGCTCGGTGTAGGCCGCGGCCAGCTCCGCGCCGCGCTCGCCGCCGATGCCGAACGGGCAGCGGTAGGCGTAGGGGTAGGGCAGCCGGGTGACCTCGCCGGCGCTGGGCAGCGGGGACTTGACGGCGGTGTTGCCGGTGAGGGCGAGGGCGCCGGCGGTCATGCCGTGGTAGGCGCCGGTGAAGGCGAGTGCGCCGCGGCGGCCGGTGGCGGTCTGCATGAGCTTGAGGGCGGCCTCGACGGCGTCGGTGCCGGCCGGGCCGCAGAAGTGGATCCGGGCCTTGGCGGCGAACTTCTCGGGGAGGCTCTCGAACAGCGCGGTGGTGAAGTCGTCCTTCTCGGCGGTGGCGAGGTCGAGCAGGTGGAGCGGAGCGCCGCTGTCCAGCGTGCGGCGGATCGCTTCGAGCACCACGGGGTGATTATGGCCGAGGGCGAGGGTGCCGGCGCCGGAGAGGCAGTCCAGGTAGCGGCGGCCGTCGGCGCCCTCCACGGTCATGCCGTTCGCGCGCACCGGGACGATCGGGAAGGACCGCGCGTAGGTGCGGGCGGCCGACTCGCGGATGCGCTGGCGGCGCAGGATCGCGTCGCCGGCGGGCGCGGCGGAGGTGCCGACGGTGAGGGTCACAGCGAAGCTCCCTTTGGATGGTTAGGTAAGCCTAACTTTACTCCCGGGGCTCCACTGAACGGCCCGCAAGGCCTTCTGATCACCCGTCCGAGTGAGCACGTACCGCTTTCCGCACCCGCCATGTCAACGAGCCCGCCCGCCCCCGGGTCACGGCCGCCACCCGAGTACGCCCCACGTACCCTGCCGCCATGGAGACTCCGAAGCGTGACGCCCATGCCCGCGAACTCGCCGCCACCCGCGCCTTCTTCGCCGAACGCGCCGCCGGCTGGGACGGCAAGTTCCCGGACGACAGTCCGCGCTACGCCGCCGCGATCGCCGAAACCGGCCTGACGGAGGGCCAGTTCGTCATCGACGCGGGCTGCGGCACCGGCCGCGCGCTGCCACTGCTGCGCGCGGCTGTCGGGCCGTCGGGAACCGTCCTCGGCCTCGACCTCACGCCGGAGATGCTGGCGCAGGCCACCGCGCACCGCGCCGACGCCGTCCTGCTGCAGGCCGACTGCACCCGGCTCCCGCTCCCGGACGCCGTGGCCGACCTGGTCTTCGGGGCCGGCCTGATCTCCCACCTGCCGGGCCCGGCGACCGGCCTGCGCGAACTCGCCCGCGTCACCCGCCCGGGCGGCCGGCTCGCCCTGTACCACCCCGTCGGCCGCGCCGCCCTCGCCGCCCGCCACGGCCGCGCCCTCACCCCCGACGACCTCCGGGCCCGCGACAGGCTCTTCCCCCTGCTCACCTCCGCCGGCTGGAACCCGCTGTCCTACACCGACGACCCGGACCGCTTCCTGGTCCTCGCCGAACGCGCCCGACCCGAACGCGCCTGATCTGAACGCGCCCGACCCGAAATCGCCTGACCTGGACTCGCCTGACCCCTACGGCTGTTCGCTCTTCCAGCGATAGCCGAGCTCGGGGCGGCCGACCTGGCCGTAGCGCGGTTCGCGGGTGGCGTGGCCGGTGGTGACCAGGTGTTCGAGGTAGCGGCGGGCGGTGATCCGGGAGACGCCGGTGGCCTCGGCGGCGGCGCCGGCGGACAGGCCCTCGGGGGCGGTGCGCAGCGCGGCCGCGACGGTGTCCAGGGTGGTGGCGGTCAGCCCCTTGGGGAGGCTGGTGCGGTCGGTGCCGCGCAGCAGGGCGAGCGCCCGGTCGACCTCCTCCTGCCCGAGGGCCTCGCCCTCGCGGCCGAGGCTGGCCCGGTACCGGGCGTACTGGCCGAGGCGGTCGCCGAGGGCGGCGGCGCCGAACGGTTTCAACAGGTACTGGACGACGCCGGCGGTGACGGCCTGCCGGACGGTGGCGAGGTCGCGGGCGGAGGTGACGGCGATGATGTCGGCGCTGTGACCGGCGGCGCGCAGCGTGGCGCACAGGTGCAGGCCGTGGCCGTCGGGGAGGTAGAGGTCGAGCAGGATCAGATCGACGGGGCTGCCGACCTCCCGGGCGCGGTCGAGGGCGCGGACGGCTTCGGCGCGGGAGTGTGCGGTGGCGGTGACGGTGAAGCCGGGGGTGCGGGCGACGTAGCGGGCGTGCGCGTCGGCGGCGACCGGGTCGTCCTCGACCACCAGTACGCGGATCGGCCGCTGCCCGGGGCGGCCGGTCACGCGTTCACCGCCGGGCGCTGGAGCGGGATCCGGACGGTGAGCACGGCGCCGCCGCACGGCTCGCCGGGCCGGACGTCCTGGTGGCCGGGGTGGACGTCCTCGCCGTCGTGTGTGGTCGCCTCGCCGAGCCGGACGTCGCCGCCGTTGCGGCGGGCGGTCTGGGCGACCAGGGCGAGGCCGAGGCCGCGGCCGTGCTGCTTGGTGGTCCAGCCGCGCCGGAACACCTCGTCGGCGGCGGCGGGGTCCACACCGGCGCCGGTGTCGGCGACCCGGAGCAGCAGGTGGCCGTCGTCGGTGCGGGCGGTGACGCGTACCTCGGGGGCGGCGTGGGCGGCGTTCTCGATGGCGGCGTCCACGGCGTTGTCGATCAGGTTGCCGAGCAGGGTGACCAGGTCGCGCGGGGTGAGCCGGTCGGGCAGGACGCCGTCGTCGATCCGGCTGTCCTCGGTGAGGTGGAGTTCGACGCCGCGTTCGGCGGCCTGCGCGGCCTTGCCGAGCAGCAGGGCGGCGAGCACGGGTTCGCCGACCGCGCCGACCACCTGGTCGGTGAGCCGTTGGGCGAGGGCGAGTTCGGCGGTGGCGAACTCCACGGCCTCGCGGTGGCGGCCGAGTTCGATCAGCGAGACCACGGCGTGCAGCCGGTTCGCGGCTTCGTGGGCCTGCGCGTCGAGCGCTGCGGCGATGCCCTTGACGGTGTCCAACTCGCCGGTGAGGCCCTGGAGTTCGGTGTGGTCTCGGAGGGTGATCACGCTGCCGATTCCGGGCCCGATCGGCGAGGTGTTGACCAGCAGTACGCGTTCGGCGGTCAGGTGCACCTCGTCGCGCACCGGTTCGGCGGACTCCAGTGCCTGCGTCAGTGAAGTCGGCAGACCGAGCTGACGCAACGTCAGTTCGCCCGCATCCTCGTCGAGTTGGAGCAGTTCGCGGGCGGCGTCGTTGCACAGCAGCACGCGGTGGTCGCGGTCGAGCAGCACCAGTCCTTCGCGCACCGAGTGCAGCGTCGCCTGGTGGTAGTCGTACAGGTGGGCGAGTTCCTCGGCGTCCATGCCGTGGGTGTGGCGGCGCAGCCGGGCGGCGACCAGGTAGCTGGCGGTGGCGCCGAGGGCGAGGGCGCCGGCCGCGATGCCGGTGAGGGCGAGCAGGGGGGTGCGCAGCCGGGCGGAGATGTTGTCGACGGTGATGCCCGCGCTGACCAGGGCGACCACATGGTGCTGGTCGTCCTGGACGGGGGCGACCACGCGGACGGACGGGCCGAGGGTGCCGGTGTAGGTCTCCTGCTGGAGGCGGCCCTGCTGGGCCTGGTCGATGTGGCCGAGGAAGGGGCGGCCGATCTGCGCCGGGTCGGGGTGGGTCCAGCGGATACCCTGCGGGTCCATGACGGTGACGAAGTCCACGTCGGTGTCGGCGCGGACCTGCTCGGCGAACGGCTGGAGGACGGCGCTGGGGTCGGGCCCGAGGGCGGCCGCGCGGACGGCGGGGGCGTCGGCGACGGACTGGGCGACGGCGGTGGCCTCGTGGCGGGCGGTGTCCTCGGCCCGGGCGGCGGTGAACAGGTAGGCGAGCACGGCACCGCCGGCGACCACGGCCCCGACGATGACCACCTGGATCGCGAACAGCCGTCCGGCCAGGCTGCGGAGCCGGCGGGGGCGGGCGGCGCGGGCCGCGGGGGCGGGCGGGCTGTTCGGGCGCATGCCGACCAGTGTGCCCGGTCACGGGCTTGTCGCGACGCTTGTGGGGGTTACCCATGAACTCTATGACCGCAATCGTGACGTCCCTCACGGCGGAGCGAATAGTCGTGCGCGGCCCGCCACCCAACGGGCCGGTCGCGTCCGCTCCCCCCGGTGGCGCGACGAGAACGAGCCTACGGCGAAGGAGCCGAGCGGATGACCCCCACCACGAACGGGAAGCAGACCAGAAGAGCGGACCGGACCCACTACCTGTACCTGGCGGTGATCGCGGCCGTGATCGCGGCGATCGTGGTGGGTCTGGTCGCGCCGAAGTTCGCGGTGGAGCTGAAGCCGGTCGGCACCGGCTTCGTCAACCTGATCAAGATGATGATCTCCCCGGTCATCTTCTGCACCATCGTGCTGGGTGTGGGCTCGGTCACCAAGGCGGCGAAGGTCGGCCGGGTCGGCGGCCTGGCGCTCGGCTACTTCCTGCTGACCTCGACGGTGGCGCTCGGCATCGGTCTGCTGGTGGGCAACCTGCTGGAGCCGGGCAGCGGGCTGCACCTGACGTCGGCGCTGGCGAAGTCCGGTCACGCGCAGGCCGCGGCGGGCGCCTCGTCCAGCACCGACTTCCTGCTCGGGATCATCCCCACCACCCTGGTGTCCTCGCTGACCCAGGGCCAGGTCCTGCAGACCCTGCTGGTGGCGCTGCTGGTCGGCTTCGCGCTGCAGGGCATGGGCCCGGCGGGCGCGCCGATCCTGCGCGGCGTCGAGCACCTGCAGAAGCTGGTGTTCCGGGTGATGTCGATGATCATGTGGGTCGCGCCGATCGGCGCGTTCGGCGCGATGGCCGCGGTGGTCGGCGCGACCGGCACGGCCGCGCTGAAGAGCCTCGCCGTGATCATGATCGGCTTCTACGTGACCTGCGTGCTGTTCGTGGTCGTCGTCCTCGGCCTGCTGCTCCGGCTGGCCGCCGGGGTGAACATCTTCAGCCTGCTGCGCTACCTGGGCCGGGAGTTCCTGCTCATCCTGTCCACCTCCTCCTCCGAGAGCGCGCTGCCCCGGCTGATCTCCAAGATGGAGCACCTCGGAGTGAGCCGCCCGGTCGTCGGCATCACCGTGCCGACCGGCTACAGCTTCAACCTCGACGGCACCGCGATCTACCTCACCATGGCCTCGATCTTCATCTCCGAGGCGATGGACAAGCCGATGTCGATCGGCGAGCAGCTCTCCCTGCTGGTGTTCATGGTGATCGCCTCCAAGGGCGCGGCGGGCGTCACCGGCGCCGGCCTGGCCACCCTGGCCGGTGGTCTCCAGTCCCACAAGCCCGCGCTGGTCGACGGCGTCGGCCTGATCGTCGGCATCGACCGCTTCATGTCCGAGGCCCGCGCCCTCACCAACTTCGCGGGCAACGCCGCCGCGACCGTCCTGATCGGACACTGGACCGGCGAACTCGACCGTGAGCGGATGAACGCCGTCCTGACCGGCGCGCTCCCCTACGAGGAGAACGCGGGCGCGCCCGAGACCGCCCACCTGCCCGCCCAGGCGCAGGCCCCGTTGGCGGAGCCGGCCGTCTGACGGCCGACGCCTTTCGCACCGTTCGCCCCCGCCGGGGTTCCGGGTTCGCCCGGACTCGGCGGGGGCGTCGCCGTCTGCGGGCCCGACCACGGGCCGGGCGGCAGGTCAGGCCGGGCGGCAGGTCAGGCCGGGTCGGGGGTGGTGCCGGAGAGGGCCCAGGCGAGGCCGGTGGCGGGGTCTTCCAGGGCGAGGTGCAGATGGCGGAGGTCGTCGCCCGGTTCGGTCCAGGCCAGGCAGTGCAGGCGGGCCACCAGCGCGTCGATGCCGGCCACGCCCGCGCCGCTCATGGCGGTGAGCAACTCCCATACGGCGAGCCGCCCTTGGGCCGCCCCTCGGTCGGGGTGGGCGGACCCGAGATGGACCAGCGCCGGGTACAGCGCGGCGAACGGCAGCGGCCCGCCGGTGACGTCCGGCCCGGCGGCGAGTTGCGCGGCGGCGTCGGTGGCGCGGCCGCGCACGCACACGGCGGTGGTCCAGTCGGACAGTCCGGCGAGCAGAGCGGTTGCCGGGAGCCCGGTCAACCGGGCGCCGGGGGACGGGAGTTCGAGGACGCCGAGACCTTCCCGGGTGGGCGGCGCCAGGTGCAGGGCGCGCCGGGCGCCGCCGCCGGGCAGGTACTCGCGGACCCGGGTGTCCCGCTCCCACCCGCTGTCCTCCCACGGGCGCAGCCGGTACGGCACTCCCGTGTCCCCGCCGGGCGTCTCGTCCCCGAGCAGGGCGCGGGTGTGCGCGGCCAGGCGGCGGATCGCGGGCGGCAGCGGCAGCGCGGCCAGCACCGGCCAGGGGTGGCGGGTGGCGAGCACCTCCCACAGCGGCCCGGCATCGTGGTCGCCCTCCGTCGCCGCCGCACCGGGCCCGCCGTCGGGGTCGAACAGCCGCGCCGCGACCGTGGCGGGCGCACCGTACGCCACCAGGTGCCCGAGCGGCCCCGCCAGCGCATCGCCGAGCGCCCTGGCCAGCCGGAACCGTTCCAGCAGCTCCCCCCAGCACCCCCGCGCGGCCAGCCACTGCCCGGACGGCCCCCACCCGTACCGCGCCGGCCGCACCGGCCCCGTCCCGTTGTCGACAATCATCCGCTCAATGTACGACCGCTCCCGGAGCCCGGCCCGCCGACGCGACGGTGACGGAGCGTCACGCCGGGCCCGGCTCGGTGGTCGGGCGGGCCGATCGTCCTTCGCGGCGGGCAGCGACGGCCGCCGGGTCGCCAGGTGGAACGGGACGGAGGGCGCGGGTGAGGCCGGTCAGCGGGAGCTCGGTGCCGAGGATGCGTTCGGCGGCGCGGTGGCCCGAGAGCAGGGCGCCGTGGACGGTGGCCGGTTCGTGGCCGTAGGTGGCCTCTCCGGCGAAGTGGAGGACACCGTCGACGGGTTCGGCCATCGCGTCGTGGTCCTCGTGGCGGGAGCCGACGGCCACGTAGGAGTACGAGCCGAGGGCGAGCGGGTCGGAGGCCCAGCGGGTGATCCAGTGCCCGACGGGGTCGGGGACGCCGTCGCCGTGGATCCCGCGCAGGGCGTCGAGCACCGAGGCGACGATCTCCTCGTCGGTCCGCTGCTCGATCTCCCGGGCCCAGTCGCCGCCGGCGAAGGTCAGCAGCATCGGCTCGCCGCTCACCGCGGAGACGTCGTACCAGGAGTGCCAGGGGACGCCGGCCCGGCCGTGCTGCCGGATCGCGTGCACGCCCTCCGGCCAGAACCGCTCCGGGAAGCGGAGGAAGACCTTGTTGAACGCGCCCATGCCGAGCCGGGCGATCGGTCCGGCGACGGCGTCCGGCAGGGCGGGCGTGAACGCGATCGTCCCGGGCTTCGAGCACGACCACCCGCTGTCCTGCGGCGTGCAGCAGCCGGGCGGCGGTGAGGCCGGCGATTCCCGCGCCGACGACGATCGTGTCCAACATCTGTACCGTTCCAGGGAGTTCGGGGAGGGCGGGGGTTGAGGGTGGGGGTCAGCCCGCGTGGCCGAGTTGGGTGAGGGCCAGGTCCAGGGCGTCGGCGAAGAAGTCCGCGGCGGCGGTGTCCAGGCACAACGGAGGCTTGATCTTCAGGATGTTGAGGTGGTCGCCGGTGGGTTGGACGACGACGCCGAGGTCGAGCATGCGCTCGCAGAGCTCGGCGGTCTCCTCGGTGGCGGGCTCCAAGGTGCCACGGTCGCGGACCAGTTCGAGACCGAGGTAGAGGCCCGAGCCGTGCACCGCGCCGACGATCCCGTGACGGTCGGCCAGCGCCTGGAGCCGGCGCTTCAGGTGGCCTCCGACGCGGACGGCGTTGCCCTGGAGGCCCTCGTCGCGCAGCGCGTCCAGGACGGTCAGTCCGACGACGCTGGAGACCGGGCTGCCACCGGTGGAGGAGAAGAAGTAGCCCTGCTCGCGGTACCGTTCGGCGATCGCCCGGCTGGTGACGACCGCGCCGAGCGGGTGCCCGTTGCCCATCGCCTTGGCGACGCAGACGATGTCGGGAACGACCTGCTGCTGCTCGAACCCCCAGAACCAGTGCCCGAGCCGGCCGTACCCGGCCTGCACCTCGTCGGCGACGGCCAGGCCGCCGTGCCGGCGGACCGCCGCGTACACCTCGGCGAGGTAGCCGTCCGGCAGCGCCACTCCCCCGGCGTTGCCGTAGAAGGTCTCGCTGACGAACGCCCCGGCCGGGCGCCCGGCAGCAGCCAGGCCGTCGATCACCGCCGCCGCCCCGGGGGCGTAGCGGGCCGCGTCGGCCCCTCGGTGACGGCCCCGGTAGGGGTTCGGCGAGTCCACCGTGTGGACCCAACTCGGCCGGGTGGCAAGGGCGTTCGGGTTGTCCTGGAGGGAGGTGGACACCGCGTCGGAGGCGTACGTCCAGCCGTGGTAGGCCTCGCGGAGAGCGACCACATCCGGCTGCCCGGTGGCGCCGATGGCCAGTCGCAGGCCCCAGATCGACCGCTTCGGAGCCGGAGTTGACCAGGAACACCGTGTCCAGCGGCGCGGGCAGCAGAGCGGCGAGACGCTCGGTGAACTCCACCACCGAGGCGTAGTGGAACCGCGAGTTGGTGTTCAGCCGCCGCAACTGCCGGGCCACCGCCTGCTCGACCCGGGGGTGCGCATGGCCCAGCGGGGTGACGTTGTTGACGATGTCGAGGTACGAGCGGCCGTCGGTGGACAGCAGGTGGTGGCGCCAGCCGCGTTCGATCCGGGGCGGCGCGGCGTAGTAGTGCTCCTGCACCGTCGCGAACACCTCGCCGCGCCGCTCCAACAGGTCGCTCCGCTCGGCTGTCGGCTCGGGGGCCAGGCCCAGCAGCGGGGCGGGGTCGGCGGTGAGCGGCAACCAGCCCGCAGCGTACTCGGGGCGCACCAGCGGCGGAACGGCCGGTCCTTCCGCCTCGGACAGCGCGAGGTGGACGGCGGCGCGGGCCGGCAGCTGGACGAGCTCCTCACCCGCGCCGACCTCCGCACCCGCGGTCACCAGCGGATGGACGCCTGCGGCGAAGGACAGCGCCAACACCCGCTGCCCGTAGGCGAGTTCGAGCCTGCCCGGCCCGGCTTCCAGCACCCGACCGGCCTCGGGCGCCTGCGCGACGGCGGTCCGGCCGAGCCACAGGTCCACGCCGGTGGACACGGTGGCCGGGGAGGCGGCGGACAGCGCGGGCGTCCGGGAGAGCCGTGCGCCGCCCCACGGAGTGCGGACGGCCGCCGCACCCCGGGTCAGCGCGGCGGCTGCCGCCCGGTCCCCGGCCCCGGCTTCGAGCCAGGCGCCGCCGTCCATCGCGTCGGCGTCGGTGGACAGGTCGAGGACGGTGAAGTCGTCGATTCCGCCCAGCAGTTGGTGCGTCGGCGGGGCCACCGGGACCGGCCGGTGGGCGAAGCCCGTCGCGTCCTGCACCAGGTTGGTCATCACGGCCGGCGGCAGGCTGGTGGCCTGCTCGAACATCCGCCACTCCCGGTCGAGCGCGGCCGTGGCGTAGGCGTTGTCCGCGTCAACGGCCGCCTGCTGCCGCCCACTCACCACCAGAACGGCCGTGCGCAGCACCACCAGCGGCCACAGCGCCCCGGCCTCGGCGGCGGACAGCGGCCGGACCGCGTGGAAGGCCCGGACGGCGGGCAGCACCTGGTGGGGTTCGACGCCGTCGTGGTGGAGCATCGAGGAGAGCTGGACGGCGAGTTCGCCGACCGCCCAACTCGTGGTCAGGTCACCGAAGTCGATGATCCCGTCGGGCATCGGCAGGCGGCTGTCGGGGCGGCGGATCAGGTTGTCGTCGGTGAGGTCCAGGTGCACGGCCTGCACCGGCAGTTCGGCGGCCACCGCCTCGACGCGCGACCACGCCTCGGCAGTCGCCGCCAGCACGGCGGCCCGCCGCTCCGGCTCCGCGATGTGCCCGGCGAGCCGGTCCACCACCCGGTCGGCATGCCGCAGGTCCCACTGCAGAACGCGGTCGAGGCCGGGGTGCCGGAAGTCCCGCAGCGTGGTGCTGACGTTCCCGGCGATCGCACCCATCGCCGCGACGGTCGCCGCCGACAGGTGCCGCGGGCCGGACATCGCCCCGCCCGGCAGATGCCGCAGCACCCGGGCCGTGACCGTCCCGCCCGCGGCGTCCACCACGGCGCGGCGCGGGGCGCCGTCGGGGTGGCGCAGCACGGTGGCCACGCGCAGCTCGGGGTGCGCCTCGGCTATCAGGTCGGCGGCGGCGTCCTGGGCCTCGACCTCGACGGTGCCGAAGGCCGGGTTGGCGATCTTCAGAACGCCGAGGACGGCTCCGTGCGGGTCGCGCGGGTCATGCGGGTTGCGCGGGTCGCGCGGGTCGCGCGGGTCGCGCGGGTCGCGCGGGTCGCGCGGGTCGCGCGGGTCGCGCGGGTCGCGCGGGTCGCGCGGGTCGCGCGGGTCGCGCAGAAGGAAGTTGGCGTCCTGCTGGCTGCCCAGTGGCTCGGCACACCCGGCTGTGCCGAGCTGCGTGGCGGCGAGAAGTTCGGCCTCGGCCGGGGTGATGCGCGCGGTACGGGAAGTGCGGGCCGGGACGATCGAATCGAGCGTTTCGGCACACGGATCGAGCGTGGAGGCGGTACGGCACGGTCTCACATCCGGGATCTCAGTACGTCGACCTCGCAGCCCGGCGCGAAGGGGTCGAAGCCGTGCTCGATCAGCCAGCGGACCACCAGCAGGCTCCGCAACGACCACCACGCGTGGATCACTTCGCGATTGACGTCGGTGCCGTAGCCGGCGAGGACGTCGTCGAGGTGTTCCTCGTGTCCGAGCGTGAAGGTCGCGAGGTCGTACAGGGCATCGCCCCGGCCCGCCTCGGACCAGTCGATGATGCCCGTGACCTCCTCGCCCTCGACGAAGACGTGCGCGATCTGCAGGTCGCCGTGCGTGAACGCCGGAGTCCACGGCCGGAGCGCGGCCTCGGCGACCCGGCGGTTGCGGGTGACCAGGTCGGCGGGCAGAACGCCGTTCGTCACAAGCGACTCGCACTCGGCGTCGAGTTCCGCCGCCAGCGCGACGACGCTCCGCCCGGCCCGCCCCGGTCTCGGCGGCAGCGGCGCGTCGTGCAGCGTCCGGATGGCGGCACCCGCCGCGGCCCACGCCGCCCGCGACCCGGTGGACGGCCCGCCGAGACGCCCGAGCGTCCTCCCCGGAAGAGCAGCCAGCGCGAGCACGGGCGGCCTGCGCCACAGGATCTCCGGGGTCGGGACGGGCGCGAGAGACATCGCCTCGACCTCGGCGTCGATGCGCGCCTGATCGGCGTCCACCTTCAGGAACACCTCACCGACGCGCAGAGTCGCCCGCTCGGAATGGGCGACGACGACTTCGACCTCATCCATGGGCGCCCAGTATCCCGGCGACGACCGCCGGCGTCGCCGGGTTTGTCAGGTGCGATGCCTCGGCCTCCCGCCAGTGCGGCGCCAAAGGGCCTTTGCCTGGGAGGACGGACGTTCACCTGAGCGGCGTGCACTTCTGTCGTTCTCCCGGGCGTCAGCGAGTGTGGTGTGACGATGAATCGCACCGGGTGACCTGGGGTTCCTCCCCGCATGTCCGCGGCTGTCGTGATCGTTGCGGCAGGTCGCAGATGAGAACGGCTGACGCCTTCCTGCGGCACGTGCGGCCCTTGCCGAGAAAGGACGCCAGGGCGGACTCTTGAGGACCGGAAGGGGCTTCCCGCTGGACGGCACCGAGGCGGACCTGCGCGAGAATGAGCCCGACATGGACCAGATCCGTGCCGACGTCACCGCCGTGACCGGCATCGCGGCGCTCACCGACTTTGCCAATACGGTGCCGTATCACTGCTGTTCACGTTGCCGCGGGGGGTCGCACGGGCGCACGGAGGGGATCAGTATGGCGACGATCACGGTGGACGTGGCAGTTCCTGACGCGCTGCGGCCGGTCGTGGATGTGGCGGCGCTGCCGGCGGCCCTCGGTGACGCGGGGTCGGCGTGGCTGGTGCTGTCCGAGGATGGACGGCTGGCGCGGTGGACGCCGGCGACCGGCGAGGTGCAGGACGTGGCCCGGTGTCGGGAGGAGAGGCCGGCGTCCGCATACGGTGGCGGCGTTCGACTGCGGCTTCATGTGTCTCGATGTGGCCGTTGGGCGGCGGTGGTTCAGGACCGCGGCCGGTACGGCACCGTCGTCGATCTCACCACCGGTGCGCCGGCGTTGGCGTTGGACGGCGGGGATTACGGCTGTGAAACCGTCCCGTTCGCGTTGGCGTTCGCCGAACACGGTGGCCGGTCGGTTGTCGTCCATCGCACTGACTGGAACCGGTTGGATGTCACCGATCTCGCGTCCGGCGAGGTGCTTACGGCACGGGACAGCCCGGACAGGGATGAGGAAGATGCGGAGTACGACCACGATTACTTCCACGGCGCGCTGTCGCTGAGTCCTGACGGGACTCGTGTCTACGACGGCGGCTGGGTGTGGCAGCCCTGGGGGATGCCGGCGGTGTGGAGCCTGACCGCCTGGCTGCACGACAACCCGTATGAGTGCGAGGACGGGCCCAGCTACGCGGTGTATCCCGAGGTCTCGGAGTGGAACTGGCCGATGGTGTGGATCAACAACGGGCGGATCGCGGTGTATGACCGGGACGACGCCGGCCGCGGTACCGTCCACGTCCTCGACCCCACCTCGATCGAACCGCGCTCGCCGGACGTCCGATGGATCAAGGCGGCCGCGACGTTCCCCTGGCCGGTCGGCGATTTCGGCTTCTTCACCGACGGAGAGCACCTGCTGATCGCCGACGAGACCGGCCTGCAGGCCGTCGACATCACCAGCGGACAGCAGGTGTTCACGATCGACGGATTCCGCCCGACGCGTCAGGATCGACACACCGGAACGCTGATCCAGGTCGGCAGCGCCAAGGCCCGGTTGTGGACGCCACCGGAGTGGACTCCGCGCGCCGGCTGAACTGCCTTTCCCCGCAGGGCGCCGAGCGGAAGAACATCCGCGAGTCCACACTGGAAGGGCTCGACACCACCTCTCGCAAGGGCAATCACGGCGGCCGACCGCCGGTCATCACCGACGACATGCTGCACACTGTGCTGCGGCGCCGCGCGAACGGCGAGTCCGTCGAGCAGGTCCAGCCCGCCCTGATCATCCCCACCGGCAAGCGCAAGCGGCGCAACCCCTCGGTGGCCAGCATCCACCGGGCACTGGCCGAGCACGCCGAACGCGAGGCGCACCCCGAAGCTGCCGAGAAGGCCCCCGCCGACTTCGCCGCCCGCCAAGCCGTGGCGAAGTCCCCGGCCCCGCCTGCTACTTGTCACTTCCCCGAAACCCGTGCCGGGCCGGACCATCCTGCGGCCCGATCGCAGTTGCTCGACCGGCCGGACCCACCGCAAGGGCCGTCTCCGAGGGTGCGAACCCGGGGAGACGGCCCTGCTGGTCAGGCAGCAGAGGCCGGGCGAGAGCCACGAGACCGGCGAACGCCTCACGGCCGGGACCGGCTGTGCCGAACTCCGCCCCTGCCGCCTCCGGTACCGCCCCCTCCGGTACTGCCCCCTCGGGCACTGCCGGACGGTCAACCCTCCACCGGCACCGTGCGCCCGCTGCCGAACACCCGCCAGGACGGGGCCGCGACCAGTGCGGCCAGCACGGGCGCGGCTGCGAGCAGCAGGCAGACGGACAGCGGGAGCCGCTCGGTGAGCAGGCCGACCAGTGCGGTGGACGCCGAACCGCCCGCGTTGAATGCGGTGTTGACCCAGGCGCCGGCCCGGGTGCGCTGCTCGGGCGGGGCGATCTCGTCGGTGAGCAGGTAGGCGGTGGTGAGGGTGGGGGCGACGGCCAGTCCGGCGATCGCGGCAATGACCGCCAGGACGGGGACGGAGGGGGCGAGCGCGGCGAGGGCGAGCGCGGTGCCGAGGACGGCGGTCAGGATGGTCAGTCGGTTCCCGGACGTCGCACGCCAGTTGACGGCGCCCAGGGCGAGACCGCCGACCGCGCTTCCCGCAGCGAGCGCGGCCTCCACCCACGCGACGTCCGCGTCCCGCCCGTGCCGGCCGGCGAAGACCACGGCCAGCAGGCCGAACGCCCCGAGCCCCGCCCCGGCCCCGGCGGCGGCCGCCAGCGGCTGGCGGGCCCGGGACAGCAGGCCACGGGTGTGCGAACTCCCCTCCACAGCCGTCGAGTTGGCATCACCGGCGGCCGCCGTCTCACGCGGGACGGACACCGCCAGCGCGAGCGTCCCGCCGAGGACGAGCGCCGCGCTGAGCAGCACGCCGACGGCCGGGCGTGCTGCCGTCGCGAGCACACCGGCCAGCAACGGGCCGGTGACGTACAGGAGTTCCTCCGCGACGGTGTCCAAACTGTAGGCCCGGCGCCGCAGTTCGGGGTCGGTCACCAACCGGCTCCACTGCGCGCGGGTGACCGGCCCGAGCGGCGGCGCGAACACGCCCGCCGCCGCGGCCAGTACCAGCAGGACGGGGTACGGGGTGCCGGACTGCCACGTCGCGGCGGCCAGTCCGAGCAGGGTGAGCGCGTACCCGGCGGCCATCGGCGGCAGCACACGACGCGGCCCGTACCGGTCGACCATTCCCGCCCGGGCCGGGAACAGCAGGACGCTGACGGTGGAGAACACCGCCATCACCCAACCGGCCCGCGCGTACGAGCCGGTGGTGGCGGCGACGGCGAGCAGCAGGGACAGCGAAACGGTGCCGTAGGAGAGCCGGCCGATCAGGGCCGCGCCGAACAGCCGGGCCGCGCCGGGGGTGCGCAAAACAGCCCCATAGGACGAAGACATCGTGAAGTTCCTCGAAAGAGCCTGGCGCACCGCAGAAGCACGCCGGTGAACAGGGACGCCGAAGGCACCGCGCCACCGATCGTGGTGGGCGGTCGCCGCGCGGGGTCCTAGTCACGGATGAGGAACATGGCGGTCATGCTAGCCCACAGGCCCCGGCCGCCGTCCACGAATTACCTCACGCTCAGGCAGTCCACGGGGGCGGGAGCACCCGGCCCGCCCCCGAAGTCCGAGGAACCACCCAGCGGCGGCGAGCGCCGTGTCACCGGCGCCCCGCCGCCGCATGGGTCGCCGCAGCCGCTACCCCGCGCTCGCCGCGTAGATGCGCTCGGCGAACTCGGCGAGTTGGTTCTCCGGAAGGTGCCTGGCCAGGTCCGCCTCGCTGATCATGCCGACCATCCGCTTGTTGTCGATCACGGGGAGCCGGCGGATGCGGTGGCTCTCCATCTCGCGCAGGACCTCGTCGATTCCCGCGTCCGCGTCGATCCAGCGCGGGGTGCCCTCGATGATCTCGGACGCCTTGCAGTCGGCCGGGTTGAGGCCCTGCGAGACGCATTTCACCACGATGTCACGGTCGGTGATGATCCCGCACAGCCGTTCGCTGTTCGTCTCGTCGCCCACGGGCAGCGCACCCACGTTCAGCTGGCGCATCAGCTGGGCGGCGTGCAGGAGATTGTCGCTCTTGGTGATCCAGTGAGCACCCGGATGCATGATGTCCTTGGCCTTGGTCATGCCGTCCTCCTGGTTACAGCCGGTTATTCGGTGCACGTCCGCGGAAGTCGCGGCCCGCGCTACGGCGTTGTGCCCCTCGTCCAGGGTGGCCCCGCGGCGAGGTCCCCGCGAATCGAACCGGCCCCGGTGCGACACCCACCCGGCCGACCGGGGTCTCAACTACCGGTCTGCGCCAGCACTCTGGCCGCGTGCACCTTCCCGGCGTGCTCAACGAGGTTGATCAGCACCGTCTTTCCGGATCCCCGCTCGCGCGCGTCGCACAGCACCACCGGGGTGCCGGAATCGAGATCGAGCGCCCGCGCGACCTCCTCGGGGTGGAAGGCGCGGGTGCCGTCGAAGTGGTTGACGGCGACCACGAACGGGATGCCCCGGTGCTCGAAGAAGTCGACGGCGGGGAAGCAGTCGGTGAGGCGGCGGGTGTCGGCGAGGACCACGGCGCCGAGCGCACCCTGGGCGAGTTCGTCCCAGAGGAACCAGAAGCGGTCCTGGCCGGGGGTGCCGAAGAGGTAGACGGACAGGCCCTCGCGGATGGTGATCCGGCCGAAGTCCATGGCGACGGTGGTGGTGGTCTTGCCCTCGACGCCGCCGAGGTCGTCGATGTGGGTGCCGGCGGCGGTCAGCTGTTCTTCGGTGCGCAGCGGTTTGATCTCGCTGACGGCGCCGACCAGGGTGGTCTTGCCCACACCGAAACCGCCCGCGACCAGGATCTTCAGGGCGAGGTCGGTGTCAGAGCGCGCGAAGTCCATGGATGACCTCCTGAAGGATGTGCTCGTGCGGGAGCAGGGCCGGGGGGACGGGGCGGCTGACCCGGATGTGTTCGGCGTCGAGGAGGTCGCCGAGCAGGACCCTGACCACGCCGAGCGGCAGGTCGAGGTCGGCGGCGATCTCGGCGACGGACAGCGCGTTGCCCCGGCACAGGTGGAGGATGGCGGTCTGTTCGGGTCCGATCGGCAAGGCGGCCGGGTCGGGGACGTCGGTGACGACCAGGGCGATCAGGTCGAAGGGCTGGCCGGGGCGGGTGCGGCCTTTGGTGAGCGCGTAGGGGCGGACCATCGGACCGGCGGCCTCGTCGTACCACTGGACGGGGCGGTCGGGCGGCGGCGGGTAGCCGAACCGGGAGCCGGGCAGGTAGTGGCGCGGGGGGTAGGCCAACTCGGTTCACCCTTCCCGGAGTTCACGTGGGGCGGCGTGCAGGTGTTCGCCGACCCGGCGCACCAGGCGGGCCATCTCGTAGGCGACCAGGCCGAGATCGGCGTCCGGGCCGGCGAAGACGGCGAGGCAGGAGGACTGGCCGGCGGCGGCGACGAGCAGGTAGCCGCGTTCCAACTCGACCATGGTCTGCCGGACTTGACCGGCGTCGAAGTGTCGGCCGGCGCCCTTGGCGAGGCTGTGGAAGCCGGAGGCGACGGCGGCGAGGTGCTCGGTGTCCTCGCGGGCCAGGCCGGTGGAGTTGCCCATCGACAGGCCGTCGGCGGAGAGCATCACGGCGAACTTGACCTGGGCGGTTCGGGTGACCAACTCGTCGAGCAGCCAGTTGAGTTCGCCGGTGTGGTGGGCGGTGCCGATCATCGGGAACGGTCTCCTCGCTCAAAGGGACGGGGGTCGGGGGCGCTGCCGCGGGCCCAGCCGCGCTGGAACGCGGCCATCGCGGTGCGGGCCTGCTCGGGGTCACGTTCGGCGGGCGCGGCGGGGCGCAGCCCGGGCCGGGCCGCTTCGGGGGCCTCGCGCAGTTGGGGTGCGAGGCTGGCCTGCCGTACCCGGCGCGGGAGTTGGTCGTCCCCGTCGGCGGACAGCGCCGGCGACGGCGCGGACGGCAGCTGTGGCGCGGGCGGCAACGACGGCGCGGGCGGCAACGACGGCGCGGGCGTGGGCGGTTCGGCGAGCGCGGTGGCGGCGGCCCGCCCGGGCACGGGCACGGGCACCGACGGCGGGATCAACGGCCGTGCGGGATACGCCACTTCGGCGAATCCGTCGGGCGCGAGGTGGTCCGCTTCGGCGGCGCGCAGGTCGAGCAGCTCGGTCGGCAGCAGCACAACGGCGGTGGTGCCGCCGTACGCGGACGGCCGGAGCGCGACCTTGACGCCGTGCCGCTTGGCGAGCCGGCTGACCACGAACAGGCCGAGCCGGTCGCTGTCGAACAGGTCGACCTGGTCGCTGGCGGCGATCCGCCGGTTGGCGTCGGCGAGGGCTTCGGGGCCCATGCCGAGGCCGCGGTCCTCGATCTCCACCACGTAGCCGGTGCCGACCTGTTCGCCGCGGATGTGGATTTTGGTGTGCGGGGGCGAGAATCCGGTGGCGTTCTCGACGAGTTCGGCGAGCAGGTGGGTGAGGTCGGCGACGGCGGGGCCGGTGACGGCGGCGTGCGGGAGGCGGTGGACGTCGATCCGGGCGTACTCCTCGACTTCGGCGACGGCGGCGCGGACCACGTCGGTGAGCGGGACGGGTTTGCGCCAGGCGCGGCCGGGGGTGGCGCCGGAGAGGATGATCAGGCCTTCGGCGTGGCGGCGCATCCGGGTGGTGAGGTGGTCGAGCCGGAACAGGTCGTCGAGTTCGGCGGGGTCCTCGGTGCGGCGCTCCATGGCGTCCAGCAGGGTGAGTTGGCGGTGCACCAGGACCTGGCTGCGGCGGGCGAGGTTCACGAAGACGCCGGAGACGCCGGAGAGCACTTCGGCGCGTTCGACGGCGGCGGTGACGGCGGCCCGCTGGACGGTGTCGAGGGCCTGGTGGACCTGGCCGATCTCGTCGCCGCCGTGTTCCCGCAGCGGCGCCTCGGTGTCCACGTCGACCTCGTCGCCGGACCTCAGCCTCCGCATGGTGGCGGGGAGTTTGCGTCCGGCGAGTTCGAGGGCGGAGTTGCGCAGGGCGTGCAGTTCGGCGACCAGGCCGCGGCCGATCTGGACGGAGATCAGCAGTGAGGCGAGGACGGCGAGCAGGCCGAGCAGCACGGTGGCGCCGGAGGTGGTGAACAGGCCGAGGGCGTAGGGGTCGGAGCGTCCGGCGGCGGTCTCCCCGGCCTGCTGTTCGACGGCGGCGAGTTCGTGCGCGGTGGTGGCGGCGACGGTGCTCCAGCGCTCGGCGGGGACGGCGGCGAGCGCGGCGCGCGGATCGCCGGCGGCGGTGACGGCTTCCTCGTAGCGGCGCAGTTCCTGGTAGTCGGTGCCGTTGGTGACGGTGGCCAGGGCGGCCCGGTCGGCGGGGCGCAGGTCGGGCGCGGCGGCCTGCTCGAACTGGGCGCGGGCGTAGGCGGCCTGCAGCACCGTGCGGTACTGGGTGTCCTCGAGTCGCCCGGCCCGGGTGGCGGCGCGCAACAGGGCGTCCTCGCGGGCGAGTTGTTCGCGGGAGCGGGCGAATTCGAGCAGCGCGCGGGCGTCGGCGGCGACCCGGTGGTCCTGCAGGGCGGTGAGCGAGCCGGCCACCGCGAGGGCGTTGTCCACGGCGGTGGTGTAGGTGCTGTACGTGTCGTCCCAGCGGGCGCCGTGGCCGAGGATTTGCCGGCGCAGCGCGGGGAGGGCGGCGACGGCGCGGGCCAGGGTGTCGAGGCGGTCGGCGGTTTCGCTGCCGAGCCCTTCGGCGTCGGCGCGGTTGTAGCCGGGGGCGAGGGTGAGCGGGGCGGCGGCGTTGTCGGTGTTCTGGGCGGCGGCCCGCAGTTCGCTGTCACGGACGGCGTCGGGGCCCGGGGTGGCAAGGAGTTGGCCGGCGGCGGCGCGTTCGGCCTGCAGGGCGGTGACGGTGCGGTCGAGGGGGGCGCGCAGGGTGGTCTCGATGTTCTTGATCCGCAGCAGGTCCCAGACGTCGCCCGCGGTGCTGACGGTGGCGAACGACCACAGGGCCATCAGCGCGACCACGGGGAGCATCAGGACGGCGACGATCCTGGCCCGGACGGTGCGCGGGCGCAGGCCGGGGCGAGTGAACGGGGCGGCGGGCAGCGGCGTTTCGTCGGCGGGCGGTCCGGCGTGGGCGCCGCGCCGGGGCGCACCGGAACGGTTGCGGGCGGGCCGGCGGGGGGCGCCGGGGGCGGGTGGTCCGCTGCGGGAGGTGCCTCGGGGTGGGCGCATGGATGGGGCGGCCTTTCGGGGTCCGGGGACGTCGCGTTGGGCTGAGGGGTGGCGCTGGCGGCCGATCAGGCGGCGCGGCCGAGTTCGTCGGCGCCGAGTTCCTCGACGGCGAGTTCGCCGGCCTCGCGGTAGGCGGCGCGTTCCTGGGCGGTCGGGGAGAGTGCGACGAAGGCAGCGGTGAGGAACAGGAACGAGCCGAGTCCGACGGCCAGCGGGAAGACGAACTGCATCGGGGTGGCGCCGCCGAGGCCGGTGCGCGCGGGTTCCATGTGGACGTGCACGGCGGCCATGCCGGTGTAGTGCATGCAGCTGACGGCGATGCCCATGACCATCGAGGCAGCGGCGGCGGCGTACATGTTGCGGATGGTGACGGCGGCCCAGAGCGCGGCGGTGGCGGCGGCGACGGCGATCAGCACGGAGAGCGCCACGGTGCCGAACTGGTAGCGCAGTTCGCCGTGGATGCGGACGGCGGCCATGCCGAGGTAGTGCATGGCGGCGACGCCGAGGCCGGTGGTGAGGCCGCCGAGCAGCAGGCTGCGGCCGCGGTGGCGGCCGTGGCCGACGAGGAACACGCCGAGGCCGACCACGGCGATCGCGACCAGCAGGCTGAGCACCGTCAGCGGTACGTCGTAGCGCAGTTCGGTGCCGTCCACGGCGAAGCCGAACATGGCGACGAAGTGCATGGTCCAGATGCCGGAGCCGATCGCGGCAGCGGCGGTGAGCAGCCAGTTGCGGCGGGAGGTGCCGGTGGCGGACAGCGCGCGCAGGGTGCAGCGCAGGCCGAGGGCCGCGCCGACGCAGGCCATCGCGTAGGAGAGGACTGGGGTGAGCCAGCCGACACTGAAGTGGTCCATCGATCCCATGGGTTGCCTCCCGCGAGTGCCCGGCGGCGCTCGCCCGCGCTCTTGTTGGTCCGGGGCTCCTGGGTGCCAGGGCTCTTGTTGATCCGGGGACGCTGGACGCTACCCAGAGTTGATAGATGGTCACCAGAAGATCTGAAAAGCACCACGCGCCGTGGGTGCGATGTGCTCGAATGGGCCCGCGGCCTATGCCCGCAGCACGGTCCGGCGGCGCCGAAACCTTTCCGAGGTGCGGGCTGTCGGCCCGACCCGCTACTCTCCGCGTACTTTCCAGTTGGAACATCAATTCGAGGATCTACGTGTCCAATCCCGTCCCGCCCCCGCCGACCGACGCGTTCGCCGCTCCCGCGTTCGCCGCTCCGGGTGCCGAGACCGCTTCCGCCCCGCTGGCGCAGCTCCACGGCCCGTTCTGCTGCTTCTGTGGCTCGGTCCCGGCCGTGGAGACCACGGTCCGTGGCCACCAGGGCTTCGTGGTGCTCATGCGCTTCCTCAAGCTGCGGGGCCCGTTCTGCCGCGACTGCGGACTGGCGACGGTGCGTCGGATGACCTCGAAGAGCCTGTGGCAGGGCTGGTGGGGCATCGGCTCGCTGCTGATCAACCCGATCACCATGCTGAGCAACCTGGGGGCCTGGTCCGCGGTCCGCCGGCTGCCCGCGCCGCTGCCGGGCGCGCCGCGCACCCCGATGCCGGTGGGCCGTCCGCTGTGGCAGCGGGTGGAGATCCTCGGCCTGCTGCTGCCGGTGCTGCTGGTCTCCGCGCTGGTCTGGAACGGCGGCCACTCCTGGCGCGACACGGGCTCCGGCCCCGCCCCGACCCGGGTGAACGTCAGCCCCTACCCGGCCCCCACCTCCAGCGCCGCCGACCCGGCGAACGTGAAGGTCGGCGACTGCCTGCACCAGGCCGGCAGTTCCACCCGCGCCTTCATCGTCGTGGTCGACTGCCGTGCCGCGAACGCGGACTCCAAGGTGGTCGGCCGATCCACCTCGACCGCTGATGACGCCTGCGACGCCTACCCCGAGAGCGACAACCGGCTCGTCCGGGACAGCGGCGCCCACCCCGTCACCCTCTGCCTGGTGGCGCTGCACAACTCCGTCTGACCCCACCCGGCCTTCGGACCGCCCGCCCCCGCGTCTTGCCGGGGGCGGGCGGTCCCGCGTCGGTCAGCCGCGCGGCGTCAGCTTCAGCCGCACCGGGCCGCGCGCCTCCAGGGTGATGCCCTGGCCGAGCGGAACCTCGGTGTCCACGGCGGTGATCTCGAACTCCCGCAGCAGCACGGCCAGCGCGAGCACCGACTCCAGCATCGAGAAGTGCTGGCCGATGCAGGCCCGCGGGCCGCCGCCGAACGGGTACCAGGCGTAGCGGTGACGGGCGGCCTCACGCTCGGGGGTGAACCGGTCGGGGTCGAAGCGCTCGGGGTCCTCCCAGTGGCCGGGGTGGCGGTGCGTCACGTACGGGGCGATCAGCACGTCCGCGCCGGCCGGGATCTCGACGCCGCCGACCACGGCGGACTTGACGGCCCGCCGGCCGACCGAGGGCGCGGCCGGGTAGAGGCGCATCGCCTCCTTCAACGCCCGTGTCATGTACGGGAGTTGGGTGTAGTCGGCAGCGGTGGGGCGGCGCCCGTCGGCGAGCAGCTCGGCGGCCTCCTGATGGGCGAGGCGCTGCTGCTGGGGGTGCTTGCCGAGCAGGTGCAGGGCGAAGGTCAGCGAGGTGGCGGTGGTCTCGTGTCCGGCCAGCAGGAAGATCAGCACCTGTTCGCGCAGTTCGGTGGCGTCGAGCTGGTTGCCGTCCTCGTCGCGGGCCTTGGCGAGCAGGCCGAGCAGGTCCTCCCCGTCCCGCTCCTCGGTGTCGCCCTCCGCGGCGCGCCGGGCGATGATCCCGTCGCACACCGCGTACAGCGCACGTTCGGCCTCAAGTGCCCTGCGGTGGCCGGGCAGTGGCCATTCGCGGGGCAGCCGGACGGGGGCGAAGCCGCGGTCGCGGACGAACGCGCCGAGGATCGGGAAGGCGTGGTGGACGGTCTCCACGGCCTGCTCGACGTCCTGGCCGAACAGGATGCGGGCCACCGTGCGCAGCGCGAACCGGGACATCTCGTCGGCGGCGTCCACCGTCGCGCCGGGGGCGGCGGCCCAGCGCCGCACCAGCGATTCGGCCTCGATGCCGATGGCGTCCGCGTACCGATCGACCCGGCGGCGGGTGAACAGCGGCTGGACCAGGCGGCGCTGGCGCAGGTAGTCCTCGTCCTGGGAGGTGAGCAGGCCGTTGCCGAAGCTGGCCCGGATCTCGCCGTAGAAGACGTTGTCCTTGCGGAAGTTGGCCGCTTCGGTGGCCAGCACCTGCTGGGCGCCCTCGGGCGAGGTGACCAGGTAGAACTCGCCGCGCAGCCCGGGCGGGCCGGCCTGGATGCGCACCACGTCGCCGTGGTCGCGCTGGGCGGCGACGTAGGTGGCGAGCGGGTTGCGCTTGAGGTCGAGCAACGAGCCGATCAGCGGCAGTCCGGCCGGGCCGGGCACGCGGGTGGTCGCGGTCATGGATTTCCCCCTCCGTCGGCGGGCGAACCCCGGACGGCAGGGGTTCGCTGACACTTCGTCAGTATCTCCCGGGCGGCGGAACATGGCGAGAGTCGTGATCACTGGCCGGACATGGCGCATGAGGTGTGGCACATGCGGCCCTTGAGTTCGGCTTGTGCTCGCTGGTGCGAGGGGGTCCGCCTGTTGAGCCCCGCAGTTGCGGCACTATGATCGGCTGATCGGCCCCCGACCGTCGCCGCCACCGCCTCACCAGCAGGGGAATCCACTCATGCGCAGCGCCCGAAGTCTCCTCGCCGCCACCGCCGTGCTCGCCCTCGCGGCGGCGCTGACCGCGTGCACCGCCAACAACTCCCCGTCGAACAACTCGGCGCAGAACGCCCCCAAGGTCGGGGGCACGGTGACGGTGTTCGCGGCGGCCTCGCTCAAGGAGTCCTTCACCGAGCTCGGCAAGCGCTTCGAGGCCGCCTACCCGGGCACCAAGGTGAGCTTCAACTTCGGCGGCTCCTCGGCTCTCGCCCGGAGCATCGTCTCCGGCGCGCCCGCGGACGTGTTCGCCGCGGCCAGCCCCGCCACCATGAAGACCGTCACGGACGCCAAGCTGACCGGCGAGGACCCGAGGGTGTTCGTGCGCAACACGCTGGAGATCGCCGTCGCCAAGGGCAACCCGAAGCACATCGCCGGTCTGAAGGACCTCGGCGGCGCGAAGACCGCGCTGTGCGCCAAGGAGGTGCCGTGCGGCGAGGCCGCCGCCACCGCGCTGAAGGCCGCCGGGGTGGAACTCACCCCGGCCACCTACGAGCAGGACGTCAAGGGCGCGCTCACCAAGGTCGAACTCGGCGAGGTGGACGCCTCGCTGGTGTACCGCACCGACGTGAAGGCGGACGCCGCGAAGATCGACGGCGTGGAGTTCCCCGAGGCCGCGCAGGCCGTCAACGACTACCCGGTCGTCGCCCTCGGCAAGGCGCCCAACGCCAACGGCGCAGCGGCGTTCCTCGGCTACCTGAACTCCATGGACGCCCGCCGGGTGCTCACCGAGGCCGGCTTCCAGGTGCCGTGAGCACTCCCCGAACCACCACCGCACCACACCCCCGGGGCCGGCGGCGGCCCCGGGGGGCCACTCGTCCCCCCGCCGCGCTGCTGCTGCCCGCGCTGCTCGGCCTCGCCTTCCTCGTCCTGCCGCTGCTCGGGCTGCTGATCCGCGCCCCGTGGAGCGCGCTGCCCGCGCTGCTCACCGGTCCCGAGGTCTGGCAGGCGCTGCGGCTGTCGCTGATCTCCGCGACCGCTGCCACCGGCGTCTCGCTGCTGCTCGGCGTCCCGCTGGCCTGGCTGCTGGCCCGCACCGAGTTCCCCGGCCGCCGGCTGCTGCGCGCCCTGGTCACCCTGCCCCTGGTGCTGCCGCCGGTGGTCGGCGGCGTTGCGCTGCTGCTGGTGCTCGGGCGCAACGGCATCGTCGGCCGCTGGCTGGACTCGGCGACCGGCATCACCCTCCCGTTCACCACCGCCGGCGTGGTGGTCGCCGAGACCTTCGTCGCCATGCCGTTCCTGGTGATCAGCGTGGAGGGCGCGCTGCGCGCCGCCGACCCGCGCTACGAGGAGGCCGCCGCCACCCTCGGGGCGTCCCGGCTCACCGCCTTCCGCCGGGTCACCCTGCCGCTGGTCGCCCCCGGCATCGGCGCGGGCGCGGTGCTCGCCTGGGCGCGCGCGCTCGGCGAGTTCGGCGCGACCATCACCTTCGCCGGCAACTTCCCGGGCCGCACCCAGACCATGCCACTGGCCGTGTACCTCGCCATGGAGTCGGATCCGGAGGCGGCGATCGCGCTCAGCCTGATCCTGCTCACCGTTTCCGTCGCCGTCCTCGCCGGACTGCGCAACCGCTGGATGTCCACCCCGTGACCGCCGCTCTGGACGCCCGCCTGTGCGTCGCCCGTGACACCTTCACCCTCGACGTCGCGTTCTCCGCGCAGCCCGGCGAAGTCCTCGCCCTGCTCGGCCCGAACGGCGCCGGCAAGTCCACCGCGCTGCGCGCCCTCGCCGGGCTGCTCCCGCTCACCTCCGGCCGGCTCGCCCTCGACGGCTCGGAGTGGGACTCCCCCGCCGCCGGCGTCTTCCTTCCCGCCGAGCAGCGTCCGATCGGCGTGGTCTTCCAGGACTACCTGCTCTTCCCCCACCTGTCCGCACTCGACAACGTCGCCTTCGGCCTGCGCTGCAAGGGACTTCGCCGCGCCGCCGCCCGTGCCGAGGCGCTGCCCTGGCTCGAACGCATGGGCCTCGCCGAGCACGCCGGGCGCCGCCCCGCGAAGCTCTCCGGCGGCCAGGCCCAGCGCGTCGCCCTCGCCCGCGCTCTCGCCGTCCGCCCCCGCCTGCTGCTGCTGGACGAGCCGCTGGCCGCCCTCGACGCCCGCACCAGGCTCGACGTCCGCGCCGAACTCCGCCGCCACCTGGCCGAGTTCGACGCCGTCGCGGTCCTCGTCACGCACGACCCACTGGACGCGATGGTGCTCGCCGACCGCCTCGTCGTCATCGAGGCCGGCCAGGTCGTCCAGACCGGCCGCCCCGCGGAGGTCGCCCGCCGGCCGCGCACCGACTACATCGCCCGCCTGGTCGGCCTCAACCTGTACCAGGGCACCGCCGACGGCCGCCACGTCACCCTCCCCGAGGGCCAAGTCCTCACCACCGACGAGGAGTTGACCGGCCCCGCGTTCGTCGCCTTCCCGCCCGACGCGGTCACCCTGCACCGCCACCGCCCCGAGACCAGCGCCCGCAACCTCTACCCCTGCACCGTCGCCGGCCTCGACCTCCACGGCGACCGCTTCCGCGTCGACCTCACCGGCCCGCTCCCCCTCGCCGCCGACCTCACCCCCACCGCCGCCGCCGACCTCGACCTCACCCCCGGCACCCGCGTCTGGGCCGCCGTCAAGGCCACCCGGACCCACGCGTACCCGGCCTGAGATCCTGCCCCGGTGCACCTCTTCTCGGACAACTCCCTCGCCCTCACCCAGCCCCCGCTCACCGAGGACGCCGTCGCCGACGCACAACACCTGCTCGGCGTCACCCTGCCCGCCGAGCTGCTCGCCCTGCTGCGCCATCGCAACGGCGGCGGCATCGCGGACGCGTTCGCCGCCTTCCCGACCCGGCGACCCACCTCCTGGAGCACCGACCACGTCCCGTTCGACCACCTGCTCGGCATCGGCCACCGGCCGGACGCGCTCTCGCTGCTCGACACCCCGTACCTGATCGACGAGTGGGAGCTGCCCTCGCCCGTGGTCCTGCTGTGCGGCGACGGCCACTACTGGATCGCCCTCGACTACCGCGTCTGCGGCCCGCACGGCGAACCCTCCGTCACCTGGCTCGACGCCGAGGACGGCACCGAACTCGCCCTCGCCCCCGACCTCCGAACCTTCCTCGAACAGCTCACCTCCGCAAGCGCGTTCGACGACTGATCGTCCTTCGCGCACCGCGCTACCATCGGGGCCGAACCTGCCCGCCCCGCACCGGAGTCCAGCTGATGAGCGCACCACGGATCGGCGTCGTGATCGTCACCATGGGCAACCGCCCGCGCGAACTCGCCGCCCTGCTCGACTCGGTGGACCGCCAGACCCTCCCCGCGCAGCGGGTCGTGCTGGTCGGCAGCGCCTGCCCGCTCACCGAGGTCGTGCGGCCGGGGATCGAGAAACTCCCCCTCACCGACAACCCGGGCTGCCCGGGGGCGCGCAACGTCGGCCTCCAGGCGCTGCTGGACGCCGGCGACATCGACGTGGTGATCGAGCTGGACGACGACGGGCTGCTGATCGCCGACGACGTCTTCCGGCGCGTCGCCGAACGGTACGCCGCGCAGCCGCAGTTGGGGATCGTCGCGTTCCGGATCGCGGACGAGCACGGCGAGACCCAGCGCCGCCACGTCCCCCGACTGCGGGCGTCCGACCCGATGCGGGCCGGCCTGGTCACCGCGTTCCTCGGCGGCGGCCACGCCCTCTCGGTGCCGATGCTGCGCCGAACCGGCCTGTGGGCGGGCGAGTTCCGCTTCGGCCACGAGGAGACCGACCTCGCCTGGCGCGCCCTGGACGACGGCTGGACCATCCACTACGACCCGCAGGTGGTCCTCCAGCACCCGAAGACCTCCCCGGCCCGGCACGCCGTCTACTACCGCTACACGGCCCGCAACCGCGTCTGGCTCGCCAAGCGCCGCCTCCCCGCCGCCCTCGTCCCCCTCTACCTCGCCACCTGGCTGCTGCTCACCCTCGCCCGCACCCGCTCCCTCCCCGGCCTCGCCTCCTGGTTCGCCGGCTTCGCCGAGGGCCTCCGCACCTCCTGCCCACCCCGCCGCCCCATGCGCTGGCACACCGTGTGGCACCTCACCCGCCTCGGCCGCCCGCCCCTGATCTGACGCCCCGCCACTGCCCGCCCCGCCACTGCCCGCCCCGCCCCTGCCGGCCCCCGCCCCGCGCCCGGATTCGCGGGCGCATCAAATCCGTTGGCGCAGTCCGGCGCCTGAGCCAGGCTGCCCCGGCGGGCGGCTCCACGGCGTGCTTCCTTCTCTCCTTTTTGAATGCGGCTGGCCGAGACCGGAACGGCGCTGCTCGCCCGGATCGATCACCTGCTGGGCACCGACCGCCACCACACCCCGCTGTTCCACAGCTTTCCGGACGCGGTGCCGGACACCGCCCACCTGCACCACAGCCGCCGGATGCGGACGTTCCCGCGCCCGCACATACACGTCCCCCTGGGCACAGGCCGCAGCCGCCCGCCCGTCCGGTCAGGCGCAGACCAGGGCGACGATGAACGGATCCTCCCGTCCCGGCAGCTCCGACGCCGGATTCCGGACGGGGTGCCAGGTCAGGTCGGTGAAACCGGCCTGGCGGGCGGACTTCTCGTAGACGTCCGCGTCCCAGCGGGTGAACGCCAGCACGACCGGCGGCTCGACAGGGAACTCCAGGACGAGAGCGGTGCCCCTCGGTACGGGCCGGGCCGCCGTCACACACGCCCCGACGGGCTGCCGGTCCGGGTCGGCCGGGTCGTAACCGGGGTGGACCGTCACCGCGACCAGGCGGCCGCCGGGGGCGAGGTTGGCGCGGATGCCGCTGAACATGTCGGCCATCCGCCCGGGGTCCTCGGCGTAGTTGAACAGCCAGACGGCCACCGCCGCGTCAAAAACGCCCAGCACCGGCAGCGCGGCCGCGTCGTACTGGTGGTACACGACCCCCACAGGGCTCCGCGCCTCTTCTCCCCGGGCCAGCGCCACCATCTCCGCGGAGACGTCCACCCCCTCGGCGTGCGCGGCACCGAGCTCCTTGGCCAGCCGGGTGTAGCGGCCGAACCCGCAGGCCAGGTCGAGGACCCGGGCTCCCGCGAGATCCCCGAGCAGGGCGCGTACCGCGGGCTCCTCGGGCGAGCCGCCGTGGTTGCGCTTGAAGTCGGCGTACCGCTCGCCGATGGCGTCGTACTGGGCGGGTTCCTGCTCCCTCGCTGCCATCGAACACTCTCCTGACCGGACCGGTTCGGACATGCCGTGCACCAGAGTGCCAGAACACCGGGCGCCGCACCCATCGATGGGACACAACTCGCCCCCGATGATGGGGCGTTGGCATCCCTCCCCACGCCCATGCGCACTCCGGGCCAGAAGCACCGCGGTGTCGACGTCCCCTCCTCCCCGCAGCGCGCGGCCCTCGCCCTCGTCTGCCGATCGCCCCACCATCCGCCTGGGGATCGCAGCGCCTTGACACCTCAAGTCATTAGCCGCCATATTACTTGCATGACGAGGAACGAGGCCGACGGCGAGCAGCCCACACTGGAGCAGGCCGGATGGCAGCTGCGGCACTACGGCCTGGAGACGGACCCGCAGGCGGTACTGGTCGCGGTGCGGCTGATCTCCGCGGGTGCGAGGGTCGGCCGGGCGGCCGAGGCCCACTTCGCCAGGTTCGGGCTGTCGACGGGCCGCTACCGGCTGCTCTCGGACCTCGAAGGCCACGGCGGAGAGAAGTCCCCCTCGCAACTTGCGGCCGACCTCGATGTCTCCAGGGCCACGGTCACCGGCCTGCTGGACGGCCTGGAGCGCGAGGGCCTGATCGCCAGGCGCCCGTCCACCGAGGACGGGCGCGGCACGGTCGCGGTCCTGACCGCGCGCGGTGCGCAGCGCCTGCGCGACATGGCGCCCGAGCATTTCGGGCGACTGGAGGCGATGGTCGCAGGGCTCACCGTCGAGGAACGCACGGTGTTCCTGGACCTGCTCGCGCGTGTCGTGCGCGGCAGTTCGGCCCTGACCGCCGACTGACCCGGCCGACCACCGGGCCCGGGCTCCCGTCCCGTGGACGGGAGCCCTTTTCACGAGGCAGTAATTAGCCAACTAATTACCCTGCCGCGAAAGGCCCGTCAACGACCCGGCCACACCTTTCGCCTTTCGGACTCCAACGAGATGAAGAGGCCAAGATGCCCGCAACGAACGACAGAACCGGCCCGAGCCGGGCGGCCGCCCGGCCGTTCACGCTGTGGCGCGAGGTGGTGACCGCCTACGCCGCCCCCGCCCTGATGGCAGGTACCGCGGGAGTCGTCACCGGACAGGCGGACCTGACAGTGGCGGCCTGCACCTCCATCGCCGGCACTTCCGCGGTGGTGGCGTTCCTGGTCGGCGCCTGGCTGCGGCACGGCGGGCAGCCGCGACGCTGGACCACGACCCTGCCGCGCGTCGTCCTGACCGCGCTGCTCGTCGGTGCGACCACCGGTGCGGCGGCAGCGCTGGGATGGTTCGCCGCCGAGTGGCTGCCGGCCCGCACCTCGGTCCACGCCGCCCCCTGGCTGCGGCGACTGCGCATCGACCTACCCGTCTCCGCCGTCCTCGCCACCACCATCGTCACCCTGCGCTGGCGCGGCACCCTCGCGAAAGCCCGGCCGTGACCGGCCCCGGCACCCGGGCACCGGCGCCCGGACGCACCGACCCCACCCCGGCGGCACCGGCTGCCGCAGACGCCACCAAGCACCGAGGAGACACCCGATGATCGTTGTCATGGGAGCGACCGGAACCACCGGGACCGCCCTGCTCCACAGCCTGCGCGCCCTCGAGGTCCCCGTCCGCGCCCTCACCCGCACCCCGCACCGACCGCTCCCCGGCGCCGCCGGCCCGCACGACCGGCACGTCGAGGTCCGGTACGCCGACGCCGGCGACCCCGACTCGCTGCGCACCGCCTTCTCGGGCGCCGACCAGCTCTTCCTTGCCATGGCCAACAGCCCCGCACAGGTCGAACTCGAAACCCGCGTCATCGACATCGCCGCCCACAGCGGAATCGGACACATCGTCAAGCTCTCCGCCCCCGCCGCCGAGCCCGGGTCACCCGTCGCGATATCCCGCGGACACCACGCCGTCGAGGAACACCTGCACGCCTCCGGACTCACCGGCACCGTGCTGCGCCCCTACGCGTTCATGCAGAACCTGCTGCGCCTCGCGCCCACCGTGGCCCAGGGATTCGTCCTCGGCGCCATGCGGGACGCGCCCTGCAACTACATCGACTGCCGCGACATCGGCGACGTCGCGGCCGCCGTGCTCACCCGGCGCCACCTCGCGGGCGGCACCTACACGCTGACCGGACCGGAAGCCGTCTCCCACCCCGGCCTCGCCGCCCGGCTGACCGAACTGACCGGCCGCCGGATCCAGTACATCGACCTCGCTCCGGACGAGCTGCGCGACAATCTCATCCACCAGGCCGGCCTGCCCGGCTGGCTCGCCGACCACGTCGTGGAGATCCAACAACTCGCCATCGCCCGGCCCGAGTTCCCCACAAGCACCGTCACCGACATCCTCGGCCGGCCGCCCCGCACCCTCGATGCCTTCCTGAACGAACACCGCACCCACTTCCGGGCACCAAACCCCGCCGACACTCAGGTCAGTTGCCAGCCGACCCCGTAAGGCGCCAGGAAGTCGAGGAAGTCTGCCGCGTCGTAGGCCTGCGCGGGTGCCAGCACGCCCGGAGGCGTACCTCCCGCGGCGAGACGGCGGGCACCCTCGGCGGCGATCACCGCGGTGAGGCCGTACCCGTCGGGGCCGGTCACCCATCCCCGGGCGATCTCTCCGTCACGGCCGGTGGCCTCGGCCATCATCAGCCACCGGCCGTTCGCCCTGGCCTCGTCCGAGACCATCTCCGGAACGCTGTCGATCACCTCCGGGGTCAGCGAGGCGAACAGCGCGGCCACGTCGGCCCGGATGGCGCTGTGGACCCGACGGGCGGTCACATGGCGGGGAACGGTGACCACACCCGGCAGCGCGAAGGCCGTCACGGGTACGGCCACGGTCTCGCCCGGCGGCACGACCGACTCCACCGGGCAGCCGGCGGCCGGCCGCCAGACGCCGTCGGCATACTCCAGCGGCCCCTGGGCGAAGACCGAAGCCATCGAACGGGCCGTCCCGCGCGAGGCCTCGCCGCCGGCCCGGCGCAGGTCGGCGACCAACAGGCCGTCGATCGGGCCGCTCACGCGGGCCGCCGTCAGACGGGCGATCAGGTCGCCGGGACCACCGTCATCGGCCATCGCGGGGACCACGCTCACCCCGGCACGTTCGGCGACCGGGCCCAGCTCGTCGAAAACCCGCTTCAGATAGCCCTGTTCGCCCGTGGTGTCCACATACGCGGTCCCGGCGGCGATCGCTGCCCTGACCACCGGCTCTCCCCACGGCGTGAACGGGCCCGCGCAGTTGACCACGGCGTCGCAGTCGGCGAACGCGGCGACCAGCGCATCGTGGTCGGCCAGATCGGCGATCCTGACCTCGGCACCCTCGGCGCCGGCCTTCACCACCGCGGCGTCAAGACGTTCCCGACTGCGGCCCACCGGTACCGGTGTGATGCCCCGGCGGTACAGCTCGGCGACGACCAGTCCTCCGGTGAACCCGCTCGCACCGTACACGGCAATCCTCATGCCACCTGCCCCACATTCTGTTCCCGCGTTCATGCCGAGCGGACGGCCTGTCCGCTCGACGACCACGGTAGGAACCCGCGGGGCACGTTCCCATGCTCGAAGATCCGCACTCGATGTCCGATCGTCCAGCCGGACCGACCCGGCCAAGTCGGCCGGTACGTTGAGACGATGGACGTACTGAGCGACGCCGTGGCCGCTATGCGTACCGGCGTCCCCCACGCATCACGCACCCACCTGACCCCACCCTGGGGCACCCGCTTCCAGCCGCAGGACGGTGCGGGCTTCCACGCGATTCTCCAGGGCTCCTGCTGGCTGCTCCCGGCACGAGGCGAACCGATCCGGCTCGACTCCGGCGACATCGCCTTCCTGCCTCGCGAACTCGGGCACGCCATCACGGACACTCGGCACACGCCCCCGACCGCCGCCGGCCCAGCACGCCCGGCCGAACCCGTCACCCGCGACACCGAACCCGCACTCCGGGGCATCGGCACCACCATGCTCTGCGGCGCCTACCGCCTCGACCGGTCCCGCATCCACCCCCTCCTCGCCGAAATGCCCGACGTCGTCCACCTGCGGGCACACGCCGGAGCGAACGCCTCACTGCGCGGCGCCGTCAACCTCCTGGACCGCGAACTCACCACCGAACCGCTGCCGGGAAGCTCCTCGGTCGTCTCCGCACTCCTGGAGGTCCTGCTCCTGCTGATCCTGCGAACCTGGCACGACGAGCAGACCCAGCACACCGGCACCGGCTGGGGAGCGGCTCTGCGCGATCCAGCGGTCGCCGCCGCGCTGCGCGCCATCCACCGCGATCCCGCACACCCCTGGACCGTCCAGTCCCTCGCCGCACACGCGGGCCTGTCCCGCTCCTCCTTCGCCCAGCGCTTCACCGCAACGGTAGGTTCCCCGCCTCTCGCCTACCTCACCTGGTGGCGGCTGACCACGGCGGCCCGGACCCTGCGCGACACCGCCCTGCCCCTGCGCTCGGTCGCCGAACGTGCCGGCTACACCTCCGAGTACGCCTTCGCCAAGGCATTCAAGCGCGAGTTCGACACCGCACCGGGCCAGTACCGCAACACCCCATCGTCCCTCGCCAGGCAGGCCGATCTCGTGAGGTGAACCACCGACCTCACCATTTCGGCCGCCCTGTCTTCGATTCCGGCCCGGTACTGCGGTGATACGGCGGTGTGGCCGCAACTGGTGCAGAGGCCTACCTGCGGTGCCGTAACGTGGAGGCCATGTCTTTCGCAGCAGTTCTCTCGCCGCCCGTCCTCTGAGGCGGGTCGCCATCGACACCGGCGCGTAGCTGGGCCAACGGCCGCGACGCGCTGATTGGTTGTGCCCGCAGACGCGAGACCACGACCATCCGCTCCCTCCGGAGATCCTTCGTGTCGAAAACTGCTGTCGCAACGACCTCTGCCCCCGTGATGGCGCCCCGATCCGTGCGCCGCGGCCTTTCCTGTCTGGCATTCGCCGGCGTCACCTGGGGTACTACCGGGGCCGCCGTGGAAGTCGTCTACCAATCCAGCGACTTCGGGCCCATGGCCGTCTCGTTCTGGCGCTTTCTGACCGGCGTGGTGCTGCTGCTCGCGGCCCGTGCCTTCCGTCCTGCGCTCAAGACACCGCGGACCCCGCAACCGCCGGGCCGCCGCGCCCTGCTGTTCGTGGGCACCGGCATCGGCCTGGCCGTCTTCCAGACCGCCTACTTCGCCGCCGTGAAGGACACGGGCCTGGCGGTGGGCACCATCGTCACACTGGGGGCCGCCCCGGTGTTCACCACCGCCGGCGGGCGCCTGTTCCTGGGCGAGCGCATCGGACGTGCCGGGCTGCTCGCCGTCGCCGGCGCGCTGGCCGGCCTGACGATCCTGGTCCTGGGCAACCAGGCCGGGGCCGTCCACCCCGTCGGCGTGGGAATGGCGCTGCTGTCCGCCGCCGGGTACGCCGTCTCCACCATCCTGGGCCGGTGGACCGGACGTCAGGGCGGTGGCGAGGACCCCTGCACCCTCACGGTGGGGTCATTCGCCGTCGGTGCCGCCGCCATGCTGCCGTTCGCCCAGGCCGAGGGTCTCGTGCCGCACACCGCCCACCCGGGCCACGTCGTGCTGCTGATGCTCTACATCGCCACCGTCACCACCGCACTCGCGTACCCGCTGTACTTCGCCGGAGCGGCCGCTGTGCGGGCCGCTACCGCCTCGGTGGTGATGCTCATCGAGCCGGTCAGCGCGGCGGCGCTCGCCGTGCTGTTCCTCGGTGAGCAACTCACCACGGCCACGGTCATCGGCACACTGCTGATGCTCGTGGCCATCGCCGCCCTCGCAATCGCCGAGTCGCGACCGGCCAAGACCGGCTGACCGGGCAACGAGGCCGGTCAATCCTGACCGGCCTCATCCGGCCGGATCGCCAACCGACGCGCGGGGCCGCCCTGTTCGAATCACCTGAGCACATGCTGTTGCCGAAAGCCGGTGACAGCGTGGTGCGGTCGGTGAACCAACCTCTCGACCTGATGGGCCTCGGCTCACGCCCCGGGCACATGACGCACGCTGCGCGGCGTTGAACCCCGTACTCCTGGGAGCCGCCCAGGCGTTGCGGTCGGTCCCGTGACTGTGCCGGGCCGACCGGCGGCATTCCGGATTCCGATGGCCCCGTTTCTCGGCGCCGCCTTCCGGGTGATGTTCTGGGCCAATGAGCGATCCCGGGACCTCCGCTGCATTAGTGTCCGGGTCCGACGGCAGTCCGCCACCGGGACGAACCGGACCGGGAACGTCCTGCCCGTCCGACGAAGCCCGCGGATCGGCGCGGACATGGCCGGTGTCCCGGCCGCCGTCATCGCAAAAGACGGCTGATTCAAACTCTCGGAGGGGCACACAATGGCGACTTCCCGCTTCGGTCTCCAAGCAGCACCGAACGACGACGAGTTCGTGTTCCGACTCGACGACGAGCAGAAGATCAAGCAGGCCCGGGCCATCCTGGCGGGACTCGAGACATCGAAAGTCCACGTCCAGGGACGAGTCGTCGCAGAGAAGTCGGACCACAACCCGGACTGGAACTTCCACCTGGCTCCCGACAGCATCACGTTCTTCGACGAGGCGGACGACGACTGCGACGCTTCGGCGCACTACGTCGCGATGCAACTGGACCGGGTCGGCGAGGAGGGCTTCCTGCCGAACGGCATCTGGGCCCCCGCCCGCTCGAAGATCACCCGCGAGCTCGACACCTGAGGCCCCGCTGCTCCGTCTGCCCGGCCCCCGCCAGGGCAGACGACCGGTCCACATTCCCTGCTCCCCGCGCACGGGGATGGTCCCAAATGGGGCGCCACAACCTTGGCGACGGGAACAACCAGCCTCCGCCTCCAGCCGGGCGCCGACGCTTGCCGGCACGCCGCTGTAGGGACAACCGCCCCTCTTGCCTGACGTAGGGAACCTCATCCCGACCCCTCAAGTCCCGCCGGAGACACGTGACTTCCGGAAACACGCACGGCTCACCCGCCACGGCGCCGTGTTGGGGTCAGCGTGGTGCGCTCACGGGCGCCGGAGGCGCGGGGTGGGGCAGTAGCGTTCGCCGCCTTCGAAGGCCACGGTGCAGCTGCCCGGGGCGATCTCGGTGAAGCCGGCGTCGCGGACGACCGGGAGCCGGCCGTCCGTGAGGGCGGGCCAGTCGGCGGGGGTGGCGATCCTGACCGCCAACGGGAAACCGCTTTCCGCCCACTCCTTGCGCTGTGCGTCGTCCAGCTCCCACCAGGCGAGCTGGGCGGCGTGGCCGGTCTGTGCCATGGTCTTGCCGGCGCTCATCTGCAGCTCGGGGTTGAGCCACAGCACGGGGACGCCCTCGGGTGCGGGGCCGGGCGGGGTGGTGTCGTCGAGTTCGGTGCCGGAGACCTGGAGTTTGGCGAGTTCCTTGGGCCAGCCGTCCAGCGGGATCGGCGGGAAGACCCGTACCTCGGCGCTCTCGCCGGTGACGGTGATGCCGGGCAGGTCGTTCGCCTTGCGCCACTCGCCGCCGCGGGCCCGCCGCACCACCTTGCGGATCCGGGCGTCCTCCCAGGCCTTGACCCGCTCCGCCCACTCGCCGTCGCCGGCCGTGACCCGCGGGTCGGACAGCAGGGTGAGCACGGCCCGCGCCGAGGTCTCCAGCGCGTCCGTCCGGCCGGGCGGTTCGGCCTTCTCCAGCCGGACCACCAGCGGCAGCACGTACTGCTCGTGGGAGTCGCGGTCCTCCGCGTGCCCGCCGACCGCAGGCAGAACAGCGGGAGCGGACGAGGGAAGTTCGCCGGGCACGTCGATGGGTGAGCTCACCCCACCAGCATGCCAGTTCAGCGCCGGTAGCCCCGCCCGGGGTCGCGTTCCTCGGCGTCCTGGTAGCCGAGGAACCAGCCCTCGGGGTGCGTGGCGGCGAGGAGTTGGTCGATCCGCTGCCCGGCGTCCAGGTCGTCGGAGGTCTCCTCCGGGCCGTAGACGCCGAAGAGTTCGTCGGTGCAACCGTCCCAATCGTAGTCGTACAGGTCGGCGGGCAGGTCGCCCATCATGTCGGCCACGGACTCCGGTTGGGAGCCGAGCAGCGCGCGGGCTTCGGCGAGTGCGAGGCGCAGCGCGACGTCCTCCGCGAGGCTGCGGGGCAGTGGCCATTCGCCGAGGGCGAGGTCGTCGGCGAGGTCGTCGAAGGCCCGGGCGAAGGCGCGCCGCCAGCCGCGGTGCAGGTTCCAGGTGCGTTGCTGGAGGCGGCCGAAGACGCTCCAGTCGGCTTCCTCGACGACGGTGACGGGGTCGTCGCCGTGTTCGTCGAGGTCTTCGTAGGCGGCGTCGGAGAGGCCGATCAGCTGGGTGTGCAGCAGGCACGCGGTGCGCGGGGTGAGGGTCCAGTCGCCGGTGTCGCCGGCGTCGTCCAGCGGGAAGAGTTCGGCGAAGTCGGGCGCGAAGTCGTCGGTGACGCTGATCTCCAGCGTGCCGCCGAGGGCTTCGATGCCGGGGATGGAGGCGACCAGCCGGTCGGGGTGGAGCAGGGCGCCGAGGGCCGCGTTGGGGTCTTCGGTGACTTCCCGCAACAGTTGGCGGCGCTGGTCCTCGGGGTCGATCCCGGCGAAGTCCAGGTCCTCGACGGCCGCTTGTGCGGCGGCCCGCAGCGCCGGCCAGTCGGTGATCCGGATGCCCAGCACCACGGTGGCCTCGATCTCCTGCGCGCCGGAGTCCTCCGCCGCGCCAGGCCCGTGTGGATGATCGCTTCGCTCGCCCATGGCACCAGGTTGACAAACCAGGGGGTCCGATGTCCATCGGCTCTCCCGATCCCGATCGATCCTGCGGCCTGGTGGCCTGCCGAGATGGCGGGGAAAGCGTTTTCCCGGTGTGCCGTGCTGGCGTTCCGACCGAAGCGTGACAGAAGGTGGGAATCATGAGTGAACTGAACGATTTCGGCGGCGGGCAGGACCCGTCCGGCGGCGTGCTGGTGGTCACCACGAATGATGTGCCCGGCTTCAAGGTGGTCCGGGTGATCGGCGAGGTGTTCGGCCTGACGGTGCGTTCGCGGCACCTCGGCTCGCAGATCGGCGCGGGCCTGAAGTCGCTGATGGGCGGCGAGTTGAAGGGCCTCACCAAGACGCTGGTGGAGACCCGGAACCAGGCGATGGAGCGGCTGGTGGAGCAGACCAGGGCGCGCGGCGGCAACGCCGTCCTGATGATGCGCTTCGATGTCACGGAGGCTGCCGACGTGGGCACGGAGGTGTGCGCGTACGGCACTGCGGCGGTCATCGAGCCACTCGACCACTGACCCGACTCGACCATCGGGCCGAGTCGGTCGTCGAGCCGCTCGACCACCGGCCCAACTCAGCCACAGAGTGGTCATATTGCCTGACAGTCGGTAATACGGTTGACACTGCTCACGGGTGCGTAAGAGCCTCGCTGCCGGTCCGTCCCCGCACCGCATGGAGCACCCGTGAGCACCCCTCTGCCTCCCGTTCCCGCACACCCCGGCCCGGCGAGGGTCGCGTACGCCACCTGCCGGGGCGTGGACGACGTCGAAATGCTTCCCGTGCTGGCCGCGTTCGCCCGGGCGGGGGTGCCCGCGGAGGCGGCGGTCTGGGACGATCCGGCGGTCGACTGGAGCGGCTACGAACTGGTGCTGATCCGCAGCGTCTGGGACTACATCCTGTACCGCGACGCCTTCCTCGCCTGGTCCCGCCGGACGGCCGCGCTGACCCGGCTGGCCAATCCGGTGCCGGTGCTGGAGCACAACACCGACAAGACCTACCTGCGCGATCTCGCAGGCGCCGGGGTGCCGATCGTCCCCACCGTCTGGGTCGCCCCGGGCGAGGAACTCACCGGCGCCGACTGGCCGGAGCTGGTGGTGAAGCCGACCGTCTCCTCCGGCGCCCGCGACACCCTGCGCACCACCGACCGCGCCGAGGCGCACGCGCACGTCGCCGCCCTCACCGCGGTCGGCCGCACCGCAATGGTGCAGCCGTACCTGCCGATGGTCGAGGACGAGGGCGAGACCTCGCTGCTGTACCTGGGCGGGGAGTTCAGCCACGCGGTGCGCCGCGGCCCGATGCTCGGCGGCGGCTTCGCCGATGTCGCCCGCGAGCCTGCCGAGGACCAACTCGCCCTCGCCGAGCAGGTGCTGGCGGCCATTCCGCAGCGCGCGGAGCTGCTCTACGCCCGGGTCGACGTGGTGCGCCTGCCGGACGGCTCGCCCGCGCTGATCGAGCTCGAACTCACCGAGCCCCGGCTGTTCCTGGACCTGCGCCCGGACGGCCCCGAGGCGCTGGTCGCCGCCGCCCTGCGCCTGCTGCCCGGGAACGGGAACACCCGGCCGCGGGGCGATGTTTCACGGTCGTGACTGTTCAAGGTGCAACGACCGAGCCCCCCGCCGCTGAACCCCGCGAGGTGGACGCGCTGGTGATCGGCGCGGGCCAGGCCGGCCTGTCCGCCGCCTACCACCTGCACCGTCGCGGCTTCGCCCCGTACACCGGCTTCGTGGTGCTGGACGCGGACGACGCCCCGGGCGGCGCCTGGGCGCACCGCTCCCCGTCGCTGACGATGGCCACCGTGCACGGCTTCCACGACCTGCCGGATTTCGAACTGCCCGCCACTGACCCGGCCACCCCGGCCCGGGTCGCCGTACCCGGCTACTTCGCCGCGTACGAGGCGCAGCACGCCCTGCCCGTGGTGCGCCCGGTGAAGGTCCTGGCGGTGCGTGACCGGCCGGACGGGCGGTTGCTGGTGGAGACCGACTCCGGCAGCTGGGTCACCCAAGCTCTGCTGAACGCCACCGGTACCTGGACGCGGCCGTTCCTGCCGCGCTATCCGGGGCACTTCGCGGGCCGTCAGCTGCACTACGCGGACTACCGGGGCCCGGCGGAGTTCGCCGGGCAGCGGGTGCTGGTGGTCGGTGGCGGGGCCTCGGCGATCCAGGTGCTGTCCGAGGTGGGCGAGGTCGCGGAGACGGTGTGGGTGACGCGTACCCCGCCGGTGGTCCACCAGGGGCCGTTCACCCCGGAGTTCGGCCGCGAGGTGGTCGCCAAGGTCGCGGAGCGGGTGGCTGCGGGCCTGCCGGTGCGCAGCGTGGTCTCGGTCACCGGTCTCGGCCCGAGCGTCGCCTACCGCCGGGCCGAGGCGCTGGGTGTGCTGAACCGCCGCCCGATGTTCGACCGCCTCACCGAGCACGGAGTCGTTTGGGGCGACCGGGAGTTGGCGGTGGACGTGATCATCTGGGCGACGGGCTTCCGCGCCGAGCTCACCCATCTTGCGCCGCTCGCCCTGCGCGGCCCGGGTGGCGGCATCCGGATGACCGGCACCCGCGTCACCGACGACCCGCGCATCCACCTGCTCGGCTACGGGCCTTCGGCGTCCACCGTCGGCGCCAACCGGGCCGGCCGCGCAGCGGTCAACGAGGTCGTCCACCTGCTGCGCGACCGAGCGGCGGCTCAACCCGCCGCCCGACCGGCCACTCAACCCGCCGCCCAACCGGCCACTCAACCCGCGGCCGTCTGACGGCAGTTACCGGTCGTAGTCCACGGTGACCTGGTCGGAGACCGGGCGGGCCTGGCAGGTGAGGACGTAGCCGGCGGCCAGTTCGGACTCCTCCAGCGCGAAGTTGCGCCGCATCTCGACCTTGCCCTCGCACAGCAGGGCGCGGCAGGTGCCGCAGACACCGCCCTTGCACGCGAACGGCAGGTCGGGGCGGGCGCGTTGGGCACCGTCCAGGATGGAGCGGTCGCGCGGCAGGGCGAGGGTGCTGGAGCGGCCGTCGAGCACGAGCGTGACCTCGCTGGCTCCGGCGTCGGGGACGGGTTCCAGGTGGCGTTCCTCGGCCCGCTCGTCCTCGGCGTGGAACAGTTCCTGGTGCACCCGCCCGGCGGGGACGCCGAGTTCGGCCAGCAGGGTCTTGGCGTCCGCCACCAGGCCGAACGGCCCGCACAACCACCAGTGGTCCACGGCGGGGACGTCCACCAGCGCCTCCAGCAGCGCCTTGACCCGGTCGGGGTCGAGCCGGCCGCTGAGCAGTTCGGCGTCCCGGCTCTCCCGGGACAGCACGTGCACCAGCTGGAACCGGCCCAGATAGCGGTCCTTCAGATCGGCCAGCTCGTCGGCGAACATCACCGTGTCGCTGCGCCGGTTGCCGTACAGCAGGGTGACCCGCGAGTCGGGGTGGCCGGCCAGCACGGAGCCGGCGATGGACAGCATCGGGGTGATGCCGGAGCCCGCGGCGATCAGCACGTGCTCGCCGGGTTCGGCCGGATCGGCGGTGAACGCCCCGCTGGGCGGCAGGACTTCGATCATCTCGCCGATCGCGGCCTCGCCGACCAGCCAGTGCGAGAACAGCCCGCCGGGCACCTCGCGGACGGCGATCCGCAGCGGCCCGCCGACCGGCGAGCACAGCGAGTACGAGCGGCGCTCGTCCACCCCGTCGACGATCCGGCGCAGTGTCAGCGTCTGCCCGGGCTTGAACGTGAACTCCTCGGCCAGCGCGGGCGGTACGTCGAAGGTCACCGCGACGGCGTCCTCGCAGAGCCGTTCCAGGTTGCCGATCGGCAGCGGGTGGAACTGCGGGCGGCGGGCGGCCATCAGATCTCCTTGATCCGGTCGAAGGGTTCGCGGCAACTGCGGCACCGCCACAGCGACTTGCAGGCGGTGGAGCCGAACCGGGAGAGCTCCTCGGTGTCGGTGGAACCGCACTGCGGGCAGGGCACGGCCAGCCGGGTCGGGCCGAGCGTCAGGAGGCCCCCGGGAGTCGGCGGGGCGATGCCCGACTCTGCCAGCTTGCGGCGGCCCTCCGCGCTGATCCGGTCACTGGACCACGGCGGGTCGATCCGCAGCCGGACCTCGACCTGCTCGAAGCCGGCCGCGCGCAGCCGCCGGGCCACGTCGCCGGCCATTTCGGCGACGGCGGGGCAGCCGGAGTAGGTGGGCGTGAGCCAGGCGGTGACCGTCCCGTCGTGCTCCTCGACGTCGGCGAGGATGCCGAGGTCGGCCAGGGTGAGCATGGGCAGTTCGGGGTCGGGCACTGCGGCCGCGACCTCCCGGGCCCGTTCGACGGTGGTCACCATGTCGCCCCCGGGTGCGCCCGGGCCACCACCTGGAGCTCCGCCAGCAGCGGGCCGAGCGCCTCGGTGTGCACGCCGTGCCGTCCGGCCCTGCCGTTGACGTACGCCTGCGGCGCGGTCTCGGGCACGCTGAGCGTGGCCTCCCCCAACACCTTTGCCAGGCTTGTCAGTACGGGTTCGCGCAGCTCCAACGGGTTTACGCCGAGCCGTACTTCGACCTCGTGCGGGGTGAACAGCTCGTCCAGCCACGGCCACAGCGCCGTCAAGGCGTCCTGCATCCGCCGGCGCGAGTACTCCGTCCCGTCGCCGAGCCGCAGCACCCAGGACTGCGCGTACTCCCGGTGGTACGCCAACTCCTTGACGCCCAGCGCCGCGACGGCCGCCAGCACCGGGTCCGGATGCTCGGCCAGCCGGCGGTACAGCTCCTCGCGGGCGGTGGCGAACATCAGCAGCCGGGCCACGCACTGCGCGAAGTCGTCGTTCTCCAGCTCCACCAGGCGCACGTTGCGGTACTCGAAGTCCTCGCGCCAGTACGCGAGTTCGTCCTCGCTGCGGCCGGTGCCGTCCAGCTGCCCGGCCCGGGTGAGCAGTCGGCGGGCCTGCCCGAGCAGGTCGAGGCCGAGGTTGGCGAGCGCCACCTCCTCCTCCAACTCCGGTGCCCGGGTGACCCATTGGATCAGCCGCTGGGACAGCACCAGCACGTCGTCGCCCAGCATCAGGCAGTACGCCGCGAGGTCCGCCGGGTCGATCCCCGGCGGCGGCGCGGCGTCCACGCCCAGCAGCGGATCGGCGAACCCCGTGCCGTAGGCCCAGCGGGCCTCGCCGTCCGGCTCCCCGGCGGCGTCGGCCAGTGAGAGGTACACGTGGTCGTCGGTCATGTCGCCTTCCCTGCTGAATGATTGACGGAGCGTCAGATGTGCGGAACGTCCTCGGGGATCGGATAGAACGTCGGGTGCCGGTACACCTTGTCCCCGCTCGGCGCGAAGAACGGGTCCTGCTCGTCCGGGCTGGACGCGGTGATCGCGTCCGAGCGGACCACCCACAGGCTCACCCCCTCATTGCGCCGGGTGTACAGGTCCCGGGCCGCCAACAGCGCCATCCTGTCGTCGGCCGCGTGCAACGACCCCACATGTACGTGGTTCAGCCCGCGCCGGGGCCGTACGAACACCTCGTACAGCGGCCAGGACGCCCTCTCCCCGCTCATTCCGAACTCCCCTTCCGCGCCGTGTGCTTGGCCGCGTACGCCGACGCCGCCTCACGCACCCAGGCACCGTCCTCGTGGGCGGCGCGCCGCCGTTCGATCCGCTGCGCGTTGCACGGGCCCCGGCCCTTGATCACCTGCATCAGCTCCGACCAGTCCGGCTCGCCGAAGTCCCAGCCGCCGCGCTCCTCGTTCCAGGCGAGCGCCGGGTCCGGCAGCGTGACGCCGAGATGCTCGGCCTGCGGGACGGTCATGTCCACGAAGCGCTGGCGCAGCTCGTCGTTGCTGTGCCGCTTGATCCGCCACGCCATCGACCGCTCACTGTTCGGCGAGGCCCCGTCCGGCGGGCCGAACATCATCAGCGACGGCCACCACCAGCGGTCCACCGCGTCCTGCACCATCCGCCGCTGCGCCTCGGTGCCGGCCATCAGCGTCATCAGCAACTCGTAGCCCTGCCGCTGATGGAAGGACTCCTCCTTGCAGATCCGCACCATCGCCCGCGCGTACGGCCCGTAGCTGCACCGGCACAGCGGCACCTGGTTGCAGATCGCCGCGCCGTCCACCAGCCAGCCGATCACGCCGACGTCCGCGAACGTCAGCGTCGGGTAGTTGAAGATCGACGAGTACTTCTGCCGCCCGTCGATCAGCTTCTCGGTCAGCTCGGCCCGGTCCACGCCCAGGGTCTCCGCCGCCGCATACAGGTACAGCCCGTGCCCGGCCTCGTCCTGCGCCTTCGCCAACAGGATCGCCTTGCGCCTGAGCGACGGCGCCCGGGTCAGCCAGTTGCCCTCCGGCTGCATCCCGATGATCTCCGAGTGGGCATGCTGCGCGATCTGCCGCACCAGCGTCGCCCGGTAGGCCTCCGGCATCCAGTCCCGGGGCTCCACCCGCTGCTCATTGGCGATCACCGCATCGAACCGCGACTGCGCCTCCGCGCTCGCCTCCACCACCCACCTCCCGACTGACCGTTCGGTCGGTTCCATTCTGTACACACCGGGGACCCCCTGACAAGCATGGAGAGCACAACCAGGGAGTGCACAACCAGCGAGAGCACGAAAACAGGGAGAGGCACCACCAGGGGCGCGGGGGAACTGCGCGAAGCGGAAGGCACCCCGTCCGCAAGATCGCGACGCAGGACAATGACCTGCACTTGATCGCGACCTTGCGGACGTGGTGAGCGCTTGTCGCGCAGTTCTCCCCGCCCCCCACCCCCTCTCAGCGAAGTCGCGGCAACGGCACAGCCAACAGCGCTGCCAACAGAGCGATCCGCGACCCCAGTTGGTCGATCCGCAGGTGCTCGTGCCGGGCGTGCGGCCCGCCCCCCACCGCCCCGAGCCCGTCCAGCGTCGGCAGACCCCTCGCGCCGGCGAGGTTCGTGTCCCCCGCCCCGCCCGCCGGCGCCCCGTCGAGGTGCTGGCCGAGCGCGGCGGCGAGCGAGCGGACGTGCCGCAGCAGCGGATTCGCGGTGCGTTCGGGCCAGGTCGGCCGCGAGGACAGCACCTCGGTGGAGACGTTCGCGCCGGGCCGGTTCGCGGTCAGGTGGGCGAGCGTGTCGAGGGTGCGGCGCTGGGCCTCGGTGGTGGCGAAGCGCAGCCCGATCTCGGCTTCGGCGCGGCCGGCGACGACGTTGGCGCGGGTGCCGCCGTCGAGGCGTCCGGCATTGAGTTCGGTGCCGGGCTGCCGGCCGAGGCCGCGGACGGTGATCAACTGGTCGATGAGTTCGTCGATCGCGGAGATGCCCTCGGCGGCGTCGTTGCCGGCGTGCGCCTCGCGTCCGGTGACGGTGAGCCGGACCCGGGCGGAGCCGCGGCGGGCGGTCTTCAGGCGGCCGTCGGGGTGGCCGGGTTCGAGTCCGAGGACGGCGGCGGCGCCGCGCAGGTGCCGTTCGAACAGGCGGCGGCCGTCGGGGCTGCCGATCTCCTCGTCGGAGACCACGAGCATCCGCACGGGTCGGTGCGGGCGTTGGCCGAGGTCGGCGAGGAGTGCGAACGCGCCTTCCAGCAGGGCGAGTCCGCCTTTCATGTCGAGGATGCCGGGGCCGGTGAGGCGCCCGTCCTTCTCCTCGACGGGCCAGTCGGTGAGGGTGCCGACGGGCCAGACGGTGTCGTGGTGGCCGACCACCAGCAGGTGCGGGAGCTCTTCGTGCCGGCCGGGCCAGTCGAGGACCAGGTGGTCGCCGTGGGCGCAGCTCTCGCGGGTGGCGGTGGCGCCGGTGGCGGTGTAGCCGGTGGCGAGCTCTTCGGCGAGGGTGTTCAGCCGGGGCGCGTCGCCGGACGGGGTTTCGATCCGGGCGAGGTCTGCGCAGCGCTTGCGGACGGCGGCGGTGAGGGTGCGGGCCCTGCTGGTCAGGGTGTGGGGCAGGCCCGGTAGTGCGGCGGTGGCCAAGGTCGGTGCGGTGACCGGGAGTTCGTCGATGGCGGAGGGGGTGGCGGGATGTGGCTCGGGGGCCACGGTATGGCGGCTCACCGTTCACCCCCGGTGGGGCGCGGGGCACTGGGAGGTATGGCCGGGACGGGCGTCGCGGGGATCTGTTGCGGCTTCGGGCTGGGCCGTGGTGTGCGATTCGACCTGGGACTGGGCAGCACTGCGTCCTCCTCGCTCGGTCCGCGACCCCGGCTCGGCCCGGGGTCCGGGGACGTCGGTCTCTGTTCCTCGGCACGGACGGGCGCCGCGGCAGGGACCGGGAAGCGAGCCTAGAAGATCCGATCAGCTCCCGGCGAGGTGCCCACCGTCCGCGCACTCGTCGCTCCACCCGTCGTCAAGGCCGTGGAACGGCCGCGAAACCCGGGCCTGGCACGGCGAGCGGGACGCGATCTCCGAGCGCGTCCGTCTCCCACTGTGGACCTGCGGGGGCGGATCGGCAGCGCGAATCGCCCACGATCGAGCGAACCCCCGTCCAAGGGGTGACACCGGAGCCCGCGCTGCCACCGGCGTCGAAATCGGTTCGCCGGACGGCCCTCCGGGAGGCGAGAATCAGCGGCGTCCACCCGTTCCCGCGAGGAGTCACCATGCCGTCCCCCGTCCCGCCGCCCGCCCTCGACAGCCTGCACGGCCTGGCGCTTGGCGATGCCTTCGGCGATCGCTGGTTCCACCCGCCGGTGGACGAGGCGTCGGCGGAGGTCGCGGGCCGGCTGACCAGGCCCGCGCCGTGGCACTGGACGGACGACACGGCGATGGCGCTCGTCCTGGTGCGCCACCTGCGCGACCGGGGCGAGGTCGAACCAGCCGCGCTGGCACGGGAGTTCGCGCAGGAGTACGTGGCGGTGCCGCACCGCAAGTACGGGCCGTCGATGCACCAGGTGCTGCGCGCGGTGCACGCGGGTGAGGACCATCTCGCGGTCACCGGCGCGCTGTTCGGCGGGCAGGGCTCGCACGGGAACGGTGCGGCGATGCGGGTGGCGCCGCTCGGCGCGTGGTTCGCGGACGACCTGGCGCTGGTCGCCGAGCAGGCCGGGCGCTCCGCCCGGGCCACCCACGCACACCCGGAGGCGGTGGCCGGTGCGCAGGCGGTCGCGCTGGCCTCCGCGCTGGCGGTGCGTTCGCGCGGCGGCGCGGCGGCTCCCCGGGCGGAGTTCCTTCAGGAGGTGGCGGCGCTGCTGCCGGACTCCGAGGTGCGCTCCGGCCTGCGGATCGCCGCGCGGCTGCCGGCGGGGAGCAGCGTCCGGCACGCGGCGGTGGTGCTCGGCTCCGGCCACCAGGTCTCGGCGCAGGACACCGTCCCGTTCGCGCTCTGGTCCGCCGCAGGCCACCCGGACGACCTCGTCGAAACCCTCTGGCACACCGTCGCCGGCTGGGGAGACATGGACACCACCTGCGCCATCGCCGCCGGCGTGGTCGCGGCCCGCACCGGGCTGTCCGGCGTCCCGGCCGTCTGGTCGGCCGCACAGGAGCCGCTGCCGCCGCTGTGACCGCGGAACGGCGGTGCCCCGGTGAGCGGCAGGCTCATCGGGGCACCGGATCGGCCGAGTTGACGGTCCGTCAGTCGCGTGACTTGCCGAACAGCAGCCGATAGACGATGAGCAGGGCGAGGGCTCCGGCGATCGCGGAGATCCAGGTCGGCAGGTCGAAGAAGTGCACGTTGATCGACTTGTGCAGGAACTTCGAGGACAGCCATCCGCCGATGAACGAACCGGCGATGCCGATCAGCGTGGTGATGACGATGCCGCCCGGGTCCTTGCCGGGAAGCAGCAGCTTGGCGATGGCTCCGGCGAGGAGCCCGAGGATGATCCAACTGACGATGCCCATGCCGTTCTCCTGCCCTTCGCCACGAGGGCCAATCCCGTCGCGCTTCTCCCCCACAAGGACGACTGGCGCAACCGTTCGGTTCCGGCCGCACCCGCACGCGGGCTGCGGTACCGTCCGGGGAACGAAGGGGGTGGCGGGGTGCGGTGGAAGGTGTACGGGGAACGCCCGGTGTACCAGGATCCGTGGCTGAACGTGTGGGTCGCGGACGTCGAACTGCCGGACGGGCAGCGCTTCGAGCACCACGTGGTGAAGCTGCGCCACCTCGCGGTGGCGGCGGTGGTCAACGACCGCAGCGAGGTGCTGATGCTGTGGCGGCACCGGTTCATCACCGACACCTGGGCATGGGAGCTGCCGATGGGCCTGGTCGAGCCGGGTGAGGACCCGGCGGCCGCGGCGGCCCGGGAGGCCCTGGAGGAGACCGGCTGGCGGGTGTCGCACGTCCGCCCCCTGATCTACGCCCAGCCGGCCGCGGGCATCACCGACTCCGAGCACTTCGTCTTCCGCGCCGAACCGGCGGAGTTCACCGGCCCACCCACCGAACAGAACGAGTCCGACCGGATCGCATGGGTCCCGCTCGCCGACCTGCGCGCGATGACGGCCCGCCGCGAAATCGTCAGCAGCGCCACCCTGGTGGGCGTGCTCGCCCTCCTCCTCGACGAGGCATCCTGACGCAACCGTCAACCACTGACGGGCGGATCGACGGCGACCGGCTCGGCATCGAAGCGCAGCGCGCCGGTGTCGAACAGGGGCAGGACGACCCGGCCGGTCGCCTTCCGTCAACTCTCCTGCGCGTGCCCCGTCCCGGTCGCCGTGCAGCGGATCAGGGCGTGCACGTGACGGACCAACCCCTGGGCGTGGCGGCGGACTTGGGTGGGCCAGTGGGAGCCGCGGGCGATGCCGTCGGCGAGGAACTCCAGGGTGGTGAGTTCGGCGGCGCACAGTTCGGCGACCCGGGCGGCGGCGGCGTGCGGCGGCAGGCCGCGGTGGACTTCCAGGGCGCGCACCATCCCGGAGGCGTCGGCGAGGTCGCCGACCCAGCAGACCAGGTGCTGGAAGCGTGCCAGCAGGTCGGTGAGTTGCGGGTGGCGGTGCAGCTGGTCGGGCAGGTCGAGGCCGTGGGCGAGTTCCACCCAGTGGCCCGCGCACCGGACCGCGCCGTCGCGGCCGTACTGGGTCAGGTACTGCGGGACGCTCGGAATAGCACCGCCGGTGCCCAGCCGCGCGAGTGAACTGTCCAGGTGGGAACGGAAGTCGGCGGCGCAGCGGGTCTGCCATTCGGGTCCGGCGAGTGCCGCGCTGTCGTGCCAGAGCCCCTCGAACGCCCGCACCAGCGCCGGGCTGTCCTCGTTCCGCGCGGCGGGTACCTGGCCGGTGGCGGTCAGTGCCCGGAGTGCGCCGAGGGTCCGCCGGGCCGTGTCGCTCGGCTCGCCGGGCCACCCCAGCTCGATGTGCTCGTCGAGGATCCGGGTCAGCACCAGCCACTTGGTGGCGGCCCGCAGCCCGGGCCCGGCGGGGACGTCGCCCCAGCTGCGGGCGGCGAGGTCCAGGTGGCCCCGGTCGAGGCGGCGGGCGGCGGTGGCCGTGTCCAGGACGCCGGTGGCGGTGAGCCAGTGCGCGATCTCGTCGCGCAGCGCAGCGGCGTGCGGGTGCGGCGCCAATTCGGGTGTCCGGGCGAGCAGTTCGGCCGCCGGTCCGGTGGGAGCGAGGTGCGCGCTGGCTGGGCTCATGACGGCTGGCTCCTCGCCGCTCGGGGGCGTTCGACGTGAGGAAGTCTGGTCGAACGCCTCCGAGTTGCGGTGCAGAACCGGCGGCCGTTCCCCCGCCCGGCCGATCCACCCGTTCATCCGATCATGAGCCCGGCCCTCCCCCGCCGGCCGGGGTTTCAGTTCCGCCGAAGCGTGCACTGCCCGTCACGGCACTCCCGTTGCAGCCGCCCCCGGGAGAGTGTCTGCGCCAGGCCGATCGCCCAGCACATCGGGCAGCCGCGCAGCGCGACCAGTCCGAGCGGCGCCAGCAACAGGGCGACCGGCCCGGCCGCCGGAAGCAGCGCGAACCCGGCGCCGATCGCCCCGAACCCGAGCCCGCCGCGCAGCAGATGACGCGTCAGGGTGGCGCTGGCGAAGTCGGCCGGGCCGCTCATCGCGGGCCGCCGAGTTCGGCCCGGACGGCCGCCCGGGCGCGGTGCAGCCGGGACTTCATCGCGGCGGTGCTCAGTCCGAGCGCCTCCGCGACCGCCCGGCCGCCGTACCCCTGCAGGTCGCGCATGATCAGCACCCGCCGCTGGTCGGCGGGCAGCGCGGCGATCGCCGCCGCGACCCGTTCGGTGTCCAGCCGCCGCAGCGCCTCCTGCTCGGCGGAGTCCGCCGACCCGGCCGGCACCTCGGGTGCGCCCGGTGCGACGCGGATCCGCCGCAGGCACTCGTTGCGGACGATCCGGAACAGCCAGGAGGCGAGCGCGCCGGTGGCCCGCAGCATGCCGATCCGCCGGTAGAGGATGATCAGCGCCTCCTGCGCGGCGTCCTCCGCGTCCTCGGGGCTGGCGCACAGCGAGTGGGCGAACCGTCGCACCTTCGGGTGGGCGCCCGCCACCAGCGCGTCGATCGAGTCCGGGTCGCCGCAGCGGGCCGCGGCGATCACCTCCTCGGGAGGCCAGGACGTCTCAACCACGCTTGCCCCGCTTCGACTTGAGCACGAGGGCGCAGGTGCAGAGCAGTACCGCGCCGGCGCCGATGGCAATGGCCACCACCATGGAGTCCCTCCGAGCTGTCGCGTCCGGCGGCCGTCCGCCGGTACGTGTGCCCGTAAGAGGGGACGAGCACCGAAAAGGATTCGGCGCTCCCCGGCCCGCCCCCGCCCGGGCCGCTCTCAGCTCTCGCGCTCCGCCTTGCTGCGCTCCACGCAGAACTCGTTCCCCTCGATGTCGGCCAGCACGGCCCAGCCCGTCCCGTCCGCGTTGCGCCGGTCGTCGACCAGCGTCGCGCCCAGGGCGAGCAGCCGGGTGACCTCCTCGGCCCGCGTCCGGTCCTGCGGCTGGAGGTCGAAGTGCAGCCGGTTCTTGCCGGCCTTGGCCTCCGGCACCCTGATGAACAGCAGGTTCGCGCCCGCGATCAGCGCCTCCGGGTCTCCGGGGAAGTCCTCGGCCTGCAGCGGCAGTTCGAGTACCTGCGCCCAGAAGGAGCCGAGGGTGTAGGGGTCGAGGCAGTCCACGGTCACATGACGAATGACAGAGCTCATATGGAGATCCTCATCTGCTGTCGCGCCGCCACGCAATGGGATTTACGCTCCGCCGACATGCCCCCGTTCAGCCTGAAATATCCGTTGGTTGATAATTCGTCAGCCTACGATCCGGCCATTCCCGAACAGCGAATGGAGGACGGCCGCGATGGCGCGTCGACATGGGACCTGAGCCTGCCGGTCGGCGCCACCGTGACGCTCACCTACTCGGTCACGGCCGACCAGGACATCCCGAGCGGCGCCAAGCTGACCAACCTGGCCGCGCCCGACCACTTCGGGCACTGCACCTCGGCGGCCGACGGTCGTCAGCCCGTCGCCCACCCCGAAGCCCAAGCCCAGCAAGCCCCACCACAAGGGCGAGAAGGGCGCGAAGGGCGAGCGCCTGCCCGAGACCGGTTCGGACCTCACCGTCCCGGCCGCGGCCGCTGCCGGCCTGCTGCTGCTCATCGGCGGCGGACTGCTCTGGTGGCGCCGCAAGGGGCAGCGCCACTGACCTCCGACCGCTGACCTGCGACCGCTGACCTGCGATCACTGATCTGCGACAACTGATCTACGGCCACTGACCTCTGACTGATCGACCGGGCGGGTCCGTCTTCGACGACGGGCCCGCCCCCGGCATTTCCCCCACCGCCGACAGTAAAATGTTACTGTTCGGCGCATGTCGCTCCCGCTTCCGCTCCCCGAGGTGAAGGCCGAACTCGACCGCCTCACCGCCGAGTTCTTCGACGCCTTCGACAACCGCGACGGCCGCCCCGCCGACGCCGGCCGCCTGCGCCGCCTGATGCTCCCCGAAAGCATCATCGTGATCACCGAGCCCCGCTACCAGACCCTCACCCTCGAAGAGTTCCTCGCCCCCCGCGAACTCCTGCTCTCCAGCGGCCGGTTGACCGAGTTCCACGAGTGGGAGACCAGCGAGCGCACCGAAATCGCCGGCTCCATCGCCAGCCGCATGCTGGAGTACCGCAAGTCCGGCCTGCTCGACGGCGAACCCTACGAAGGCGGCGGTACCAAGACCATCCAGTTCGTCCGCACCCCCGACGGCTGGCGCATCTCGGCCTTCGCCTGGGACGACCAGCCGTAACCGGCGCCGCGCAGCCGCAGGCCGCCACCCGGGTCCGGGGCCGCACCGCCCCTGTGCCACAGTCGTCCCGGAGGTGGCGGGATGGTCGGGCGGGTACTGGTGGTGGACGACGACGCGGCGATCCGGCGGAGTCTGGAACGGGGGTTGCGGCTGAGCGGATTCGCCGTGACCCTCGCGGCGGACGGGCCCAGCGCGCTCGCCCGGCTCACGGACGCGCCGCCGGACGTGATGGTGCTCGACGTCGGACTGCCGGGCCTGGCGGGCACCGAGGTGTGCCGGACGCTGCGGGCCCGCGGCGACGACACCCCGGTGCTGATGCTGTCCGCGCTCGACGAACTCGCCGACCGGGTGGCCGGGTTGCAGGCGGGCGCGGACGACTACCTGGTCAAGCCGTTCGCGCTGGAGGAGCTGGTGCTCCGCCTGCACGCCCTGCTGCGCCGCCGCCCGCCGCAGCCCTCCGACCTGCTCCGGGTGGGCCCGCTGCGGATCCACCCGGAGACCCGCGAGGCGTTCTGGGAGGACGAGGAACTCCGGCTCACCCGGCGCGAGTTCGAGCTGCTCACCCAGTTCGCCCGCAACCCGGGCATCGTGCTCTCCCGCGAGCTGCTGCTGGATAGGGTCTGGGGCTACGACTTCGACGTCCGCAGCGACGCCGTCGACACCTTCGTCTCCTACCTGCGCCGGAAGCTGGAGGCGTCCGGACAGCGGCCCCGCCTGATCCACACGGTGCGCGGCGTCGGCTTCGTCCTGCGTACCCCCAACTCCGCCGAGAGAAGCTCCTGTTGAAGCTCTCCACCCGGATCGCGCTGGGCGCCGCGCTGCTGGTTCCGCTGCTGGTGGCCGCCGCCGCGGCCCTGCTGCTGCCGCTGGTCAACGCCGACCTGCACCGCCGCCAGGACACCCAACTGGGCGACCGCGCGGCCGCGTTGCTCCCGAACGCCCGCGCCCTGCTGGCCGCCGGCGCCAAGGGCAGACCGAAGGCCGAGCAGAACCAGCAGCGCAAGATGCTGGACGCCGCCCTGGACGCGGGCGTCCGCGTCACCGCCGCCGACGGCACCGTCCTGCTCGCGGCCGGATCGCAGCCCGAGGACCCTCAACTCCTGCCCGCCGGCGGCACCGTGACGGTCCACGAACGGGGCAGCGCCTGGCGCGTCCTGACGGTGAGGCTGAACAGCGGGGACACCACCGGCACGCTGTGGGTGCTCTCCCCCGCCGGCCAGCCGGCCGAGGAACTGCGGGCGGTGCGGCAGCGGGTGCTGCTGGTGGCGCTGCTGGCGGCGCCGCTCTCGGGGCTGATCGCCTTCGCCCTGGCCGAACACGCCACCCTGCCGCTGCGCCGCCTGGGCCGCCGGGCGGCCGCGCTGGACCCGCGGACCGGGCACGCGGTGTTCGCGCACGCCCGGACGGGCACCGCGGAGGTGGACGAACTCTCCGGCACGATCGCCCTGTTGCTGTCCCGCTACGACGAGCAGGCGGCCCGCACCGCGCAGGCCCTGGACACCGCGCGGTCGTTCTCCTCCGCCGCCTCGCACGAGTTGCGCACCCCGCTGATGAGCCTGCGCACCAACCTGGACGTGCTGGCCGCGCACCCGGACCTGCCGCAGGCCGAACGCGCCGAGATCCTGGCCGAGTTGCGGCAGGACCACGCCCGCACGGCGGACCTGCTGAGCGCTCTGTCCACGCTGGCCCGGGGCGACCTGGTGGAGCTGTCCGCGTTCGCCCCGGTGGACTTCGCCGAACTGGTCGACGCCGCCGTCGAACAGGCCCGCCGCCGCCACCCGCAGGCCGTCTTCCGCACCGAACTCCCGGCGGAGGCGCGGGTGTTCGGCTGGGAGTCAGGCCTGCGCATCCTGCTCGACAACCTGCTGGGCAACGCGGCCGTGCACGGCGGCACCGAGGAGCGGCCCGCCGAGGTGGACGTCCGGCTGCGGATCGAGGGCACCGCCGCGCGGCTCACCGTAGACGACCGCGGCCCGGGCATTCCGCCCGCCGAACGCGCCGCCGTCTTCCACCGCTTCCACCGCCGCCCGGACAGCCCGGGTTCCGGCCTCGGCCTCACCCTGGTCGCCCAACAGGCTGCCCTGCACCGCGGATCCGTCACCGCCACCACCCGCCCCGACCCCCCGGGCTGCCGCCTGGAGCTCCGCCTCCCGCTGCTCCGCGACCACGCCCCCGTGCCCGAACTCCCGGCTCCCCGCGCCTGGTTGACCGCACCGGAGCAACCCCCGGGCAAAGCTTCCTGAGCGGGCCGGCGTTCCACAGGGTTTCCACAAGAAGCCCCCGTACGGTCGCGGGCGCGGCCGGGCGGTCCGGCCGTGAAAGGCACGTGGGAAGGGGAATGCCATGCGGATCAACCGGACGGTCGCCGCGGCCGGGGTGCTCGCGCTGGCGGGCGCGCTGCTGGCGGCGGGGCCCGCGCAGGCGGCGAGCGGGTCGGCGCCGAAGGGCGACGGGGCGAAGTCGATCTGCAAGCGACTGCCGAAGACCGAGGAGAAGCTCGACCAGGCGCTCACCCGGCTGCACGGCGACGCGAGCGTGAACGGCTCGATCGCCCGCCTGGAGCAGCGGGTGGACAACGCCAAGAAGGCCGGCCACACCGAGATCGAGAAGTACCTGAACGACCGGCTGACGGCCCGCCGCGCCCTGGTGTCCACCCTGGACACCCGCAAGGCGGACCTGAAGTCGGTCGCGGACTGGTGCGCGAAGAACGCCCCGGCGGCGGCCAAGTGACCCCTCGCCCCACCTTCGCGGCTGCCGCGCTGGCCGCGCTCGCGCTGGCCTCGGCGGCCCTGCTGACGGCCTGCGGCCCGACCTCGGCGCCCGCCGACGGGCCGGACAGCTCGCAGGTCCAGCAGATGCAGCAGAAGGTGGACGCGGCGGACAGCGCCGCCGCCCAGGCCGACGAGGACGCCGGCCAGGACAACTGAGATCCCCTGCGGCCCGTGCTCTCCCCGGAGTGCGGGCCGTGGGCCTTTCCCATCACGTGAGACGGATCCGCTCACCATCCGACCACCTGCGCGGCGGAACTTGACGCGCCGCCACCGCGTCCTGAAGCATCGGCGGCATGAATCCCGGCACCTTCCTGGTCTGCCGCCTGCACGTCGATCTGCGACGCCAGGCGAGCGACATGTGTGCCTGTTGACCTTGCCCGCGTAACCCCGGGTGACTTCCGCGCGGCCCTGTGAGTCGAGCCAGGGCCGTCGTGCGACCCCGCGCGGCACCCCCGTATCGCCCGTCCGGCGGTACGCCCACCTGCACTCCCGCCGTCCCGTTCCCGCAGTCCGCCGTCCGCCGAACTCCGGCGACGGCCGCCCCGGCACTCCCCGGAGGAGACCCATGCCCACCGCCCCGGCCGCACCCGTTCTCGATGCCCCCGCCCGCCCCCCGCTGTCGCCGAACGCGCTGCGCCGGATCGTCCGTGATCTGGCCGAGCGCCCGGATCAATGGCTGCACCGGGTACGGCTGTCCGCCGGGGACCGCTGGTACGAGCGCCTGGAGCTGGCGCAGGACCACGAGGTGTGGCTGATCAGCTGGCTGCCGGGGCAGTCGACGGGGTTCCACGACCACGGCGGCTCGCGCGGGGCGTTCGCGGTGGCGCTGGGCGAGCTGGAGGAGCTGGCGCTGGCCGGCCCGGAGCACGGCCTGACCTCGCGTCGCCTCACGGCGGGCGCCGAGCGGGCGTTCGGGCCGCAGTACCTGCACGATGTCCGCAACACCTCGCCGGGGCCGGCGGTGACCCTGCACGCGTACTCGCCGCCGCTGAGCGGGATGTCCCGGTACGAGCTGCGGGCCGGCGGCCTGGTGCGGACGGCGACGGAAGGACCGGAGCAGTGGTGACGACGGTGGATCAGCTGGTGGCCCGGGCCCGCGTGGGGCTGGAGCGGCCGGGCCCGGAGCAGGCCCGGGCGGCGGTGGCGGCCGGTGCCCGGCTGGTGGACATCCGTCCGGCCGCACAGCGCGCCCGGGAGGGTGAGATTCCGGGAGCGCTGATCATCGAACGCAACGTGCTGGAGTGGCGGCTCGACCCGACGGGCAGTCACCGGATTCCCGAAGCAACCGGACATGACGTGCGGTGGATTGTAGTCTGCTCGGAGGGCTACGCCTCCTCTCTCGCGGCAGCCTCGCTACGCGAGTTGGGCCTGTTCCGGGCGACCGACCTGGACGGCGGGTTCGTGGCCTGGGCGGCGGCCGGCCTGCCCACCCGTTCGGTGGATCAAGGTTTGCGGTGACTGACGCACGGGAAGCCGGACAGACGTATTCAGATCAGTGTTCGATAATTCGCTCGGCCATCGCTAGGACCCTTCCGTGATCAGATTCGAGGGCGCCGCCAAGCGCCACCCCGACGGCACGGTTGCCGTCCGAGGCCTGGACCTCGACGTACCGGCGGGCCGCACCACGGTCCTGGTCGGTCCGTCCGGCTGCGGCAAGACCACCATCCTGCGGATGGTCAACCGGATGGTGGTGCCGACCGGCGGCCGGGTCCTGCTGGAGGGCACCGACGTCGCCACCCTGCCGGCCGCGCGGCTGCGGCGCGGCATCGGGTACGTCATCCAGCAGGCCGGGCTGTTCCCGCACCGCCGGGTGATCGACAACGTGGCCACCGTGCCCCGGCTGCTCGGCTGGGATCGCAAGCGGGCCCGGGCCCGGGCGGCGGAGCTGCTGGAACTGGTCGGCCTGCCGCCGGAGACCGCCCGCCGCTACCCGGCGCAGCTCTCCGGCGGCCAGCAGCAACGGGTGGGCGTGGCAAGGGCATTGGCGGCGGATCCGCCGGTGCTGCTGATGGACGAGCCGTTCAGCGCGGTCGATCCGCTGGTGCGCGCCGGGCTGCAGGAGGAACTGCTGCGCCTGCAGGCCGAGTTGGGCAAGACAGTGCTGTTCGTGACGCACGACATCGAGGAGGCGGTGCGACTCGGCGACCGGGTGGTGGTACTGCGCGAGCACGGCGAGATCGCCCAACTCGCCGACCCGCACACCCTGTTGACCGCACCGGCGGACGCCGGGGTGGCCGCCTTCCTGGGCCGGGACCGGGGCCTGCGCGGCCTGGGCCTGCGCCCGGCCGCCGACGTCCCGCTCGCCAAGCTCGAACCCGCCTACGAGGACTGGACCTTGACGCTGGACCGGGACGGCCGTCCGGAGCACTGGGTGCGGGGCGACCGGCGCCACCCGGTGCCGGTGTTCGCCCCGTACCGGGACAATCTGCGCTCGGCGCTGGACGCGGCGGTGCTGGCCCCCTCGGGCCACGCCGTGGCGGTGGACGCCGACGGCCGGGCGATCGGCACCGCGAGCCGGGCCGCCGTGGTGGCCGCGCTCGCCGAGTCGGGGGCGCACGGTTCGGGATCGCACGATTCCGAGGCGCAGGATTCCGGGGCGCCGGATTCCGGGTCGCAGGATTCCGGGTCGCAGGATTCCGGGTCGCAGGATTCGGGGGCGCAGGTGAACCATGCTGGACGGTGAGCCGCTGGTGCGCTGGCACTGGCTCGGCGACCACCTGGGCTACCTGGCCGGTCTGACGGGCGACCACGCCGTGATCGCGCTCGTCCCGGTGCTGATCGGACTGCTGCTGGCGGTGCCGCTGGGCCTGGCCTGCACGCGCTTTCCCCGGCTGTACCAGCCGCTCGCGGCGGTGTTCAACGTGGTGTACGCGCTGCCCTCGCTGGCGGTGTTCGTGGTGCTGATCCCGTACACGGGGCTGGCCACCCGGGAGACCGTGATGGTGCCGCTGACGTTCTACGCGCTGGCGGTGCTGCTGCCGACCACGGTGGACGGGCTGCGGGCGGTGCCGGAGCCGGTGCGGCAGGCCGCCACCGCGATGGGCTACGGACCGTGGCGCAGGCTGGCCGCCGTCGAGCTCCCGGCCTCCGTGCCGTACTTGATAGCGGGCTTGCGGGTGGCCGCGGTGTCCTCGATCTCGCTGGCGGCGGTCGGCGCGCTGGTCGGCCGGGGCGGGCTCGGTTACCTGTTCGTGGACGGCTTCCAGCGGACCTTCCCGACCCCGATCCTGGCCGGGATCGTGCTGGTGGCGCTGCTGGCGCTGGTCTGCGACCTGCTGCTGGTCGCGGCCCGCCGCCTGCTCGCGCCGTGGGCGACGGGGGTGGCGCGGTGAACTGGTTCGGCTGGCTGCACGACTTCTTCGCCGACCCGGCGCACCGGTCCGGGCCGGACTCGATCCTCAACCGGGTCCTGGAGCATCTGGCGTTCTCCGCCGAGGCGCTGGCGCTCGCCACGCTGCTCGCGGTGCCGCTGGGCCTGCTGATCGGCTACACCGGGCGCGGCCTGTTCCTGGTCACCGCGCTGACCGGCATCGCCCGCGCGCTGCCCACCCTGGGCCTGGTCACGCTGGCGGTGCTGCTCGCGGGCGTCGGCGACACCGCGGTGCTGCTCCCGCTGACGGCGCTCGCCGCGCCACCGCTGCTGGTGGCCGCCGCCGAGGGCATCCGCGGCACCGACCCGGACGTCCGCGACGCGGCCCGCGGCATCGGCCTCACCCACCCGCAGACGCTCTTCCAGGTCTGTCTCCCGTCCGCTCTGCCCACCCTGCTCGCGGGTGCCCGCACCGCCGCCGTCCAGGTGATCGCCACCGCCACCGTCGCCGCCTACGTCGGCCTCGGCGGCCTCGGCCGCTACGTCATCGACGGCCTCGCCACCCGCAGCTTCCCCACCACCGTCGGCGGCGCCCTCCTGGTGGTGCTGCTCGCCGTCGCCGTCCAGCTCCTCTTCGCCCTGCTCATCCGGTACGCGACGCCGCGCGGCGCGCGCACCGCCCATGTTGACGAACCCGCGGGCCTGCCCGCACTGGCAAAGGATTCGATATGACGTCCCGTCCGGTCAGAACCGCTGTCGCCGTCGCCGTGCTGCTGCTCGGCGCGGCGGCCTGCTCCTCCTCCGGCGGGGGCGACCCGTTGGCCGCGAAGTCCCCTGCCGCGCCCGGCGGTTCGGGGAAGACCGTGGTGGTCGGTTCGGCGAACTTCCCGGAGAACGTGCTGCTGGCGTCGATCTACTCGCAGGCGCTGCAGGCCAAGGGGGTGAAGGTCGAGGAGAAGTTCAACATCGGCAGCCGGGAGGTGCTGTACGGGCAGTTGCAGTCCGGCGCGCTGACGGTGCTGCCGGAGTACAACGGCGCGCTGCTGGGTTACCTGGACCCCAAGTCGACGGCGACCGGCAAGGAGGCGGTGAACAGCGAGCTGGCCTCGAAGCTGCCGGCCGGGCTGGGCATACTGGACTCGGCGCCGGCCGAGGACAAGGACTCGCTGACGATCACCCAGGAGAGCGCCGACCGGCTGGGTGTGAAGTCGATCGCCGATCTCGCGGGCAAGGCGCAGGACCTGGTGGTGGGCGGCCCGCCGGAGTTCAAGTCGCGGCGGGAGCAGCAGTTCAAGGACGTGTACGGGCTCACCTTCAAGGAGTGGAAGCCGACCGCCGACACCACGGCCAACGCGCTCAAGGACGGCACCGTCCAGGTCGGCAACGTGTTCACCACCGACCCGAAGATCGTCCAGCTGAAGCTAGTCTCGCTGAGCGACCCGAAGAACCTGTTCAGCTCGCAGAACGTCACCCCGCTGGTGAGCAAGACGGGCATCGACCCCACCGGGGCAGCGGCGCTCAACGCCGTCTCCGCGAAGCTGGACACCGCCGGGCTGACAGCGCTGATGAAGCGCGTCGCGGTGGACAAGGAGGACCCGTCGGCGGTCGCCAAGGACTGGCTGAAGAGCAACGGCCTGAACTGACCGCGCCGCCCGCCGGCCCCGCACCCCGAAGCGCCGGGTGCGGGGCCGGCGGCATGTCAGGACACCAGGTGGGACGGACAGTTGGGAGTCTTGACAGATGAGTGGTCCAGACCAACCATGGGAGCGTTGTTCTTCCCGACCGGAACGCATCGTGGGGGTGTGACCACCGGCCGGGGCTTCGTACGCCCCGCACCACCCCGGCACTCCCTGTACCAGGCCGAACGCCCTTGCCCCGTGCCCGAATTGCGGCACGAGGCCGTCCTCCCATGCCTGATGGAGCCTCGATGCGCCTTCACCGACCACTCCAAGCGCTGCTCGCCACGGGCGCGATGGCGGCCGCCTCGCTGGGGCTGATCTCCGCCCCCGCGCAGGCCGCCACCCCGCTGCCGCAGCACGTCTTCGCCCCGTACTTCGAGTCCTGGACGGGCGAGAGCCCGGCCGCGCTGGCCTCCCAGTCCGGTGCCAAGCACCTCACCATGGCGTTCCTGCAGGCCGCCACCAAGGGCTCCTGCACTGCGCTGTGGAACGGCGACACCTCGATGCCGGTGTCCAGCTCCGTCTTCGGCGCCGACATCGCGACCATCCGTGCGAACGGCGGCGACGTGATCCCGTCCTTCGGCGGCTACACCGCCGACAACACGGGCACCGAGATGGCCGACTCGTGCACCGACGTCAACCAGATCGCCGCCCAGTTCGAGAACGTCATCACCACCTACGACGTCTCCCGGATCGACCTGGACATCGAGGACAACTCGCTGACCAACACGGCCGGCATCGACCGCCGCAACAAGGCGATCAAGATCGTCGAGGACTGGGCCGCCGCCAACGGCCGTTCCATCCAGTTCAGTTACACCCTGCCGACCACCACCACCGGCCTGGCCTCCAGCGGCCTCGCGGTGCTGAAGAACGCCGTCACCAACAACGCGCGCATCGACGTCGTCAACATGATGACCTTCGACTACTACGACAACCAGCCGCACGACATGGCCGCGGACACCCAGACCTCCGCGCAGGGCCTGTACAACCAACTGGCCAAGCTGTACCCGAGCAAGACCGCCGCCCAGATCTGGGGCATGATCGGCATCATCGAGATGCCGGGCATCGACGACTTCGGCGCCGCCGAGACCTTCACCGTCGCCAACGCCACCGCGGTCTACAACTGGGCCGTCGCCAAGGGCATCAACACGCTGTCCTTCTGGGCGCTGCAGCGCGACAACGGCGGCTGCCCCGGCACCGGCGGGCGTGACGACTGCTCGGGCATCGCGCAGAACAAGTGGGACTTCAGCCACATCTTCTCGCAGTTCACCAGCTCCACCACCCCCGCGAACGACTTCTCGCTGGCGCTGAGCCCGGCCACCGGCTCGGTCACGGCGGGCTCCGCCACCTCGGCGACCGTCAACACGGCCGTCACCTCCGGCTCCGCGCAGAGCGTCAACCTGACGGTGGCCACCCAGCCGGTGCCCGGCCTCAACGCCTCGCTGAGCTCCTCCACCGTCACCGCCGGCGGCTCCGCCACGCTGAACATCTCCACCACCTCGGCGCTGGCGAACGGAAGTTACCCGCTGACCGTGACCGGCACCGGCGCGAGCGGCACCCACTCGGCGACGTACACCCTGACCGTCACCGGCGGCACCACCGCCTCCGACTTCTCGCTCGCGCTCTCCCCCGCCGCGGGCAGCGTGCAGGCCGGCTCCTCCGCCACCAGCACGGTCAGCACCGCCGTCACCTCCGGCACCGCCCAGACCGTCGGCCTGTCGGTCTCCGGCGCCCCGGCCGGCGTCACCGCCACCGTCAGCCCGGCGAGCGTCACCGCCGGCGGCTCCGCCACGCTGAACATCACCACCACCGCCTCGGCGGCGCCCGGCACCTACAACCTGACCGTCACCGGCACCGGCGCGGGCCGGACCCACACCGCGACGTACGCGCTGACCGTCACCGGCGTCACCCCGCCCGCCGGGCTGGTCAACGGTGACTTCGAGAGCGGCAGCCTCACCCCGTGGACCTGCCAGAGCGGCGCCGCCGTCGTCGGCAGCCCGGTGCACGGCGGCTCCAAGGCCCTCCAGGTCACCCCGACCGCCGGCACCACCGGCGAGTGCGGCCAGAGCGTCACCCTCGCCCCGAACCACGCGTACACCCTGACCGCCTGGGTCCAGGGCCCGTACGCCTACGCCGGGGTCAGCGGCGGCGCCACCGCCTCCTCCTGGGCCAACGGCACCTCCTGGACCAAGCTGACCATCCCGTTCACCACCGGCGCCAGCGGCACCGTCACGGTCTACCTGCACGGCTGGTACGGCCAGGGCGCGGTCTACGGCGACGACTTCTCGATCGCCTGACGCCTCGTCGGCTCAACGGCCGCGCCCGGCCGGTGGCTGCTGTTCGCCACCGGCC